>JAQYWO010000306.1 GCA_029379215.1 Rhizonema sp. PD37
GTAACTATATTGATATGAATTGTCTCCATATTTAGTTTTACCTGAGTGATGAAAATTTTAGCACGACTGCTAATAACGAAGTTGCTGGTATTGCTCCCTTAGAATTAATAAGTAAAAATTAGAAAGCTGGAAACACATAATTTTTAGCTGTTTAGTAGCATAATTTTAGATAGTGCCGACCTGTAATAGATATGTAAATGCGTCCTGATAATGAGCAATGGAAAAGAAATTATTACCTATGAATAACGACTGCATATGCCTAACTAGTAACTTAGGTTAACATATCATAGCTGATGATATTTGTAGATAAATATCTGATTGTTTTGCCGAGTAAAAAAATCATTTCTTATTTGTGATATAATTGACAACTATTGAGTCATCTCACCTCTAAAGTTTTGGTAAATATTTAAAAGCTCATAAAAACTTTACTAACTCTTCATCAGAATGCTCTGCTCATATTTTAGTCTTTAGACAAAATAGAATGTGTCTTCACGAAGAGTATTTTAAAAATTAACTATTATGACTTTTGAGAAAATGAATAAAATGACAGTCAATATTCCTTTTGTAGATCTGAAGTTACAACATCAGCCAATTCAAAATCAACTACAACAAGCAATTCTAAATGTCTTGGATAAAGGAGATTTTGTTTTGGGGCAAGCGCTGTTCGATTTTGAGGTAGCATTTTCTGCCGCATGCGGTACAAATTATGGTGTTGGTGTTGCTTCAGGAACAGACGCGATCGCACTTGGCTTACAAGCCTGTAACGTTGGTGCGGGAGATGAAGTCATTTTGCCGGCAAACACCTTTGTCGCAACGTTAATCGGAGTGATTCGTGCTGGAGCAAAACCAATTTTGGTTGATTGTGATTATCAAACAGCTTTAATTGATTTAGATGCAGCTTCCCGAGCAGTGACACCCAGAACTAAAGCGATTATCCCTGTACATTTGTATGGACAAATGGTATCACCACGGCAATTATTAGACTTTGCCGAAACATATAAAGTATTAATATTTGAAGATGCAGCTCAAGCGCACTTAGCCGAAAGAGAAGGATATAAAGCTGGTTCGGTGGGGATTGCTGCAGCTTTTAGTTTCTATCCTAGCAAGAACTTGGGGGCATTTGGAGATGGCGGGATGCTGGTAACACCAGATGTGGATGTCGCCCAAAAAGCTTTACGCTTGCGGAATTACGGTGCTCATCAAAAGTATTATCATGTGGAACTTGGAACTAACAGCCGCTTGGATACATTGCAGGCAGCAGTATTGCTACAGAAACTCCCTTATTTATCAGACTGGAATCGAGAACGGTGGAATGCTGCCCAAGAATACGATGCTGAATTAGCACGAGTAGCATCAAAAGGGATTATCCCGATACAAAACCGCAGCGCAGAGGGACACATTTATCACCTTTACGTCATTAAGGTAGATGAGTCTTGTGCCACAAACCGCCAGCAACTTCAAGAAGAACTGACAGCCGCAGGAATCCAAAATGGTATTCACTATCCAATTCCCTGTCATCTCCAGCCAGCATTCACCAACTTAGGCTATCATACTGGTGATTTTCCCCGTGCCGAAAAGTTGGCGCAGCAAGTATTATCATTACCCATGTATCCAGGTTTGAATAATAGCCAAGTAAGGGAAGTTGTCGCGGCGATCGCAACCAGCCTCAGATGCGAACAAAAAAAGTTGTTGTACATTTAACCTGTGTAGGCATTCAGCAGACGTTTCTTTCTCACCTAATATAGACAAACTTTTCTTATAGCTCACTGATATTTGCTGAATTTTCATGTGCATTATAAGTATAAGTACTATTTACAATTATGCAAATTCAACGTCGGTTAAAAAACACAAATGCTCCACAATTATTAAGTGCGGCTATTTTAATGATATTGGTGTTACTTTATGCTCCAGTATTAGTGTATTGGTGGGATGGTTGGCTGCACAAAAATATCAGCACAGAACACGAATATTTTAGCCACGGGATTATTGGGTTACCATTCGCTACTTACTTAGGCTGGACAAACCGGAAAAAGTGGCGAAGACTACCTGATCGTCATCATACTTTAGGTGCAGTTTTTCTGATAGTGGGAAGTCTTTTTTACCTAAGTGGCGTCAGTGATTGGGTTAACCTTTCTTTACCTGCTCTTTTAACAGGACTCTGCTTGTGGTTCAAAGGAATTCCTGGCTTCCAATTGCAAGCATTCCCCTTACTTTTATTATTTTTAGCAACTCCAACAGCAGTCCCCTACTTAATTGCGCCCTATACATTACCCCTCCAAAGCTTTATTGCTGGCACTGTAGCCTTCATATTAAGTCAGTTTGGGATGACAGTGGTTGTAGATGGGGTAAATCTGTACGTGGGAGGGCAGATTGTAGAAGTTGCTCCCTACTGTGCGGGGCTGAAAATGATGTTTACTTGTCTTTATGTTGGCTTGATTCTACTTCATTGGACAGGTGCTTTGTCTTCGCGCCGCAAAATCATTTGGTTTTTAAGTCTTTCAGTTGTGATGAGCATCGCTGCCAATATTATTCGCAATACTCTACTTACCTTTTTTCACGGCACAGGTCAAGAAAAGGCTTTTGAATGGCTGCACGCAGGTTGGGGTGGTGATTTATACTCAACTCTGATGCTGCTCTCATTAGTACCGATTCTAAATTGGATTGATAAATATTTCTCAGAAGTTCCAGAAATTCAACCGAATTCTGAAAATTAAGCAGGACTATACCGTTTCTTCATGAAGCTGCGCTTACTCCCAAGAGGAGTGTAAATTACCCATCTTCTGGATTTCCTTTCTTGGCTGCCTTGGCGCGGGCAGATTCTTATGGAGGGAAACCCTCCATAAGAATCTGCCCTTGTCTTGGCGGTTTTTCATATCGGTATTCATAAGCGCGGGAAGGGAGTAACTCCTGCCTTCATGTTACATAGGACTTACGCAAAAGTTGCCAAAAGGCTGAATTATTGAACCGCCAAGAACGCTCTTGTATGAGTAAAGTTTGCGATCGGCCTATTACAGAAAGGGGGGAGTAAAATTTTTTTCTTCTATATACTTACCTTTAAGTATACAATCGTATACAGTTTGATACTTGCTTCTTCATCCTGAATTCTTAGTTCTTTCCAGTTAAAGCCTTCTCTGGTAAAATTTCGTCTAAGTACTGGAGACTTCAGCAATGGTTTACTTTTTCAAGTTCTTCAAGGGAAGCCAGCTTTATCAGATAGTGGCTCTTTTGCTACTGCTACTAGTGTTGGTGATAGGAGCAGTTCCAGGGTACTTGAAAGGACACTGGCAATGGCAGCAGCCACCAGCTGTAGTCAGCCTAAAGAAGTTGAAACAGATTCACCACACGGGGTTAACGCTTCCAGGGTGGCAAACGACCGAACAACGGGAAGAGCCTATTGGCGGATACAAATGGTCGTACCAGGAAATTGAGAAAAACAACTCTCCAATCAAGGCGATCCTCTTGTTACTACCGCAAAACGGTCCGAAAGACCAACCCCAAGTGGAATGGACGGAAATTAATAGCTGGGCTCAGTGGGACAAATCTCAATTTCGTTCTGCGGAATTTACTGTTCAACCGACACAAGCCTCTTCTAATAGTGAAGTAAAGGTACAAGCCTCCTTCTTTCGTGCCACAACCAAACAGAAAACCTTTGCTGTTTTGCAATGGTATGCTTGGCAAAATGGCGGTAGTACATCTCCTTTACCTTGGTTCGTCGCCGATCAGGTGGCAAAGTGGCACAAGAAACGCGCCCCTTGGGTTGCTGTTACCATTCTCATTCCTATGGAGCCTTTTGGACAGGTTGAAAAAACTTGGCAGGATACTGAGTCTCTTGGAAAAACAGTGCAGTCGGCATTAATGTCAACTTTTTTGTAGAATATTTTGATTTACAAGAGCGTTCACAGAGAGGGAGCGATATCTTTTACGTACGCTTTAAGATAGGTGATTTGATTTTAACGCAATCTATAAAACCAGTAAAACAACCTCACGGCTTACGTTGTGAGGCTTTTACTTATCAGAACTGTGCTTCTAATAAGATTACGCTGACATATTGGCTATTTCCACAGTAAAATAACCAATCAACCCAACTCTTTCTCCGTGAAAACGTCACCACATCTACTTTATTCCCAATGCATTATGCGTGCTTTTAGCGCCCTGTGTTTTGTCAACCTTCAGTTATTAGTAACATCTCTCCAACCAGTTGTTGCTCAGCAGCCATTGCCGTTCCCAAAACAATCACCACTGCCAAATACTTTGCCACCAGGACAATTGTCACCACAACTTTTTCCAAAACAACAACTGAGACAATTGTCACCACAACCTCCCGTGCCTCCACCAGCTACGGAAGTGGCACCTAGTGGTGTGAGTGATGGAACTTCACCACAATTTAGCCGCTACATCTTGGGGATTGGAGATGTCCTGGGTGTATCAGTTCAGCGTCCTCCCGGTAGTTATATTCTCGGAGCTGGAGATGGTATTTCCGTAGTCGTTCAGCGGTTTCCGGATTTGAGTTTTCAAGCCTCGATCAATCCAGAAGGAAACATTGTGGTGCCTCTATTGGGAACTGTAAAGCTCCAAGGTTTAACATTACAGCAGGCACAAAATAAAATTCGTTTGGGCTTGAATCGCTTTGTCGCCGATCCACTTGTAACGTTATCACTGACTTCCCTGCGTCCGGAATTGAGTTTTCAAGCTCCTATTGGTCCTGAAGGGACTATTTTATTACCGCAAGTAGGAACGTTGTCTGTACAAGGCTTGACATTGGACGAAGCGCAAGAAAAAATTCGCTTGGCATTAAGTCGAATTTTTGTGAAGCCAAATGTGGCAGTATCATTAGTAGGACAGCGAGCAATTCAAGTTTCGATTAGTGGGGAAGTGCCTCGACCTGGAATTTATCCGATTAATCCAATTACTCCTCGTGTTTCAGATGCGTTGCTGTTAGCAGGTGGTACGATGACCAGAGCAGATCTTCGGCAAGTGCAGGTGCGTCGGAAGCTGATTGATGGTTCTGTTGTGTCACAAAATATTGATTTATATACTCCATTACTAAACGGCACCGGACAAGCGGCTTTCCGCCTGCAAGATGGTGATGCGATCATTGTCCCGCGTCGTGAAATTGCTACTGATGATAATTATGACCGCAACTTAGTAGCTCGCTCTACCTTGGCTGTACCTCAGATTAGAATTCGGATTTTAAACTACCCTGGAGGAGGTTTGACAACTATACCCCTGCCAAATGGTAGTAATATAATCGACGCTTTATCAGGCATCACTCTTGATACTAGCAACCTTCACGAAATTGGTTTGGTTCGCTTCGATGCAGAAAGAGGTAGAGCTGTTACCCAAAGAATTGATGCGAGCAAGGCTTTGAAAGGAGATTTAGCTCAAAACGTGGCACTTCAAGATAATGATGTTATCGTTGTTAATCGGAACCTTATAGGTAAAATCACTAATGCTATCAGTACTATTACTAGACCCTTTTTTGACATTCAAAGCTTTATCCGGTTCTTTCAATTCCTAGGTGGAGATAATAACTACTGATGCTTAATGAATCTAATTAGTCTACCATATTTTTCCTAAGAAATCAAAGGTAAAATGTAAAAGTAATCACGTCGAAGTTTTTCAATGTAGGTTATTTCAGAAATATTCTGATCTCTGCTCGCCTAAGTGTACTACCATGACCCCACCGATTGTTAAACGCTATCTTATTGCATTCGATAAATATAAGTGGATTGGATTAGCTGGTTTTGGTTTAGTTGTCATAGGTTCAACGGTGGTGGCTGTGCAACCAGAATCTCCAAGCTATATAGCAAGTGGTGCATTGAGCTACTCTCGTCCCCCAGTGTCTTTTTCTTTAACCGGGACTCAAATTCAGCAAGAAGGGCAGGAATTGAGTGAGGATATCTTGCGCTCGGAGTCAATTATTGAGCCTGTAGCAGCGAAAGAAAATATTGATCCACAAAAGCTCAATCAAAATCTGGTGATCGAACTGCCTCAAAAAGCAAAGGCAGGTACGGGTGGCGACTCATCACCTGCATCCACACTTATTCAACTAAAATATCAAGATAAAGATAGCAAGCGAGCAAGAGAAACATTGCAAGAACTGATGCTAGCAATGCAAAAGCTAAGCGCTGATATTAATACTAAGAGATTAAAGTTAATTATTCAAAAAATTAACGATCGCTTACCACAGGTTAAGCAAGAACTGGAAAAAGCAGAGCAGGCACTGGAACAATACGATCGCAAAGAAAGACCGGCAATATTGGCGGCAGAGAACGGCAGTTTATTGAGCGCAGTCACTACAAGCGAAGTTGCACAACGGCAAATTAGACTGACTTTAACGGGGATTGCGGCTCAAATACACAGTTTACAAGAAAAGTTGGGGTTAAGCACCAACCAAGCTTACGTTTCTTCAGCTTTGAGTGCCGATCCCATTATGATCAACTTGCGATCGCAAATTTATCAAACAGAGGGGCAAATTGCACTGCTCACTAAAAGAGGTGCCAAACCCGAATACCCGGAAAGGGATCAGTTACAGCGCAATCTAGACGTTTTTAATCAACAACTCCAGCAGCGTGCAGTTGAGGTGGTAGGTGGTGGCGGTAAAGCAGCACCTCTTGCCAGTAACGTTACGGGTATCCGCAACCAAAGCAGTTTAGATCCCGCACGCCAGCAGTTGGCAAATCAACTAGTAGCTTTGCAAACTCAGCAAGAAACATTGCAAAAACAACTCGTTGACTTGGAAAAAGATGATGCGCGATTGCGTCAAGATTATTCTCAAGTACCTAACAAGCAGCTACAGAGATCGCGCTTAGAACAGCAGGTTCTCCTGAAAAGAACAATTTTTGACCAAATGCAGGCTAAGTTGACTGATGCTAAGACAGCAGAAGCCGAAACTGTTAGTAGCCTCAGCATTGCTAGAGTACCCCTGGTCATTCCTGCCGGCCGACCTCCTTTGGGTGTACCTTTAACTTTAGGTGTTGGTGTTTTACTAGGCTTGTTGGTTGGTGGCGGCGTCATATTTCTTTTGGGCTCGCTGGAAGGAAGTTTCAAAACCAAGGAAGATATTCGCAGCAGTCTCAAAGAGCGGGAAATCCCCCTACTTGGCGAAATACCTTTGTTACCAGTTGATAATTTGTTTCCTGGTGCATTGCCTGTTATATTTTCAGCAGACTCTCTCTATTTGGAGTTTTATGAAAAGTTTCGCAGTAATTTGCGACGGATTGGTACTAAAAGTCTCAAGGTTGTGATGATTGCCAGCACGAGTAGTTCTGAAGGAAAGACAACGACTGCTTATAACTTGGCTATAGCTTGTGCACGCGCTGGGAAAAGAACCTTAATTATTGAAACCGATTTGCGAAGTCCCTCTTATTCTTCATCTTTGAAAGTCACGCCAGATCTTGATGCTACCGTTGAACCCCTGCGTTATTACGCCAGTTTGAGCGATTGCGTCCGCTTAGTTCCAGATGTGGAGAATTTATACATTATCCCCAGTCCAGGACCCGTGCGTCAATCGGCTGCTGTGCTTGAATCTAGCGAAATGCGACGGCTCATAGAGGATGCCCGTGAGCGCTTTGACATTGTGATTTTAGATACTAATCCTCTCGGCTTATCAAATGATGCTTTGTTAATTCAACCCTACAGCGACGGTATTATACTTTTAGCGCGACCAAATTATACACAGGAAAACGTTTTTGCCGAAGCGATCGATCAAATGGTCGAAGCTGAACTCGGACTATTGGGAGGCGTGATCAATGGTGCTGATATTACAGTTTCTCTACCTCCATCTGTTGTCAATTCACCAAGCTATCCCTCGGAAGAACAACTCTCAGCTAGGATGAGGAGAAATTAATAGTAGTATTACAAGAATTCATGAGCGCCATTTGATTTTATAAGAATACTCTTTGAAAACCCTGTTCTTTAGGACAGGGGCAAAGTCTGCCGAGGCTAATGGGAAAATAACTTGGTTCCTTCACCGAAGCTTGAAACTGTCTAATTTTATTAAGTCATGACCTGTAAGCGGACAACGTCAAACAAACAGTTCTACGCTTAGCTCAGATCTTGCACCTCTCTGTAGAAACACAGGCAACGTCAAAAAACTGATGATAAAAATACCTTCTTTTTATTGACATTTCTATATAAATTAAGGGTAGTGTGTTTCGTACTGAGTATTTAAAATCTATCACTTGCTCTTGGTGCAAGATATGAGTTAGTCTGGGCATAGCTGGAATAATTATAATTGCTCCTAATGACTCCAATTTCCCGCTACGCCTGTTGACGGACTAAATCACCTAAAGGAGTTCGGGACCCAAGTCCTCTCGCCGCACTATTTCCTGCTCCTGCTCAATCTGGTAGACTTCGCGCTTTTCGACGATCACCTCCTCGCTGACCACAGGCGACTTTTCGACGATCACCCGCTCCTCGCTGACCACAGGCGACTTTTCGACAATAACCCGCTCCTCGCTGACCACAGGCGACTTTTCAACGATCACCCGCTCCTCACTGACCACAGGCGACTTTTCGACTATAACCCGCTCCTCGCTGACCACAGGCGACTTTTCGACGATCACCCGCTCCTCGCTGACCACAGGCGACTTTTCGACAATAACCCGCTCCTCACTCAGTGGCACTTGGATCTCCTCAGTGGTGTGCAACTCCTCTCGCCGCACTGTTTCCTGCACCTGCTCGGAGGAGTGGACTTCGCGCTTTTCGAGGATCACCTCCTCACTGACCACAGGCAACTTATCGACAATCACCCGATCCTCGCTCAGCGGCACCCGGATCTCCTCACTGATACCGATCGCGCCTGTGGCTACTTCTGCACCAGTTACCTGTCGGCGCGTGATAACCAGTTCCTCACGTGTCACTGGTACCTGAATTGTCTGCATCTCGGTAATTATCTCCTTGCGCAGCGTCACTTCACCGGTCTGCACCCGCTGTTTGTTCACCTGGAGCACTTCCTTAAGCAGCTGGAGGCGTTGGGCTCCCTTGCTTGTCGTGACAGGTTCGGTATCAGTACTTGGGGTGGTGGCGGAGTTAAAGTGTACCAAGCCAGTGTCTGCTCCGTAACGCTCCAGAATCGATATCGCCTCCTTCGCCTGGTCGCCGGCCTGCAACGTGAGTAGAACTCCGCCCGTCTCCAGGTTGTCCTGGAAGTATTGCGTGTCCTCCTTAGTGAGTCCCTGATCCACCAGTTCCTCAAGCATGTTGGCAGTGTGTTCAGGCGTCCCGCCCAGATCGCTCAATTCCTCTATCTGGTTCTCCGCGAACCCAGATGCCTGCAATTCCCGAACAGCCTTATCGGCGCTCTCGCGGTCGCGGAACAAGCCTGCCACCGTGCTGCCCATTGGCATGTCGCTTTTGGTCTCCATTTGTTTTTTCCTTAGGTTATAATGCTTAATTTTACCTTGCTCTGACTCGTCTGTGATACGTTAGAATGTTGTGCATTTTGTAAATATTTTTATTTAAGGAAATAACGATTGGAGCGTAAGCGCATAAGTTTATCAGCCATGATGTTTGCTGTCTGCTTTGCAAATGAAGCACAGCCGTATTCAGCATCCCACAAGGATAATGGGCGCGTTGGCAGAGTTTTGCTGACAAGTCTGAGTTGGGCGACAGCTTTTTCAATCGGATTAGAAAAACTGGTGATGCGCTCGTGCAATAACGGTAATGCCCAACTGCCCTCTGTTTTTGGAATAATCGCTATGGTGCTATATCCTTGTCCCAGTGTCACGGGTTTTGACTCTGACATTCCGTGAGAGCGGACTAAGCCATCATTCGCTCTACTAGAGCCAACCTACCTTGAAATCAGGTTTTTAACCGTGTTGAGTCATAATCTTCTTGAGCATTAATCGATGGTAACTTACTGTTAGACATTGCCTTCAGTTTTGATGTGAAGGAGTCTGAACACGCACTTGTTTCTGGAGTAAATTGCCCAATTGGGGGATGATTGCTAGCAAGAGGGGGAAGAGCTTCTTGATCAGAAGGCGGAAAGTCAGAAGACACCGGAGGAGTCAATTTTTTCCCCAAGTCTTTTGAATTAAGAGCTTCCTCCACACTCCCCGCGTTTCCTTTCTTGTGTATCTCCGCTTCTTCTATACTCCCCGCGTTTCCTCGTTTCGGTGTCCTCGAGTCCTCTAAATTCCCTTGCTGAAGAGTGAATTGCTGTTTAGGCTGGTTTTTTTCAACAGTAGGTTTAACAGACACAGAAGTTAATTTCTCTGGAAATTTGCTACAGATCATAGTTTCAAATTCCATGTTGAAATGAAACGTAGCCTGCCCTCGCCGTTGCCAGAGATTTAATATTTGCTGTACCGAAACTGCTTTGTATCGACCTTGATAAAGTGCCTCAATGACTGCAAAGTGTAGCCAGTTAAGGGGATATTGTTTTTGCCAACTGTTAACGATCTCGTTGGCGCTGTAGCCACTGAGGTCGAAACTATAATGAATTAATAAAGCTATTGCCAGATCGGCAGAGGTGTCCGGGGCTGGTGTGAACATTTGGTTATCGGCTTCAAGCAATAGGCACAAATTTTGTTCCCATAGCATATAACCTACTGTGGTTT
>JAQYWO010000307.1 GCA_029379215.1 Rhizonema sp. PD37
CTTTTTTATCTCAGTAATCTCCCTGTGTGATAGTTAGGGGTGCGGAAGGTGGGTTCTATATTCATGATGTTTAGCAATATTAATGCAGACAGTAAGTTAATCAAAATTTGATGAAAAACTGCAACAATCTATTTGAACTTTACTAATAAAATTTATTCAATAAGATACGTACTCGAAAACAGAAACATTACGTATGTTTATATAAAAATCCTGTGAATTAAAGTTCAGACTAAACGCTGATGTGAAGACTTCAAGCTCAATCTCAAGAGATCCCCGACTTCTTTAAGAAGTCGGGGATCTAAATAAATGTTGAAGATTCTTACGGCATTAAATTCATCTACAAAAATTTGCATGTATAAAAGTGTGATTTTTTACTACGAATAAAGTTTATTTTACGTAAAAAATATTAGATGCTTTAACCTTTTGCTTGCTCATTCTTAATGTTGCTGAAGTACTTTGATATGCTGATGTTTAATCGCTTTCAAATATGTCATCTACCACAAGTGATATATCAACACAACCCGGTCGTACAGTTTCTAGCCTCAACTTTCAAGGGCAAACAATTTTTCCTACAGGTTTTATTCCTGATGGTGTAGCTGGATCGGTGGATGGCATACAAACCCCTATAGGCGGATTGTCTGGTGTCACTTACGATGCTGCAAATAACGTCTACTATACTATCTCGGACGATCGCTCTGCTGTTGCTCCCGCCCGCTTCTATACATTTGCCACCAACCCGGCTACGATTGCAACAGAAGGTGTGACCTTCACAAACGTCACAACCTTGAAAGATGCCGATGGTAATGAATTCTCGCTCAATAGTCTCGATACTGAAGGTATTGCTTTGACGAACCATGGTACGGTATTCATTTCTTCTGAGGGAGAAGTGAACCCTTCTGTTGGTCGAGTGACAAATCCCTTTGTTAATGAATTCTCTCTCTCAACAGGACAGCAAGTGCGATCGCTTCCCGTACCTAGTAAGTTTCTCCCAGTTGTGCAAGATACCAACGGTGATGGCATTCTAGACGCAGGCGATACTCAAGTGTCGGGAGTTCGCAATAACCTGGCTTTTGAAGGTGTCACCATCGCCCCCGATCAAAAAATATTGTACACTGCTACTGAAAACGCCCTCTTCCAAGATGGTCCAATTCCCACCCTGACTAATAGTAGCCGTTCCCGCATCTTGCAATATGACTTAGTCACTGGACAGCCAGAAAAGGAATACCTGTACGTTACCGATCCTATTCCTACAGCACCAACAGCTACAGGTTCGGCTGATAATGGTTTGGCGGATATACTGGCGATCGATAATCGAGGAACTTTACTGGCTTTGGAACGTTCTTTCGCTCCTGGCGTTGGTGATACAATCAGAATCTACGAAGTGAGTTTACAAGGGGCAACTGATATTAGCTCCTACGATTCACTCAATAGTTTAAGCGAAGATGAACTTGCGGCTATTCAACCTGCCGATAAGCACCTGTTATTGAATCTCAACTCCCTCAACCTACCGACTGGAACTGATAACATTGAAGGTATTACCTTTGGACCTACGCTCCCTGATGGTCGTCAGTCTATTGTATTAATCAGTGACAATAACTTTAGCCAGACTCAATTTACTCAAATCCTTGCTTTAGGTGCAGACTTAGTTCCTACTGCAGCCCCGACAATAGAAACTCGTCCCCCTGAGTTGAATGATCCAACTCTCCCATCGAGTCAACGTGCTGATTCAGATGACCCGGCTATCTACGTAAATTCCACATACCCTGAAAAAAGTCTTATATTGACAACAGTTAAGAATCAGGGATTGCGAATCTACGACCTCTCGGGAAATTTGGTGCAGTCCATTAATCCTGGTAATATTCGTTACAACAATATTGACCTTCAATATGGTTTTCAGTTGAATGGACAATCTGTAGATATTGCTGTGGCAAGCGATCGCAATAACGACAAACTGGCAATCTTCAAGGTCGATCCAAATCCCAGCATGCCAGGACAATACCTGCAAGACATTACCGATCCAACTATAAGTACGTTATTTGAAGCACCACCCTTCTCTCCTCCTTACTCTCCATCAGAACGCAGCGCTTACGGGATTGCCTTATATCGTAGTCCCATCACTAATGATTATTATGCCTTCGTTAACCGTCGAGCAACAGGAGATGTCGCACAGTTAAAACTGATTGACGAAGGGAATGGTACAATAGGTGCCGAAACAGTGCGGGAGTTTACCTTACCCTCGCCGACGGTTGCGGGCAGTTCTCCTCAAACAGAAGGCACAGTTGTAGATCAAGAACTCGGCTACGTTTACATCGGGCAAGAAGATGTAGGTATATGGAAGTTCCTAGCAGAACCTAACGGTGGCACAACTGGCACATTGATTGATCGCACCCGGATAGAGGGTGGAAGCAATCTCACAGATGATGTAGAAGGGCTTACCATTTATTACGGTAAGGACGGTGCAGGATATTTGCTGGCATCAAGTCAAGGAGATAGCACCTTTGCTGCTTACACTCGTGAAGGTAACAATGATTTCTTAGGTAGATTTGCGATCGGTAATAATGGTGGAATCGACAGTGTGCAAGATACTGACGGTATAGATGTGACTAACTTACCACTAGGTGCTAACTTCCCACAAGGCTTGTTTGTTACCCAAGATGGCAGTAATCTCCCAGCAGATATTGTCAACGGTAATAATATTAGCACCAACTTTAAGTTGGTACCTTGGGAAAACATTGCCGATGCTTTTCCAAATCAACTTTTGATCGACACCAGCAGCTACGATCCTCGTAATCCTGTAAACTTATTACCTGATGGATCTCTGAGCCAATCTGAAGTTAATCACAATTTAATTGCTCAATCTAATTTGTTGGTGTAATATCATGTTCGGCTGAACACTTTTAATATTGTTTGTAGTTGCGCTACTCTGCTTTGAAGCCCTGACGCTCGTTCGCCCTTGGCGTCTCCCCTTGGGAGAAGACTCGCTAACGCTGCGCTAACACAGTCGCCTACGGAGGGTTTCCCTCCTGCAGCGCTGCTCACCGCTCCGCGTCTACAGCGCTCTTTAAAGCATGAGAGCGAAGACAGCGCACGGACAGATTCTTCCCTTGGGAAACCAACGTCCTTCGGGTGACGCTCGAAGACTCGCTACCGCTTCGCTAACGCCAGTCGCCTACGGAGGGTTTCCCTCCTGCAGCGCTGGTCTCACCAGATGCCTACGGAGGGAAAGCCGTCATTCGCGCTCTTATCCTCGGACGTACTGTCCTCAACTACGAACCTATCTTTTATCTATAATTCATTGACCGAACATGATATAACTTCATGTAAGCTTAAACACTTATAAAGTATAAACCGACTTTTGGGGGCGAACAGGAAAATTCTCATTGATGAAAAATCAAACGTTGAGGCGCTAAAAATATACATAGCATATCAGACAATTACTGTCAATCAGTAAGTCATAAAAGCGATTCAGTAAAGATAAATAGCTGCAATACAAAAAAAATATCAATGTTACCAAAAAAAAGTTTATTTATCAATTCTTGATAAATGTATAAAATATCATAAATAATGATTTAACGTTTTTCTGAGATAATCAATTTTGATAGCAGTGTGAGCAATAGCTATATGTATGTCTGGAATCCTATGAACGAGTGATCGCACTTGTTTTGTACCAAAAGGTTTGCTGAAAACGGCAAACTTTATAAGTGCTGGAATCATCTCTCACTATCAAAGACACCGTAATTAGCTCAAAAAGAAAAACTAACCTAAGCTAAGCTAGGAAGCAGCTTCAGCAGTTTCGGACATGAGTTAAAAGCAGTGTGAGCGTGTTCATACGGTCGTAAATATGAGCTATAAAAACTTCAGCACACTGTAATCATAAGGATACTCCCCTCGTCATTGTCATCTGTCCTTAGTAGAATAATTAAGAAGTGTGGTGCGTCGGAGAAGTGACTTTGAATACCTGGATGGTTCACTCAATCTAAAATCTAAAATTGGTATGACAGATATAAAAAGCGGTTTTCAAGAATTTCTTACCAACCTTGAGGGTTTTGATCAATTACCATCTGAGGAGATTGCTAACATATCACAACAGATACAGCCCTGGCGCTACCGCATAGGTCAGAAGATTCTCGGTAAAGAAAAGTTAGCCGAGCGAGTCGGAATTATTTATGAAGGAAAAGCGAGGTTATTGGCATACGATCCCCGCACGAAAATGCCAACCACTTTAGAATTGCTAGAGACAGGCGCAATGATCGGCGAGGTAAGCTTGTTACGGGACATAGCTTGTGAAACAGCGATCGCCTCGACCGAAGTTATCTGTTTAACAATTGGTACAGCAGACTATTTGCGCTTAATCGATTTATACCCAGCGTTTGCGTCTGTACGTAAAAACCGGACTCACTTGGTAGAAATCTTTGAACTCCTTGGTACTCAGTTAGAAATGCAAGCTTTAGGCGGCGCAAATCTCAAAGAAATTGCTCTAAATGCCTTAGGAGGAGCGAAGGTACATTACCTTCCATCAGGAAGAACTCCGTTAAATCAACTCGACAGCGAAAACATTTGGTTTGTGAGTGGTGGTGTAACAGTCACCAACTTTTCACCTGGTTCTCGTTTAGAGTTGAGCAGCGAGGAAAACACCCTAGAGGTTCAAGGAAAAAATCAGTCGGCGCGTTTGATTGGTTTGCAACCTTGGGATTTGTCATTGCTAGACTCTCCAGTTCAGATAACTGTGGATGACACAACATTAGAGAGCAATGATGAAGAAATTCCCTATGCACCAAATATTGAAATACCAGAATTTGAACAATATAGTACGCCAAAAGGTAAACGAAAAACTAAAAAATATCCATTTTTTAGCGGTAAGGGGCAATTAAACTCGGCGATCGCCTGTTTCCAAATGGTTTCAAAACACTTGGAAATGCCATTTCGACGGGAAGTTGTTCGTCGTATCTTTAATGACCAAATAAAGCGTCAAGGAACCATATCATTTCCAGTTTGTGCTTACTTGGCAGAATTAATTGGACTCAAAGCACAACTGGTGGATATACCCACTGCTGCGATAACGCGCATTCCTACACCAGCACTAATTCGCTATGCTGATAGCTTTGCTGTTTTATATGAAGCGGAGACGAATCATGTCGTTGTAGGTATACCATCCAAAGGAATTTTGCGCTGTAAACCCACTGATCTGCTAGCAAAATTAGAGGTTGAAGAAACCAACTATCAGCCTCAGGTGAGAGTATTGCTCGTCTCCCAAACCAAAGCAACACCTCAGCAACGCTTTGGTTTGAAGTGGTTTCTTCCCTATTTGTCAAGTCATCGCCGAGTTCTGATAGAAGTTTTTATTGCTTCTTTATTCGTACAGTTAGCAGCATTAGCAAACCCACTGGTTGTCCAGTTAATTATTGATAAAGTCATCACTCAAAATAGTATCGGCACCCTAAACGTTTTGGGGGTTTTACTCTTAGTGGTAGGGCTATTTGAGGCAGTAATGACAACATTGCGGACTTACTTATTTGTGGATACGACAAACCGTATCGACATGGGTTTGGGATCGGAAATTATTGATCACCTCCTACGTTTACCGTTACGGTATTTTGAACGCCGCCCTGTAGGAGAACTGTCCACTCGTATCAACGAGTTAGAAAATATCCGCCAATTTCTTACCGGAACTGCTTTAACAGTGGTGTTAGATGCTTTGTTTTCGGTGGTTTATATTGTCGTGATGCTGTTTTACAGTTGGAAACTTACCGTTGTTGGTTTAGGAACAATTCCGATATTTATCACACTCACTTTAATTGCTGCCCCGACTGTAAGCCGACAGTTACGGAACAAAGCTGAACGCAACGCCGAAACTCAATCTTATTTAGTCGAGGTGATGTCGGGAATTCAAACAGTGAAAGCTCAGAATATCGAGTTGAGAACACGTTTTTCCTGGCAAGAGCGTTATGCTCGTTTCGTAGCCGCTGGTTTTAAAACCGTCGTCGTCTCCACCCTCGCCAACTCAACTAGTAGTTTTCTCAACAAACTCAGCAGCTTGCTTGTGTTGTGGGTGGGAGCTTATCTTGTGCTGCAAAAAGAATTAACTCTAGGTGAATTAATCGCCTTTAGGATTATATCTGGTTACGTCACTAGCCCCATATTGCGCTTGGCTCAACTTTGGCAAAACTTCCAAGAAACGGCATTATCTTTGGAGCGTTTAGGCGATATTGTTGATACACCCCAAGAAGCAGAACAAGATCGCCTCAATATTCCCTTACCTTCAATTGCTGGCGCGGTACAATACGAAAATCTTTCCTTCCGATTTGGCACGAGTGGACCATTGCAACTTTGCAATGTCAATCTGGAAATTTCTAGCGGTCAGTTTGTCGGAATTGTTGGACAAAGTGGATCGGGAAAAAGTACAATGATGAAGTTGCTACTCAGACTTTACGAACCTGAGTCTGGTAGAATTTTAGTAGATGGTTATGATATTTCTAAGGTAGAACTCTACTCTCTACGGCAACAAATTGGTGTGGTTCCTCAAGATACATTACTGTTTGATGGCACAGTTCAAGACAATATTGCCTTAACTAATCCCGATGCATCAACTGATGAAGTCATTGAGGCTGCTCGTATTGCAGTTGCTCATGAGTTCATTATGAATTTACCCAACGGTTATAATACGCGAGTGGGTGAAAGAGGTGCAGCACTTTCCGGTGGACAAAGGCAAAGAATTGCGATCGCCCGTTCTGTTTTACAAAAACCAAAATTATTAGTTTTAGATGAAGCCACCAGTGCTTTAGATTATCCCACTGAAAGACAAGTCTGTCTTAATTTAGCTAAGGCATTTGAGGGTAGCACAGTATTTTTTATCACCCATCGCCTCAACACGGTTAGAAATGCAGACATGATTGTTGTTATGGATGCTGGAAAAATAATTGAACACGGCAACCATAATGAAATGATGGCGTTGAAAGGTCATTATTATTACCTTTACAATCAACAAGAAGCGAAGTTGTAAGGAGGTCGAAACTAGTAGATAGTAGTGTTTTTTGACAAATAACAATCACTCTTCACCAACCACTAATTAACAACCATGACTCAATTAAATGAGAATCCAGTCAACGGCAACTATCTAAAACAGAAAGTTAATTTAGGTTCTCGGTTGCTAACTACTGAACCTAAAAAGTCAAACTCAAGGGAAGTTGACTTTAAGAATTACAATTTTGAGCATTCCGTTGTACTCCGTCAGTCTCCATTTTGGTCCCGTGCAATCATGATGACATTGATGGCATCAGCTTGTTTTGGGGTTGCTTGGGCTTACTTAGCGAAAATCGAGCAAGTTGTACCGGCGACAGGGCAATTAAAACCTGAAGGAACGGTAAAAGAAATTCAAGCTCCAATTAATGGAGTGGTTAGAGAAGTTTTTGTCAAAGATGGACAAAAAGTTAAACCTGGAGACTTATTACTTACTTTTGACTCGATTGCAAGTAAAGCTGAATTAAGTTCCTTGCTAAAAGTTCGGGCTTCATTAATGCAAGAAAACCAGATTTATCGCCATTTAATGGAGTTAGGTTCGGCTGAAGCTGCAGAAAGAGAATTTATGCAAGGCAACTTATCAAGAGAAACTGTCTTTCTGTTGAGAAATCGGTCAGCATTATTAGCAGAGAACGAACTCTTGCGAACTGAATTAAAAAATTCTGGGGCAGATAAAGGTTTAGGTTCTGATGAACGACAACGTCTACTAGCTACCAAAACAGAACTTGATTCTCGTTCGGGGGCAGCACAAATGCAGATTGAACAAAGTAAGAAGAAAGCGTCTCAAAATTTAGTCCAAATCAGTGCTAATAGAGCAAGTTTAGCTATTGAGCAGAATATTTTAAATAGAATGAAAAGTTTGGCGGAACAAGGCGGAATATCTCAGCTTCAGTTTCTCCAACAGAAAAAACAAGTGGAAACCCTGACTGCGGAAGTGCAGAAATCTCAGGAGGAACAGTTACGCTTAAAATATGAAATTGCTCAAGGACAAGAGCAGTTGAAAAATGCAGTCGCTGTTTCTAATAAAGCTGTGGTGGATAAGATAGCTGATAATAAAAAGCGTATCTCAGAAATAGATAGTCAGTTAAGTAAAATTCTGTTAGAAAACGAGCAGCATTTAGCTGAGAACAATAGCAAAATTACTCAAGCTCAATTAAACATTAAATATCAAGAAGTTCGCGCTCCTGTCGCCGGAACTATTTTTGATTTGCAAGCTAAGAACCCAGGCTTTGTAGCCAACTCTACCCAAAAACTATTGCAAATTGTCCCAACGGACAGTTATATTGCTGAGGCTTTTGTGACAAACAAAGATATTGGTTTTGTACGGGAAGGGATGAAAGTTGATGTAAGAATTGATACTTTTCCTTTTAGCGAATTTGGTGATATTAAAGGAGAAGTTGTTTCGATTGGATCAGATGCATTACCACCTGATCAAACACATCAGTATTATCGTTTCCCAGCAAAAATCCACTTGGATAGACAATCACTAGCAGGTGAAGGTAGAAACATCTCCTTGCAGTCAGGAATGGCTGTTACCGCTAACATTAAAGTGCGTGAAGAACGGACTGTCATGAGTTTGTTTACAGAGATGTTTACCAAGCAAATTGATAGTATTAAAGAAGTGCGGTAAACAATTAGCGATCACGCGATTAATGATTAGTAATTAGCCATCCCATAATGATAAGAGAAGATAGAATTGAACCTGGTTTTGGACAAGAATCTGTCTGGGATTACCCTCGTCCACCGCGCCTAGAAGATACCAACAAACATATCCAAATTGTTTTTAACGGTGTCACTATTGTAGATACTCATAGTGCAAAGCGTGTTCTGGAAACAAGTCATCCACCAGGATACTATATTCCGCCGACTGATATCAAAATGGAGTACTTAATCCTCACACCACAATCAAGCTTTTGTGAATGGAAAGGGCGTGCTAATTACTACACAATTCGCGTTAGTGATAAAGAAGTCCAAAATGCTGCATGGTTTTACTCCAACCCTACTGACAACTTCACATCTATTAAAGATTATGTAGCCTTTTACCCGCATTTAATGGATGCCTGCTACGTGAATGAGGAAAAGGTGCAGCCGCAACCAGGAAATTTCTACGGTGGTTGGATTACGAGTGATATTGTCGGACCTTTTAAAGGGGGTTTTGGTAGTTGGGGATGGTAAGTAGATCGACTACGAATTTATGTAAAGGCTTGTAGTTGCGCTCTCAAGTGCTGATACTATCTTCGGTTGAACACTTAGAATAATGTTTGTAGTTGCGCTGTCTTCGCTCTCAAACTTTTAAAGGCGAAGACAGCGCAACTACGGACCTACATTTTATTGATAACTCATTTACCGAACATGATATAAAGCGTAACTGCAAACCTTTGTTTTTGTGTACCGATTTACTTGATAGTGTAGGGATTCAGAATAAGGGATTCTGTTCTGAATCCCAACACTTGTCATGACGCCAAGTTCTGCCAGTTTTTTCGCATATAGATTGATCTTTAATAAACGGAAGTGACGTATCGTAGGGCGAGTTAGGTATCGAGACAGAACTCAGTGCGGAAAACACATGAGATAATGTGACAAATCCAGAAGTTACTAGGAGGATAAAAAATCCTGTGATGAATACGGTATTAACAGGTGTCCAAAGGGGAAACATGCTTTTAGAAACCTGTAAGCGCTGATTTGAGCGACGTTCTTTACCTGCTAATAATACTAGATAAAATCGCAGTCCGGGAATGGGAATTGAAACTCGTATATTTACGGGATGACGATTCCAATCATTAAAGCCGTAAACCTTTTTGATGGCTTCTATTTGCTCAAAAGTAAACGTTTTTGCTATTTTTGGAGGCAGTTTAGCAAAAAGCTGTTCAAAAGCCGGGTCACTGTGTTGTATGCTTTTCATAATTTGTCTGTGACACTATAGGTCTTTGTCATTACTTTTGATAAATAAATGACTTGGTAGTAAGGGCTTTATTCATATTCCCGTTTCGATGAATAAATTTTGTCAGATTTAGACTGACGAATTTCAATCACTTTTTCATCTCTTTTATCTGAGCGTCGGTGAGCAATTCCCATTAATTAATCTCTATACATTGGTAAATAATTCTTGAACTAATCGTATTGAACAATGACGCACCCTGCACCATTAGCATTTGGCATTTTATTTGTAATCCGCATTCATAAGAATCCTGTCTGAATGAGTAGATGCAAAACCTCAGTAGTAACTCTTCACTTTAGTTAGACCACGAAACAACTCAACAATAGACCATTAAAGCTATTTTCTACAGTAGTAAAAATACCAAAACCTAATGAATAGAAGAAAATACGGTCGTGCAGACCTAAAAGTTTTGACTTTATGAAAAAATGATGAGGTATAACTTATTCTTTACGAAGTAATCGCGATCGCCAAATTTATGCTCATTGGCAATTCAATAAATACCTGTAATTGTCTTATTATATTTGTGACAATAGCAACAACTGTATTCCGGACTTCTTTAAGAACTCAGGTATTTTATTTCTCAGGAGTGATTTAGAAT
>JAQYWO010000308.1 GCA_029379215.1 Rhizonema sp. PD37
ATTTGATACTAAAGATAAAATTAAAATAATTAAGGCAATATAGACGTTGCAGACATGCTCCTCAATTTATTTAACAAATTTATCTTCAGTTGCGATAGATGACTTTCTACTGATTTATATCCTTTCGACTAGGAAAAAAGTCATACCAATTCTAGTAATTTTTTACTATGAATCTATGACTTCTACTACATGTGAAGGTTTATTGCAATGACTAAAATTGATGTTGTGAATGCGAATGTGGAGATTTCGCCATCAACTACCAATATAAACCTACGGGAGGCTATTAATGCAAGACCAGATTACCCAAGAGCATATTACTGATGAGAGCTTGCGCGACCAGATTCATCATGAAAGTTTAACAGAGAGTCACCTGGAATTTAAAGACAATCCTCCATCTACCAAGCGACTTGGTGTAGTATTGCTTTGTGTGGCATTGCTTACGGGGCTGGGTTATGTTGGTATCCACACCATGAGCAGCAAACAACCCCAAAAAACGAGTGGGAGATCTGGGGGTAAGGGGCGACAGATGACACCAGTCGTGACTGTAACAAAAGCATTCCAGAAAACAGTTCCAGTACAATTGCAGGCGATCGGTAATGTGCAAGCAGAGTCTACTGTCTCGGTTACGCCTCAAGTTGCTGGCAGAATCACCGGAGTTTACTTTAAAAAAGGTCAGATGGTGCGAAAAGGGCAACTTCTCTTTACTATAGACGATCGCACACAGCAAGCTGCTATCCAACAGGCAAAGGGAACTTTGGCGAAAGACATGGCGCAGGTACAGCAATACAGGGCGACGTTAGCCAAAGATTTAACCGTCGTGCGACAAGCGCAAGCAAACCTTCTTAGAGATCAAGCGCAAGCACAATACGCCAAAGCACAAGGCAAACGTTATAGCAGCTTGTTAGCTGAGGGTGCGGTCAGCAAAGACCAAGCTCAGCAGTATTCTACCAATGCCCTAGCAACAGCAGCAACTCTTCAGGCAGATAAAGAAGCGATCGCCAATGCCCAAGCGGCAACAAAAGTGGATCAAGCGCAGATTAAAAATGGTGAGGGAGTTGTCAGTTCAGACCAAGGTGCACTAAACAATACCTTAGTTGATCTATCTTACACGAAAATTTACGCTCCTATCGACGGTCGTGCTGGTGACATTCTTGTAACTCAGGGCAACGTGGTGACAGCTAATAGTACAAGTCCTCTTTTGAGCATTTCCCAGATTAGCCCAATTCAGGTTTCCTTTTCCGTTCCTGAGGCAAATCTACCAGATATTCAAAAATATAGTCAGAATAACAAGCTAACGGTGGACGTGACGTTCCCCAACAATAATGCTCCCCCTATACCAGGTGTTTTATCTTTTGTCAATAACACGGTTGATAACGCAACTGGCACAATTAAACTTATGGGCAACTTTAATAATACTCAAGGGCAACTGTGGCCTGGTCAATATGTAAATGCTGCCCTGACACTTACTACAATCCCAAATGCTACCGTCGTTCCCTCGCAAGCTGTTCAGAATGGACCAAACGGTCAGTTTGTTTTTGTCCTTAACTCTGACGATATGAAGGTTACAAATGTCCCCGTAACCGTTGGCAGCACCATAAATGGGTTAGATGTCATTCAAAAAGGACTGCAACCCGGTCAAACAGTGGTGAGTGATGGTCAAGCGAATCTCGTTTCTGGTAATAAAGTGCGACTGAAAGGGCAAGGTGGTTCTAGAGGGGGAGCAGGTGAAGCAGGGGAGCAGGGCGCAGGGCACAGGGGGAGGAGACATAATAACTCCTAACTCTTTATTGTCTACTCCCGATTACCAATTCCCCATTTCCAATACCATAATTTATGAATATTTCAGAAATCTTTATTCGTCGTCCGATCATGACGACTTTGGTAATGGTAGGTATCCTCATCTTTGGCGTGATGAGTTATCGGTTATTACCAATTAGCGATCTCCCCAGCGTTGATTTTCCCACTATTCAAGTGACGGCATTGCGACCGGGTGGTAGTCCAGAAACGATGGCGTCCTCTGTTGCCCGTCCTTTGGAAAAGCAATTTTCCAGTATTGCTGGACTCGATTCACTAAACTCTACAAGTACCTTGGGAAGTACTCAACTTACCCTCCAGTTTAACCTCAATCGTGATATTGATGATGCTGCTCAGGATGTGCAAGCGGCAATTTCGGCAGCTGCCGGACAGATGCCCAAGGATTTACCGAATCCTCCCTCATACAGCAAAGTTAACCCAGCCGAACAACCGATTCTTTACTTATACTTGACTTCCCCGACATTGCCACTCTCCAAGGTAGACGAATATGCCGAAACCTATTTGGCGGAAAAGCTATCAACAGTCAGTGGTGTAGCGCAAGTACAAGTATACGGTTCTCAAAAATATGCGGCACGCATTCAGCTTGATCCGCAGAAGTTAGCTGCTCAGCAGATTGGACTCGATGAGGTGCAAACTGCAATTCAACAAGGCAACGTTAATTTGCCTACAGGTAGTCTTTCCGGAAATCACAAGAATTTTACGGTACAGGCAAACGGGCAATTGAAAGATGCTGCAGCTTATCGATCGCTGATCGTTGCTTACCGGAATGGGGCACCAATCTACGTCAATCAACTCGGTCGAGTGATTGACGGTGTGCAAAATGACGAGGTGGCAAGTTGGTATAACGATACCCAAGCCATCATTATGTCGATTCAACGCCAACCGGGTACAAATACAGTGCAGGTTGTAGACACGATCAAGCAATCGTTACCCAAACTGAGAGAGCAAATTCCCCAATCAGTTGATGTTGGTATTTTCTACGATGCGTCGCAGTCAATTCGCGACTCAGTAGATGATGTAAGATTTACTTTAATTTTAACTATTGGTCTGGTTATTCTCGTTATATTCATATTTTTACGAAATCTCTCGGCAACTGTCATTCCCAGTTTGGCTTTACCCGTATCGCTGATTGGCACCTTTGCTGTGATGTATTTGTTAGGATACTCGCTGGATAACTTGTCAATGATGGCATTGACACTCTCAGTGGGTTTTGTGGTGGATGATGCGATCGTCATGCTGGAAAATATTGTTCGCCATATGGAAATGGGTGAAAGTCCTTTGGAAGCAGCATTGAATGGATCTAGAGAAATCAGTTTCACAATTTTGTCGATGACGATCTCTCTTGTAGCAGTGTTCATCCCAATGCTGTTTATGAGTGGATTGTTGGGACGACTTTTCCACGAATTTGCCGTGACGATCGCCGTGGCAATTTTGGTGTCTGGGTTTGTTTCTCTCAGTCTCACCCCAATGTTGTGTAGTCGCTTTGTTCGTCCTACACATCATGAGAATCAAAGTCGTCTGTATAAAGCCTCTGAGTATGTCTTTGATCGCTTCCTTAGTGCTTACGATTGGAGTCTCAAAAAAGCTTTAAAGTACCACCGGACTACAATGATTCTCTCCGGTGCCCTTTTATTCGTCACCGTTTATTTAGTTGTGGTCGTTCCCAAAGGCTTCATTCCCAGCGAAGATACTGGACGAATCATCGCTATGACGCAGGCAGCATCTGATGCTTCTTTTGATAATTTAGTGCTTCACCAGAAAGAAGCAGTCGATGTTATCCGGCAAGACCCGAATGTAGAATCTGTCAATTCTAATATTGGTCCTAGCTCCAGTGCAAGTGGTGGTGGGGCAGCAGTCGCAGGCAACTCCGGCAACCTATTGATTCGCCTCAAGCCGCGATCGCAACGCAAAGTCAGTGCCGACGAGATTGTGCAAACGTTACGAACCAAATTAACATCTGTTCCCGGTATTCAAGTTTTCCTACAAAATCCACCTGCTGTACCCGTAGGAACGCAACAAACCTCAGGATTATATCAGCTAGCGTTACAAAATTCCGATGTTCAACCTCTTGAGCAGTACGTTCCGCAGCTCGTCGCTAAGATGAAAACCCTTCCGCAAGTTCAAGACGTTAACAGTGACTTACAGTTAGCACCACAAATAAAAATTAACATTGACCGAGATAAAGCCTCAGCCCTTGGTATTACTGCTAATCAAATCGAAAGCACGCTGAGAAATGCCTACGGTGGTTATCAAGTGTCAACCATTTACGATGCCAGCAACGAGTACGAAGTCATTTTAGAACTCGAACCCCAGTATCAGCAAAATCCAAATGCTCTCATGCAGCTTTACATGAATTCCAGTAGTGGAACATCTAGTAGTAGTAGCTCCAGTAGTGGAACATCTAATAGTAGCTCCAGCAGTGGAACATCTAGTAGTAGCTCCAGCAGTGGAACATCTAATAGTGACTCCAATATTGGCTCCAGTAATAATTCTACCAGCACGAACAGTAACTGGGGTCAAGAAATTCCTATGAGTACGTTTGCTCAACTTACTCAAGGAGTTGGACCATTAATGGTCAATCACTATGGTCGAATGAATGCGGCAACAATTTCTTTCAACCTGACACCAGGTACATCTCTTGGAGATGCTACAGAAGCTGTAGACAAACTTGTTCATACGGTGATTCCTGGCAGTATTGCCACGAGCTTTCAAGGCGCGAGTCAGCTATTTCAATCTTCACTACCAAGTTTAGGAGTGCTGCTCGTCATTGCTGTTTTAGTAATTTATCTTGTTCTCGGTATCCTTTACGAAGATTTTATTCACCCTCTGACTATTCTTTCTGGTTTACCTTCGGCTGGATTCGGTGCGTTATTAACGCTTTTAATCTTTCATGTTGAATTGAATGTTTATTCCTTTATCGGCATCATGCTGTTAGTCGGTATTGTGAAGAAAAACGGCATTATGATGGTGGACTTTGCGATTGAAGCACAGCGAAACGAAGGTAAAAGTCCATTTGATGCCATCTATCAAGCTTGCTTGGTTCGCTTCCGACCAATTATGATGACGACAATGGCAGCTTTAATGGGCACATTACCAATAGCCGTCGGATTCGGTGCAGGTTCAGAATCCCGCCGTCCGCTTGGTCTTGCTGTCGTTGGGGGATTAATATTTTCACAGATACTCACGCTTTATTTAACACCAGTATTTTTTACATATATGGAGGCATGGCGGAAAACACTTAACTCAGGAGGTAAGAAACAGAAGGTAAAAGTCAGAAGGCAGGAGGTATGAGGCAGGAGTTAAAGTGCTGCCTACTTTATGCTTCATGGATAAGTCAGTATGCAAAGTTAAATATAAAATTTCGTAGTGAGCGCTTCAGCGCTCAAATTAAAGCTTTGAAGCAATAACATTAACAAGTTAACAATAGCTTCAGCGCTCGAATTAAGGCTTTGAAGCAATAACATTAACAAGTTAACAATAGCTTCAGCGCTCAAATTAAAGCTTTGAAGCGCTGAAGCGCTTACTACACATTAACAATAAACAATGAACCTCTCCGAAATCTTCATTCGTCGTCCCGTTATGACGACTCTGGTGATGGTAGGTATCCTCATCTTCGGACTCATGGGTTATCAGTTGTTACCCATTAGTGCCCTACCTAACGTTGAATATCCATTCATTTCTGTCTCAGCCAGTCTACCAGGTGCAACCCCGGAAACGATGGCATCATCTGTTGCTGCACCTTTGGAAAGACAGTTTTCCAGTATTGCCGGACTGAATTCGTTCAACTCTACCAGTTCGACGGGCAGTACGAGCATTTCTTTGCAATTTGACTTCAGCCGCAAAGTAGCTGATGCTGCTAAAGATGTACAGGCAGCAATTTCAGCAGCAGCTGGACAATTGCCCACAAATATGCCGCATGCACCTACCTACCGTAAAGTTAACCCATCGGTTGCGCCAATCCTTTATTTTTATCTTTATTCTAAAACGCTCCCAGTTTCTACAGTAGACGAATACGCGGAGGTGACAATTGGTCAGCCGATCTCGATGATCGATGGGGTTGCTCAAGTGCAAGTCTACGGGCAGAAGCAATATGCCGTGCGAGTTCAGCTAGATCCGCGAGAGTTGACAGCGCGAGGAATCGGTTTAAATCAAGTACAGACAGCAATAACCAACGCAAATGTCGAGCTCCCAACAGGTAGTTTTTCTGGCAAAGACAAAAGTTATATTATTCAAACTAATGGTCAACTGAAGGATGCTGCGGCTTTTCGACCGTTGATTGTAGCCTATAAAAATGGTGCAGCTGTGCGACTCCAAGATTTGGGTCGGGTGATTGATGGGGTGCAAAATGATAAAGTCTCAAACCTTTATAATGGCAATCCCGGCGTTGTCTTAGCAGTACAACCGCAACCGGATGGGAACACGGTGGCGATCGTTGATGGCATTAAGAAACTGATGCCAACTCTACGCCAGCAAGTGCCCAACTCGGTTGAGATGGGCATTATGTACGATCGCTCTCTATCCATTCGGGCTTCTATCGAGGATGTACAATTCACCTTAGTTCTCTCTGTTTTTCTGGTTGTCCTGGTCATTTTCTTATTTTTACGTGACCTACGTGCTACAGTGATTCCCAGTCTGGCGCTACCAGTGGCGATCGTCGGCACCTTTGCGGTGATGTATATCTTAGGTTACTCGTTGGACAACCTCTCGCTGATGGCATTAACACTCTCCGTCGGTTTTGTGATCGATGATGCCGTCGTTGTGTTGGAAAATATTGTCCGTCACCGAGAAATGGGTGAATCTCCTCAGGAAGCAGCGTTAAAAGGTTCGGGAGAAATCGGCTTCACCATTTTGTCGATGACACTTTCGCTGGTAGCAGTGTTTATTCCCATGTTGTTCATGGGTGGATTAATTGGTGGATTATTTCACGAATTCGCCATGACGATCGCCGTTGCTATTCTGTTATCGGGGTTTGTCTCTCTCAGCCTGACACCGATGTTGTGCAGTCGTTTTCTCCGTGCATCGCACCAGCAACACAGAAGCTGGTTGTATAAAGTTACAGAGCGTGCATTCGATATCATGCTGCGCGGTTACGAGTTGACTCTTAGACAGGTTCTCAGATACCGTTTTGTGACGCTGATCGTTTCCGGTATCATTTTGGTGGCTACGTTCTACTTATTCACAGTGGTTCCCAAAGGGTTTGTGCCCACAGAGGACACCGGACAACTGATGGGTAATACGAAAGCGGCACAAGACATTTCTTTTGATGATATGTTGCGTCACCAGCAGAAGATTGTTGATATCATTCGTCAAGATCCCAATATTGCTGCTGTTGACTCAATAGTTGGTGCCAGTGGTCCCAATGCGGCAGTTAACTCAGGACGGATTACAATTCTCCTCAAGCCACGCTCTGAACGCAAGCTTAATGCTGAGCAAATTATTGCTCAGTTGCGACCTAAGTTAGGGAGAGTGGCTGGTATTCAAGCATTCTTGCGTGCGCCAACTGCAATTCCTATCGGCGGACAGCAATCAAATTCGGAATATCAGTATACCATACAAAGTCTCAATTCTCAAGAACTTTATGAATATGTTCCGAAACTACAAGAGAAAGTAAGAACGATACCGGGAATCAGAGATGTTGACAGCGATGTTCAAATGAGTACTCCTCAGTTGCAAGTCCAAATTGACCATGATAAGGCAGCAACTCTTGGGATTACGGCTGAGCAGGTTGAAAGTGCTCTTAGCAGTGCCTATAGTACTAGTCAAGTATCGCTGATTTACGCTGCAAATGACCAGTTTTACGTAATTTTGGAACTGCAACCACAGTTTCAGCGAGATCCTAATGCCTTATCAATGCTCTACATTAGCACCAGCAATGGCACACAAGTTCCCTTAAATACGCTCGCCAAGATTACCCAAAACGTCAGTCCCCTTTCTCTCAACCACGTCAGTCAAATTCCCTCTGCTACCATCTCATTCAACCTGGCACCTGGTGTGTCCTTAGGGGATATAACGCCAGCTCTCACTCAAATGGCGCAGACAGTTTTACCAGCCAGTGTTACCGCAAGCTTTCAGGGTTCGGCACAAGCTTTCAAGCAGTCCTTCGACGATTTAGGATCGCTGTTGGTGGTGTCGATTATTGTTATTTATCTGATTCTGGGTATCCTTTATGAGGATTTTATTCATCCTCTGACAATTCTCTCCGGTTTGCCTTCGGCAGGTTTTGGCGCTTTATTAACCCTACTCATTTTTCAGGTGGAGTTAAATCTTTACTCCTTCATCGGCATTATCTTACTAGTAGGAATTGTGAAGAAAAACGGCATCATGATGGTAGATTATGCTATCGAACAAACGCGAAAAGAAGGGAAAGATCCTTTTAATGCCATCTACCAAGCCTGTGTGGTTCGCTTTCGTCCCATTATGATGACGACAATGGCAGCTTTGATGGGGACACTACCAATTGCTATTGGATCGGGTTCGGGTTCGGAAGCTCGTCGTCCTTTGGGGATTGCGATCGTTGGTGGATTGGTGTTCTCTCAAATATTAACCCTCTACCTCACCCCAGTTTTTTATACTTATATGGAAGAATGGCGGAAAAACCTTGCTTACCCTAAATTTCCTAAATTCAGCCAGCTTTTTCAGAAAAAAGTCAAGCGCCTGGGCTAAATAGCTAAGGTTCTTCGCACTCTTAGAAACAGCTAGTATGATGCTCTTAATTATTTTTTTCGCAAGTTAACAAATAGATAACTTCCATGTATCAGTAGTTGTTTTGAGAATTTTTTTGTCTTTCTTGGTTGCAGCAACATCTACTTGAATAATCTGCCCCATTTGTTCTTGCGAGATTTTAAATAACTGTCTAAGTTTTTGCCGTTTCGTTTCTTCTGCTATTAGCAAAGCTGTGCGTTCCTCAATTTTTTTTCGACGCGTACTGTGACTTCTGCTATGTCTGTCTGTGGTTGAATCACTACCTCATTTAATCGAAAATGCTCTCCCCAAAAATCTCGACGTGGGTTAAAGAATCTAACAAGTTCTCCAGTGCGCCAATTGATAGATCCCAGATCAGTTCCTTTATCAAGATTGCAGAAAATACAAGAATAGGCAAGGTTATCTGCTATTGTTGCTCCACCGTGTTTAACGCTAACGATATGGTCAATTTGATAAGCTGAAGACCTGTCAACTTCTGCAACCTGGCAATATTCGCACAACCAATCTGCACGGTTAGCTACTAAGCGTCGCAGTTCTAAACTAATGTAAGGACGAGGCACTGTGAAGAGTTACTCAACTTTAATATACGTACAAGCACGGGCTTTTGCTAAAGTCATTATATGCTCTAATGTCAGAAAAGTGTCTAATTCCTTTTTTTCTAAAGGTGCCAAATCGCCCATTGTATGTTGATATACTAAGTCATCTAAACGTTCTTGTGCTATATCCGATAGTTTAAAATTGATGACACTTTCAGGTGTAGTTCCAGAAGCAATAAAGTCAACAATTTCGTCGTAAACTTTAGTTGTCTTTACAGATGTAGTCATATATTTATTCTTTTCCTATATCTCTTAACTTTACCACTACCGTCATAAGCGTATGCGCCCGTATATTTTGGATTAAAGAGAATAACTTTCACAGACATTGAGTCAAGACTCAAGCGTCTGCCATCTCTTTCCTCTGCGCTATCCGCAACTTCGCGGAACGAGAGCGCGGATTATTGACATTTTCATCTTCTTGTGCTGTAACGACCTTTTTAGTTATAACCTGCAACAAAGTCGAATCTCGAAAAGCATTCTTTACCAAGCGGTCTTCAAGACTGTGAAAACTGATAACCACAATTCTGCCACCTGGGACAAGGGAGTGCGGTGCTTTAGTAAGGAAAGTTTCCAGAGATTTTAACTCATCATTGACGACAATTCGCAAGGCTTGAAAAACACGGGTGGCAGGGTGAATTCTGCCGTAACGGTATTTGCGAGGAACACTTGAAGCGATCGCCTCTGCTAACTCCACAGTTGTCTGAAAAGGACGTTGTTCAACAATGCGTCTGGCAATTCGCCGCGATAGTCGTTCTTCACCATATTGGAAAAAAATATTCGCTAATTCCGCTTCGTCCCAATGATTAATCACATCCGCTGCTGTCAGGGACTGTCGTCGATCCATCCGCATATCCAAATTGGCTTTGTGGCGAAAACTAAAACCCCGTTCTGGAGTATCAAGATGGTAAGAACTCACTCCCAAGTCGGCTATTATACCATCGAACGTTTCTGAAGGGAACTTGTAGACAGCAAAGTTGCTCAGAAGAAATTCTACTTTTCCATACTCACCCAGTTGCTTTTGTGCTGCTAAAAGAGCTTGCTCATCTTGATCGATTGCCGTGACTCGCACATCCGGTGCCGCCTCCAAAATTAAACGACTGTGACCACCGCCACCTACCGTTGCATCCAAATAATGACCACCAGAATGCACTGCCAAACCTTCAATTACCTCCCGACTCAAGACGGGAATATGTGAAAAGGTTGGTTCTTCAGAATTGAGCAGTATTTCAGAATCGCTCTTCATTAAACTTGCAAGAAAATACTTATCCTATCCACTTGATATATTACGGGAGAGCAAAAGCCTCGTCAATTCCGCAGCGAGCAGGAAGCACGACTCAGGCTGCTTTAACAGTCGTCAAAATTCTTATCCCATTTCTCAATCAACTTATTAATACTTATATTATTC
>JAQYWO010000309.1 GCA_029379215.1 Rhizonema sp. PD37
ACCGTAACCCAAATGAAATGTGCCTGTGAATCTTGTTTATGTGTTGTTGCGATTGCGAACGCCATTAATCAGCACGACAAATAAAGAGTGCTCGCTCAGCCTGTGCATCCGGGCATAAAACTATGATTGGCTGTGGTCACAATGGTTGTGGCTGTTAATCAGTAGGGGCAGGTTTTAAAACCTGCCCGTACATAGGGGCAGGCTTTACCTTTTCAATATTCAATAGGTTATTGTCGGTTAAAACCTGCCCGTACAGGAGTGAGGAAGGGAAATTTCCACTGCGCCCCTACAGTCCCGGGCGGGTTTGGTAAAGATATTGTGTTTGCTCAGGTATTTTTTAGATTAAACCCGCCCCTACACTAAATTACAGTCCCGACATGACATCTCTTGCTGCTTCTAATGTCCGATCAATATCTTCCTCTGTATGAGCCAAAGAGGTAAACCCAGCCTCAAATTGAGATGGTGCCAAATAAATGCCACGCTCTAACATCCCGCGATGGAATCTACCAAACTTGGGTGTATCAGACTTTTTAGCATCCTCATAGTTATGAACTGGTCCTTGAGTGAAGAATAGACCAAACATGGCACTAATTTGACCGCCACAAGCTGCATGACCAGTTTCTTGAGCAATTTTTAGTAAGCCATCTGTCAGCTTCTTAGTAATCTTGTCTAGGTACTCATAATTGCCTGACTTTTGTAATAATTCCAGTGTTTTAATTCCAGCAGTCATTGCTAAAGGATTACCAGAAAGTGTACCAGCTTGATATACTGGTCCTGCAGGCGCAATCATCGACATGATATCCCGACGACCGCCATAGGCTCCCACTGGTAAACCGCCGCCAATCACCTTGCCCAACGTGGTTAGGTCTGGGATGATGCCAAACTTCTCCTGAGCGCCCCCGTAAGCAATACGAAAGCCAGTCATCACCTCATCAAATACTAATAATGCCCCGTGTTCGTGGGTAATTTCGCGTAAACCTTCTAAGAACCCCGCATCGGGAGCAATAAATCCAGCATTACCCACGATAGGCTCGAGAATCACACCAGCAATCTCGTCGCGGTTCTGCTCAAATAAGGCGAGGACTGCTTCCAAGTCATTAAAAGGCGCAGTCAGGGTATTAACAGTCGCCGATTTAGGTACGCCAGGAGAGTCAGGTAAACCTAGTGTTGCAACACCAGAACCTGCTTTCACCAAGAACATATCAGCATGACCGTGATAGCAACCCTCAAATTTAATAATTTTGTCGCGTCCAGTGAAAGCCCGCATTAAACGCAGCACTGCCATACAAGCTTCTGTACCGGAGTTAACAAATCTGACCATTTCGACGCTCTTAACGGCATCGATCACCATTTCTGCCAGTATATTCTCTAATAAACTAGGCGCTCCAAAACTCGTACCTTTTTCCAAAGCTCCATGCAGTGCGGCAATTACTTCAGGATGAGCATGACCGCAAATTGCAGGTCCCCACGTACCTACGTAATCTATGTATTGATTATTATCTACATCCCAAATGTAAGCACCGTTGACGCGGTCGAAAACAATTGGTTGTCCACCTACAGATTTGAAGGCTCGGACAGGTGAACTGACTCCTCCTGGCATGAGGTTTTGTGCTGCTGTGAAGATTTCTTGTGATTTTGCCGTTTTAATTGTGGTATTAACCAAGGTTCTCTCCATGTAATGGTTATAAAAAGTTCTATCCTAGGATAGGGGGAAAAACCGCTATGAAACTATATGTTAGAATGATTAAACAAAAAAAATAACAGATATGTTGTACCAGTCCAATCAAGATTTACCTTTAGAGATTCGTACTCGTTTATCTGAGGCATACCAAGATATTTATCGGGCAGCTTACAACTCGGCAATTCACTGGTACGGTGAAGCACCAAAGGCTCATAAAGTGGCATTGGGTGCTGTAAAAATGCAGTCGGCAACGCATGGAAAAGCTCTTGTTTAGGGTATAAACAGCAAAGCAAGTTTAGAACAAACGTGCAGTGTATCCTTTAGAAAATGATATCGTAAACACGCGAGCTATTGATATCAAAGTAATCTTTTGGGTATGTTTTATTCCAGTACACATTCACTGCACGATGCTATTCCCGTTGATCAGATTCGCTACGACGAAAGGGGTCTTGTACCAGCTATAGTTCAGGATTACCTTGATGGTACAGTGTTAATGATGGCTTGGATGAATAAAGAGTCATTACAGAAAACTTTAGACAGTGGAGAGACTTGGTTCTGGAGCCGTTCTCGTAAAGAATTGTGGCATAAAGGTGAGACTTCAGGGCACATCCAAAAAATACAGAGCATCCGTTACGATTGTGATAGCGATGCACTCCTAGTAGGGGTAGAGCAGGTAGGAAATATAGCCTGTCACACAGGAGAGCGCAGTTGTTTTCATCAAGTAGAAGGGAAGATAGAGCCAGCTCCTGGAGATACTTTATCACAACTGTTCGCAACAATTTGCGATCGCCGTGAAAACCCGCAGGAAAACTCTTATACTTGTCAATTGTTTGCAAGCGGGGACAATAAAATTTTGAAAAAGCTGGGTGAGGAAACCGTTGAGGTAGTGATGGCTTTTAAAGACGATCAACCGGATGCGATCGCCGGAGAGGTGGCTGATTTGCTTTATCACACACTTGTCGCTCTAGCTCATCATGACATTGATTTAAAAGCAGTTTATCGTAAATTGCAAGAACGCCGACGATAATCAATCACTCTGCCTTGGAATTAAAAATTCATTTTCCTCGTTAAGCACCAAAAGTTGCAAGATAGCTAGCATACCCCTATAAGCAATATCAAGCATAGAGTACTCTTGGTTTCCGCTCTTGGTGCTGGAAATCCAGAAAATAAACCGAGGAAAGCACTTATTGTTGCAATCATCGAAAAAGCTTGAATTGCGATCTCAGCCTGCAACTCAAGCTTTTTAATGAGTGCGGAGTGATGACTTCCTATGATGAGAACTTATGTGTTGTTTACTATCAGACAGTAGCAGTCCGTCCACTTCTTCGGGTTTGAGCAGGTAAGCTTGGACGGTGCCGTTAATGTTGATTGATTGTTTCTTCATTGTAGAGTGTTATCGAAACTCCACTTTTCTTCTATGCAATTTTCGTACCCATTTCACAAAATTAAATAATTTTACTTATACGGAAATACTTTTTTATACTTTTTAGATAGACATACATTTTAAGTATGCTTACTACTTACAATTATTCGTGTTTCAGCTACAACAGTTACAGCCATGAGAAACAAACTATTCTCTCAAGTGCTATTTGAGACAGGTGTAAATATTATTGTTAGACTTTCACGCCCTTAGTTGCTGGTTTTTAACATACTGGGGTAGAAACGTCCTAGACTAAAATCACCTGTTCCTGATAATATTCCTGACGGTAAAATCTATAGCGAGGTCATAAATGCGTCATACAAACTTATGGGCAGTTTTTCCCATGACGCTCTTAGCAAGCAGCTTCTACCAAGAATTCCACTTGAGACCTTCTTTGGCACAACCAGCACCGAACTTGCCTGGTGTTGAAATCAAACAGACTCGTTCGATCTTATCACGGGCAAATTACCTCTCACAGTTAGAAAAAGAGGTGATCATAGAAACCAATAAAGTCAGGAAAAATCCTCAATCATACATTCCCATAATGGAAGAGTACAAAAACCGCTTCCAAGAGAAACGCGTTAAAGTGGGCGAAAGCAAGTATATGCTGACAAAAGAAGGAGTAACAGCAGTCGATGAAGCCAATCAATTCCTAAAGTCAGTACGTCCTGTCGGAGAGTTGAGTTCATCTGCTGGCATGTCTTTGGCTGCGAGAGATCTCGTTAACGACCAAGGACCAAAAGGCACATTCGGTCATGATGGGAGTGATAAAAGCGATCCTTCTGTTCGCATTAACCGTTATGGCAAGTGGCTCTTAAGTGCTGGTGAAAATATTGCTTATGGTCCTGAAACCGCTCAAGGTATTGTCATGCAGTTAATTATTGACGATGGTGTTCCCAATCGCGGGCATAGAAAGAATTTATTTAATCCAAATTTCAAAATTGCTGGGGCAGCTTATGGCCGTCACTCAGTATATAAAACAATGTGCGTTATTGAGTACGCTAGTAGCTATCAGGAAAAATAAAGCACGTAACCGAGAATAGGTAACAATCTCCAACCCTTAATTACCTATTCTCAGGTTCTAAAGACACAGGTTGCCCATTGATAGTCATAAGGTGCGGGGGAAGCTGAATGTATTTATTGCTTGTCCTCTGATAGTTAGTTTGAACCTCTCTACTTTATTACCAAAATTCAAGACATTAGCGATCGGATCTGATGAAATTGTTCTCGAGAATAATACAGGGCAGCCCACACTAGTTGAATTTGTGGTTGTAAAACTCGTCTGAGTGCTGGATAAGAAGGAGCGAGATTTGCTGTAGAGTTTACCTCCCGATTAGAAGGGCCGTGGTTTTGCGATGCCGTAACCTTGAGCATAATCTACCCCAAGTGATCTAATTTTTTCTAAAATGGCATCATCTTCCACAAACTCAGCGATAGTTTGAATTCCCATAACATGACCGATTTGATTGATCGCTTCTACCATTGCACAATCAATTGCATCTTCAACTATATACTTGACAAAACCGCCATCAATTTTTAAGTAATCAACTGGCAGGTTTTTGAGATAAGCAAAAGAAGACATACCACTGCCAAAATCGTCCAAGGCGAAACGGCAGCCTAGTTCTCTAAGTGAGTGGATAAAGCTTGCGGCTTTCCCTAAATTGGCAATGGCGACTGTTTCAGTGATTTCAAAGCAGATGGTTTTAGGTGGAATCTGGTGTAATGCAAACTGCTCCTGTACAAAGTCAGTAAATTGGTCGTCGTTAATACTTACACCCGAGAGGTTAATAGCATACAAACAATCACGATGTTGAGAGCCACCCTGCTGTCGTAGATTTGTAAACACCGTGTGAATAACCCAGCGATCAATAGTTTGCATCAGATTGTAGCGTTCGGCTGCTGGAAGAAAAGCTGATGGTGATACTATATTCCCTGTCTCGTCAATCAGGCGTAGGAGGACTTCACAGTGTTCTTCTAAAAGATTCGTTTGGGTAACGGGAACGATTGACTGGTAGTAAAGACGGAAACGATTATCTTCCAAAGCTTGATTAATCCTAGTTACCCATTGCATTTCACCATGTTGCCGTGCTAATTCGATATCATCAGCTTGATAGACATGCACGCGATTGCGCCCGTTGTCTTTGGCGACATGGCAAGCTGCATCGGCGGCAATCAATACACTATTCATGCTTTGAGTGTCTGCGTTAACGATCGCCAGTCCAATACTGACGCCAATATTGAAAGTTGTGTCCTCCCACACAAAACGGAACTTTTGAATTACCTCACGTAAATTATTTGCAATCCACATTGCTGGTTCTAGAGGACAATGGTTGAGTAAAATGCCAAATTCATCTCCACCCAATCGTGCTAAGATATCGGAGGAACGCAAATAAGTTTGACACAAAATACTCACTTGGCGTAAAAGTTCATCGCCAGCTATATGACCACAAGTATCATTAACTATTTTGAACTGGTCTAAATCTAAATAAAACAATGCATGTTGCTCATTATAAGTCTTGGCACCGATGACAACTTTCTCTAAGTGGTTTTCAAATTCACGTCGGTTCATCAGTTCTGTCAAGGCATCGTGACTGGCTTGCCAGGATAATAGACGTTCCATGCTACGGGTTTTGCTTGTATCATGAAATACCATAACTGCACCAATGATTTTGCCGTCGTGAGTACGGATCGGTGTTGCGGAGTCATCGATAGATAACTCAATACCATTACGGGTAATCAAGATACTATGATTGGCAGCATTGACAATAGAACCTGAACGCAAGGCTTTTTCAACTGGGTTTTCTAAAGATTCACGGGTAATTTCGTTGAAAATTCTGAATATTTGTGATATAGGCAATCCCAATGCTTCAGAGAGACTCCAGCCAGTGAGTGCTTCTGCAACTGGGTTAAGATATTTAATCAAGCCTGTCGCATCAGTTGTAATAACAGCATCCCCAATAGATTGTAAAGTCACTAAAGCTAGCTCAATTTCATGAAAGAGTTCTTGTTCGGTGCGTTTGCGTTCTGCTATTTCTTCGTGTAGTTGTTCCATAGCAGTCAAGAGTTCGCTGGTACGCAAAGACACTGTCTGTTCTAGCTCTTCGTTTGTTTGTTTGAGGGAAGTTTCAGCTCGCCGACGCTGAGAATCTACGACATTCAGGAAGCGACTATTCCACCAAATGATAACTGCAAAGATGAAAACATCTAAAATGCTCAATAGGCACAACCCCAACTCAGCAGTATAGAACTGCGATCGGTAGCCGAATAAGGTGAGCCAATAAACAATAGGTGGGAAGAAAATCTCAGCGATGAGCAAACGCCTTCCCATGATGCCACCTGCGTTACTACTGGTGATCGCAACCATTAATCCACGATCTGGATGGGCAAATAGAATGCCACATGAAAGCAGAAGGAATGCACTAGCTGTATGTATCGCAATTGATGTGGTTGAACCAAGCCTGTAAAAGTAGGCATTGCCGTAGACATAGCCTAACAAGCTAAAGAAGGCAATTAAGAATATTACGACTGCAGAAAAATGAGAGATCAGATATTTAGGGCGCTCTTGACTTAACAGCAGTAAGCTCAAGCCAACTAAGACGAAGGTAACAGCAACATGGACTGCCATTCTACCAGGAATAACATCACCTACTTTGTCAATGGTGGTTGTGAACAAAAGTTGGTCGATACCAAAATCTAAGTTGAAACTATACTCTATTAGTGTTATTAGACCAATCAAAAGGACAACGACGGCACAGGCTTGAGTAGCGAGGCGCGTCATCCTGCTGGTTGGTTGCCATTGGCACAATCTCAGAGATATTCCGGCAAAGAGCAAGGCGATCGCTGTATTGGGCTTCATTGCCACCCATTCCGGCAAGATGCTCTTGAGAAAAGTAATATCCTTGATCCAACCCAGAATAACACTACAACCAATCAGGGCTACGACAATGCTGATGTTCTTAGAAAAAGACTGGAGTAAAGCAATCATATTTGGAGACTGCCAACGAAACCGTGTATCAGAAGCACCCATAACTTTCTACATTCAACATTGCTTGTTTTTGGAGGCTCAGTCAGCATTCTCAGAACTCTACAACCCATGTCTATTTATAAAAGAGTTAGAGGTCATTTGTCATCCTTTTTACATTTTCTTACCGATCTCTTAAAGTAGATCTTCGGGGGACTCCCTACTCCTTGGAGGCTGTTTGCGCGTCTTAGCGCGACACTCAAAGCAACGCGGTGGCTCCTCCCTACTCCCCGCCTTCACCCATCTTTTTTGAGTTAACGGACTTCTGTGTATTCTGAATTCTCGTCAACAAGGCATGTTAATATATTTATCAATTCTGAAAGCTATGTTGGATAGGTGGATTTAAACAATTATGGAAGCAGCAATTTTATTAGCAAAACTGCCTGAAGCTTACCAGGTTTTTGACCCATTAGTAGACGTTCTACCAATTATTCCTGTCTTCTTCTTGCTCCTAGCTTTTGTCTGGCAAGCAGCAGTTGGTTTTAGATAAGGTCAAGAAGTTTTCCGCTTTTCTCATTCCCTGGTTTTCGCCAGGGAATTTTGTCATTTAAAGGAACACGCCATATTTTTCACAAACTTTATATTTCTTTATATCTTGAAATAAAAGGTTAGAATTTTAACTGAGACATACTGTACAAGTCAAATCAGCACTCTCGCTTTTAGAGTTAGGGCAGATAGTGAAGGAGATATTAGGTTAGGTATGGGCAATATTAAATTTGTTAAAGAAAATCAAGAAGTCGTGGCGGCTGATGGTGCGAATCTCAGGCTTAGAGCTATGCAGAACGGTCTTGACATCTATAAATTAATGGGCAAGATGATGAATTGTGGGGGCAATGGTCAGTGTGGTTGCTGCATTGTTGAGGTAGTAGAAGGAATGGAAAATCTTTCACCCCGAACTGAAGCAGAAGACAGACTTTTGAAGAGAAAGCCGGAAAACTACCGCCTTGCGTGTCAAACTTTAGTCAATGGTCCTGTTAGTGTAGTTACAAAGCCGTGAAAAAAAGGACTGTAGAAGAGCGCACATAGCAGATTGGTATCATTAATGGTATCCTAAAGTTGTAGAGTGCAGATTTTAAAGAGGCTTCCTTGCCATGCAAGTTAATGACCTAGGTTTTGTAGCGAGCATTCTGTTCGTACTGGTTCCTGCTGTTTTTTTGATAATTTTGTACATTCAAACTGCTAGCCGTCAAGGTTAAAAAGATACCTTATATATACCGGAGGCAGACAAACGCGAAGTAGCAAGGTAACTTAAGCACCTTACTACGTTGTTTACATCGCGCTCTTATGCCGACATGGGCGCGAAGCTCGTTGGGGGAAGCTTCCTCCGGCGAGCTTCGCAATTTTAACTGCCTTCACTTATTAATGATGTGTGTAAGTGTTGAGAAGGAGAATCGCGATTTTAACCTAATTTCGCAGCAACCTCATCCAGAAGCGGCGATCGCAGTGGGGTTTATTGAAGTAAAGGGATGTAGCACTGACTGCGAACAAGTATAAGACGGCTAAACTCAGATCTTGCACCTGGAATCTACCAAAATTGTTTTGGCGCGATCAGCTTTGCTGCTGCCCGCTTGGGCAATCGCTAAAGTAAGTTGCTAGATGAACCCTAAGATTTTATTTCTGAATTAGGGAATAAGGTAATGGTAGTTGAAAAGGCTGAAATTTTGAGCATAAAGCCGATATAGAACAGCTTTACAGTAATTTTTGGGTAATTGCTGTCATTTTTAGTCATAGCGCCTAAAATGTTATTAACCTTAAAGGTTAACAATATTAGTAGAAGCTTGCTACAATGGATATTGTGTTTAGTAATCGAAAATTTGAAAAAGAGTGCAATAACCAAAAGCTTCTAGAGAAAAATTATGGTGCAGATAGAGCAAAACGCATCCGAAGACGACTAGATAATTTACGTGATGCCAACGTACTTGAAGATATGCGAAATCTTCCTGGAAGATGTCACGAATTGCTTCAAGACCGCGCAGGTCAGTTATCGCTAGATTTGGATCATCCATATCGGCTAATATTTGAGCCAGCAGATGAACCAATTCCTACCAAACCAGATGGTGGCATCGACTGGAATAAAGTAACTGCCGTTAGAATACTGAGCGTGGAGGATACTCATGAGTAACACAATCCAAAATCAATACACGCCAGATTACGTTTCTCCTCCTGGAGAGACTCTTCAAGAAATCCTTGAAGAGCGGGGTATGTCCCAAGCAGAACTGGCAGAACGTACAGGGAGACCTAAAAAAACAATTAACGAAATCATTAATGCCAAAGCTGCTATTACTCCTGAAACAGCATTGCAGTTAGAGCGTGTATTTAATATCCCAGCTAGTTTTTGGAACAACAACGAACGACGATACCGAGAATTTTTAGCGCAACAGGAAGAAAAAGACCGCTTAGAAAAGCAAGTTGCATGGCTTAAAGGAATTCCTGTTACAGCCATGATTAAGTCTGGCTGGATTCGGTGCTATCAGGACAAAGTTGAACAATTGCGGGAAGTGCTAAATTTTTTCGCCGTAGCCTCCCCTGAACAATGGGAGGGAATATGGTGTAGTACTCATGTGGATTTTCGGAAATCGCAGGCTTTTCAAAGTGAGTCTGGAGCAATGGCTGCTTGGCTGCGTCAAGGAGAAATTGAAGCATCTGAGATTCCTTGTGCTACCTATGATGCGAAGAAGTTCAGCGAGGCATTGCTACAAGTCCGCACTCTAACGATGAAACCACCAGAGGTTTTTCAACCAGAATTAGTGCAACTGTGTGCTGAAGCAGGTGTGGCTGTGGTTTTTATACCGGAACTTCCCAAGACAAGAGTCTGTGGTGCAACACGTTGGTTAAATCCTCGTAAAGCGCTGATTCAACTCAGCCTGCGGCATAAAACTGATGACCATCTATGGTTTGCTTTCTTCCACGAATCTGGTCATATTGTGCTGCATGGCAAGCGTGATGTATTCCTCGAAGGCAAAGGTGTTGCTGCTGTTGAGAATTTAGAAAAGGAGGAAGAAGCAAACAAATTCGCTGCAGACATACTTATCCCCTCTATTGAGTTCAAGCGATTTTTAGCATCAGGTCAACAACGCACGAAAGTGTGCATTGAGCAGTTTGCTGCTGAAATTCGCATTGCACCGGGGATTGTAGTGGGCAGACTTCAGCATGATGGAATTTTACCATCCAGTCACTGCAATGACTTAAAGCAGCGATTTGAATGGGGAGTAGATCCAGCGCCAGATTAATAATGATTTTTTTTGGTTGGTTTGGTCTGATTTCCCGCCCTCTTGAGCGGATCGCTTTTACCGAAGAAAGGCAGCTATGCTGAGGGCAGCTATGCTGAAGGGAAGAGATCCATGGAAGTGCCCGATGCCACAGGGGTTTAAAGCCCCTAACTTTAGTTATGAAAAA
>JAQYWO010000310.1 GCA_029379215.1 Rhizonema sp. PD37
GCATAGAAGCGACTGCTAGCTTATCTCTTTTATTAGACTATTATTTTATTTTTTAAGTTCCCTTAGTAAGCGTTCAAAAATACTTAATTTAATGAACCGCCAAGACGCCAAGAACGCAGAGAAAGAAGGTAAGAAAGTGATTTCACAGCACTTTCTATTTATAAGTTTCTTTTTCAACTCAAATAAAAAGAATATTTTGTAGCAAATTATGCAGCAGATATTATTCGCAAAAACAGTCAATATATCCATGTATTTAAATCAGGTTTCCCCTCTTTCATCAGGAGAATTTATGACATCAACAACCCAGATTCTTTCTTCATCGGTTTTTCTCGTCAGTGGGGGTGCGAAAGGTATTACAGCTAAGTGTACTATCAAAATAGCACAGCAATATCCCTGTAAATTCATTCTTCTAGGTCGTTCAGAACTCCTCAACAGTGAACCTGATTTTGCTCAAGATTGCTTTGATGAAGCAGCATTAAAAAAACGTATCATGGAATATCTTCTCACACTTGGAGAGAAGCCCACTCCTATGAGCATACAAAAGATCTATAGCAAAATTACCTCCAGTCGAGAAATCAAACGCACCTTAGAGGCAATTCAACAAGCTGGAGGTGATGCAGAATATCTCAGTGCTGATGTCACCGATGTCCATACTTTGCAGCAAAAACTAACTACTGTGGTTGAACGAACTGGCGCAGTTACTGGTATCATTCACGGTGCTGGTAATTTAGCTGATAAGTTGATTGAAAAGAAAACAGAACAGGATTTTGAGAAAGTTTATACTGCCAAAGTTAAGGGGTTGGAAAATCTTCTCTCTTGTGTCAAACCCAGTCAACTTGAGTATTTAGTTTTGTTTTCTTCCGTAACAGGTTTCTACGGTAATGTCGGACAATCTGACTATGCGATCGCCAACGAAATTCTCAACAAATCAGCCCATTTAGTTAAGCAACGCTATCCCGAATGTCATGTAGTCGCTATTAATTGGGGTGGTTGGGATAGTGGTATGGTGACAGCAGAATTGAAAAAAGAGTTTGCTCGACGAGGTATTGATGTTATCCCAGTCGAAACCGGGGCACAAATGCTGGTTAATGAAATGCATCCTGCCAATCGTGGAACGACACAAGTTGTTATTGGAAGTCCACTCATTCCACCTCCGCCAAAGTTAGATTCCGAACTCAAAACCTACCGCCTGCGCCGTCAAATGTCATTGGCAGCTAATCCCTTTTTACTCGATCATGTCATTGCAAATAAGCCAGTTTTACCAGCAACTTGTGCGGTATCATGGATTGTTGATGCCTGCGAACAACTTTATCCAGGTTACAGATTTTTCAGTAATACAGATTTCAAAGTATTGAAGGGAATTAATTTCAATGAAACTCTTGCCAAAGAATATGTTCTAGATTTACAAGAAATTGCTAAAACTGATGCTCAAGAAATCCTGTTTCAGGCAAAAATCTGGAGCCTCACACCAGAAGGTAAAATCAATTATCATTTCAGTATTACACAGGTTCGGCTAGTGGCAGAATTACCGACTGCCCCTATTTATGAACCGCTGAATCTGGAAGAAGATCAGATTATTACCATGACTGGTAAAGACTTTTATAAAACAGCAACTCCAACGTTCTTTCCGTTATTTCATGGATTATCTTTCCAAGAACTAAGAAAGGTTTTAAACATTAACCATGAAAAAATTACTACTGAATGCGTTTGGTATGGAATCGAAGATAAACAGCAAGGACAATTTCCTGTCGGCTGGGTTAATCCTTATTCCATCGATCTCAGTACCCATCCTTTATGGATTTGGATGCAGCACTTCCATCAAGAAATTTGTTTGCCAGCATCACAACAACAATACGAGCAGTATATAAAAACTCCCTGCAACACACCTTTTTACGTCTCGTGTGAAGTGAAGACTAAAACAGCAACTAGCGTCATTGCTGATTTCATCGTACACGATCGCCAGGGCAAAGTCTACTCACGTCTCCTTGGCGGCAAGGGGACTATTATCCCTACTCAAGCATTGAGAAATTAAGAGAATCGCCTGTAGGGGCGATCTTCGTAGCGTTAGCGAGTCCTCGAGCGTCACGGCTGTTCGCCCTTACCAAGAATTTCAATGAACTCCTATATCTAATATTTTGTAGCGGGTTTCATTGGAATGAGATACACCAAATTATCAGGGTGAATACTGGGGCAAACATCAGGGCGAACAGCCAGGTGAATAGCAGGGCGAACAGCCGTTCGCCCCTACTAATTTATAAGGAAATAAACTGTGGAAAAGATTGCAATTATTGGATTTTCATGCCTTTTTCCCGATGCCAAAAATCCTGAAGAATTTTGGCAGAATCTGATTGAGCAGAAAGACTCGATTTCAACAGTGACTGCTGCGGAAATGGGAATAGATCCGCAAGTCTTTTACGATAGCGTCAAAGGTCAACCAGATAAAGTCTACTCTTTAATGGGAGCATTCATTCGCGATTTTCAATTTGATGCCACCGGGTATAAATTACCAGCAGAATTTCTCCAAGGTTTAGATAATACCTTTAAATGGTCCCTTGACGTTGCGAAAAAAGCTTTGCAACATAGTGGTTATTTGGGCAATGAAGCTGTTCTCTCTAAATGTGGGACGATATTAGGGAGTCTGTCTTTACCTACTAAATCTTCCAATCAATTCTTTGCTCCTATGTATCAGCAGGTTTTGACACCTGCAATCAGAGAACTTTTACAGGATAAAGAATTCGACTTGGCTTCGTTAACAGCATCGACAGAAGCCTCAAGCTTTAATGCCATGATTTCTGGCTTGCCGACGGCAATTATTGCCCAAGCCCTTGCTCTATCTAATATACATTTTTGTATCGATGCGGCCTGTTCGTCACCATTGTATGCTGCCAAGCTAGCATCTCATTATCTCTGGACGCACAAAGCGGATATCATGCTGGCTGGCGGCATCAGTTGTGCCGATCCTCTGTTTTTACGGATGTTGTTTTCTGGTATCCAAGGGTATCCAGAAAATGATATTAGTAGACCATTAGATAAATTATCGAGAGGATTGGCGACGGCAGATGGCGTGGGGATGATGGTGCTGAAACGATACAGTGATGCCATTCGAGATGGCGATCGCATCCATGCCATTATCTGCGGTAACGGACTCTCGAATGATGGTAAGGGTAAGCACCTGCTAAGTCCTAATTCTAAAGGGCAAGTGCTAGCATTTGAACGTGCCTACCTTGAAGCACAAATCAACCCCAAAAACCTTGATTATCTGGAGTGCCACGCCACTGGCACATTGTTGGGAGACACAACCGAATGTCAATCAACAGAAGCATTCTTTGGCAAATATCAAGCAACTCCACTGCTGGGTTCGGTGAAGAGTAATGTTGGTCACTTGCTGACAGCCGCTGGTGCAGTAAGCTTGATTAAAATACTTCTGAGTATGTCTAAGGGTGTGATTCCGGCGACGATTAATGTCAATGAGCCGATAGGTAGCGATAACGAAGTCATATCACCACAACGAATTGTCAGAAGCACCGCAAAATGGCCTAACAACGCACCAGTCAAACGGGCAGCCATCAGTGCTTTTGGTTTAGGCGGCACGAATGCCCATATGATTTTGGAGAGTGAAAACAAGCGAGATCAAACAGAATCCCACTCCCCCTTGCAGCCTGTAAAAATGGCAATTGTCGGCATGGACGCCTTTTTCGGTGACTGTAATGGATTGGATGCTTTTGAACGCAGCATTTACGATGGCATCCAGCATTTTATTCCTCTACCATCTCAGAGATGGTACGGTATGGAAAAGCAAGATAATTTACTCAAAGAGTACGGCTTGGCAGATGGGACACCAGTAGGGGCATATATCCAAGATTTTGAAATCGATACCATCTCTAGCAAAATTCCTCCCAACGAACTTCCTCAACTCAACCCGCAACAAGTGTTACTTTTGAAAGTGGCAGAACGAGCATTGAAAGATGCGGGAATTAAAGAGGGTGCAAATGTGGCAGTGATCGTCGCGACAGAAACGGAGTTTTCCGTTCACCAGTCGCAACAAAGATGGAATCTTGCTTGGCAGATTAAAGAAGGTTTGATTGCCGGAGAAATTGCCCTAACTACAGAACAAGTCGAGCAACTGGAAACGATTCTCAAAGACGGTATTCACAATCCAGTGGAAAGTAGTGAATATGTGAGTTACATTGCCAACATCATGGCAAGTCGTGTTTCGGCTTTATGGGATTTCACCGCACCAGCATTTACCATGACGGCAGGAGAGAATTCTACCTTTCAGGCATTAGAAGTCGCGCAACATCTCCTGACAACTGGGGAAGCAGATGCAGTGCTTGTTGGGGCGATTGATTTGGCTGGGGGGATGGAAAACGTCTTGTTACGCAGCCGAAATGCACAAATCAATACGGGTGTCAATACCCTGAGTTACGATCAGAAGGCGAATGGCTGGATAGTTGGTGAGGGTGCGGGGGCAGTTGTCTTAAAGCGTCACGAAACAGCGAAAAAAGAGAACGATCGCATCTACACAGTCATTGACGCCATCAGTTTAGGTGACAATCAACTCAATCCAAAATTAGATGACTTGCACGCTCGTCTGACAACACCCGATACCCAAAGTATCACCTCAGTGTGCCAACAAGCATTCCAGATGGCTGGCATCAAATCGACAGACATTGAATATCTGGAAGTTTGTGGAAGTGGGATTCCTCAAGAAGATGAAGCAGAAATCAACGGTTTAATCCAAGCTTATCGTACAGGTAAGAGTAATCTGAATTGTGCGATCGGCAGCGTCAAAAGCAATATTGGCCATACTTACATAGCATCAGGAATCGCCAGCCTGATTAAAACTGCACTGTGTCTATACTACAGGTATATTCCCGCCACACCGAAATGGTCTGGGGTAAAAGACACACAAACATGGCAGGGTAGTCCTTTCTATGTTGCCCCAGAATCCACACCTTGGTTTTTAGGTAAAGAAGTTCAGAAGAGAGTCGCGGCAATTAATGGCATTGGTATAGATGGGACTTACGCCCATGTCATTTTATCAGAAGAACCAGAGCAGAAGCGCAGCAGTCGGTATTTAGAGCAAATGCCCTTCTATTTGTTTCCCATTGCCGCAAGCGATCGCTCAGATTTAATCCAGCAACTTAACACTCTGCAAACAACCATTGAGAATTGTACAACTCTCAACATCACTGCCAGCCAGACTTTCGCCACCTTTCAACAGCATTCTCAAGCAAAATATGCCTTAGCGATTCTCGGGCGTAACAAAACCGAATTAGCCAGAGAAATTCAATCTGCCCTCAAAGGAGTGAACAATGCCTTTGAACAAGGAGTAGACTGGCAGACGCCACTGGGCAGTTACTTCACCGCCAAACCTCTAGGCAAACAGGGTTCTGTCGCTTACGTCTATCCGGCTGCAGTCAACTCTTATATTGGCATCTCGCGCAACCTCTTCCGATTGTTCCCCCAAATCCACGATGATGTCGCCATCAAGAGTCTTCACACCCTTGTGGCTGACATTTCCCAAATTGTTTTTCCCAGAAGCTTAAATAAACTAACAACCAGACAACTGGAAACACTCGAAAAGCAATTACTGGATGATTCCCTAGCAATCTTTGACACCGACATGATTTTTACCAGATTCATCACTGCAATTATCCGTGATGAATTTAAAGTCAAGCCAAAACAAGTCTTTGGATACAGCTTGGGTGAAACAAGTATGATGGCGGCTGCTGGGGTGTGGAGTAACTTTAGCCAAGGAATTCTCGCCTTACACTCATCGCTTTTGTTTGCAGACAGGTTATCTGGTGCAAAAAGTGCTGTGCGCGAGTCTTGGGGATTACCATCAATTCAACACCCAGACAACAACTTTTGGGGTAACTACGTTCTCATCGCCACACCATCCCAAGTGAGAGAATGCCTCAAACAGGAACACCGCGTTTATTTAACTCAGATAAACACACAACAAGAAGTCGTCATTGCTGGCGAGCTTGCCGCTTGTGAGAGAGTCATTAAAACTTTGGGTTGCAACGCTTTCCGCGCACCCTTCGATCATGTCATCCACAACGAGGCAATGCAGTCTGAGTACGGAGAAATAGCCAGAGTCAACACCCTACCCATTCAAGCACAAATACCAGACATTACTCTATACTCCGCCGCCGAATACGCCCCTATCCCAATTGAGAGTGGTGCGATCGCTCACAGCATCGCCAAAGGCTTGTGTCAACAGCTTGATTTCCCACGCTTAGTCAACAGAGTCTACGAAGATGGAGCCAGAATATTCATTGAAGCAGGAGCAGGCGCTATCTGTTCTCGATGGGTAGATAAAATTCTCGAAAACAAAGAACATGTCACCGTAGCCCTCAATAGAAGAGGTGCAGACGATCATGCTTCCATTGTCAAAGCACTCGCAAAACTACTCAGCCATCAAGTTTCCCTAGACTTATCACCTCTATACACCCAAGTCAAAGAACCCTCAAAGCAAAGTAAATTAACAACAAAGACTGTCACCTTAGGTGGAAACTCAATCACCGCCACAATCTTAAGTGAAGAAAACCGAAAACTTTTCCAAAATGTCGCTCGCAAACCCCCGCTTCCCCAAAAAGAAGTCAGCAAGATTTTGAGCATTCCGCCAGCAAAGACTCAGCCAGAGAAAGTCAACATGAAAAAGGTCTTCGATAACAGTTTTGAACCTCAAGAACCATTAAAATCTAATCAGTTACCTATTAAAACTCAAGAAATGAGTTACGCAGTAACACCAATTCATTCCCAATACCAACAACTTAGCGCCAATAACTCCCACATCACAAAATCTCACGCAGCCTTCCTAAAATCACGACAAGAATTCAGTCAGCAAATCAGCGAAATCATTCAACTACAAATAGCTTGTGCTCAAGATTTACTCAATCAATAGTTGGAATAAAGATAGCAGTCCTATTTGAGTTGTAAAATTATTAACCGCCAAGACGCCAAGAGCGCCAAGAAAAGAGAGAAGAGAATTTTACGAATGATTTAGGATTGCTATAAGTTAATAGTTAATAGTTGATTCTTAATTGCAATCTACAATCAACTATTAACAATCAACTCAACAAAATATAACAGTCTTTACCTTAGTTGTGAAAAACTCTCTCTTTCTTACCTTGGCGCTCTTGGCGTCTTGGCGGTTCATCCAAAAAACTCGCCATAGCACCCAATACTCCCCATTCATATAGGAATAACAGCCGTGAAAACTGAAGATGCGGTACTCAGTGAACACGATAATGGTATCAGATTCTCTGCCCACACCGTTAATCAAAATCAAAACTGGAAAGGTAGCTTAGATAGTGTAGCTTTTAAACCAGCAGACATAAAGGAAAAATTACTAAACTTAGATAAACCTTGTTACATCGTTAGAGCCGCAGGAAAAATTGGAGTCACAAACGTTGGCTCTTTATCTCCATCTGACAACAATCATACAGCTCCTGTCCAACTGGTGACAGCAGTGCCACCAATCTCAACTCAAAACTTTGGCGATCCAACCTTTCTCTCCTTTCATGGTGTGAAATATGCCTATGCCACAGGTGCAATGGCTGGTGGGATTGCTTCTGAAGAAATGGTGATTGCACTGGGAAAAGAGAAAATATTGAGTTCATTTGGTGCAGGAGGTTTAAGTCTAGATCGTCTAGAAGCAGCCATTTACCGCATTCAAGCAGCCTTAAACTCGCAACCTTACGCTGTGAATTTAATTCATAGTCCCAACGATCAGGCTATTGAAAGTCGTGCCGTTAATTTATACCTCAAGCACGAAGTGAGAACTGTAGAAGCTTCGGCATTTTTAGATTTAACTGCCAACATCGTCTACTATCGTGCGGTGGGATTAAGTTTAAATGCTGCCAATCAAATTGAAATCAAAAACAAAGTCATTGCCAAAGTTTCTCGTCGGGAAGTTGCGAGCAAATTTCTAGAACCAGCACCACAAAGGATTCTTAAAGAACTTGTGGAACAAAGGCTAATCAGTGAGTTACAAGCGACTCTGGCAGCTAAAGTGCCGATCGCTGATGATATCACAGTAGAAGCTGATTCTGGTGGTCATACAGACAACCGACCTCTGGTTTGTCTCCTACCTTCCATTATAGCTTTAAGAGATGAAATTCAAGCAAAATACCGTTACTCCACACCAGTTAGAATCGGAGTCGCAGGCGGAATTGCCACACCACAATCAGCCTTAGCTGCCTTTATGATGGGTGCCGCTTATGTGATGACTGGTTCAATCAATCAGTCATGCATAGAAGCGGGAAGTTGTCAACATACTAAACAACTTCTTGCTCAAGTAGAAATGGCTGATGTGATGATGGCACCAGCCGCTGATATGTTTGAAATGGGGGTAAAACTTCAAGTTCTCAAAAGAGGAACGATGTTTCCCATGAGGGCGCAGAAACTGTATGAAATATACAGAACCTACGACTCAATTGAAAGTATTCCCACTCCAGAAAGAGAGAAGTTAGAAAAACAGGTTTTTCGCAAAACTCTTAATCAAGTATGGGAAGAAACCGCAGCTTATCTCTCTCAAAAAAATCCCGAAAAACTGGGAAAAGTCATTAGCAATCCCAAAATGAAAATGGCGGCGATTTTCCGCTGGTATTTAGGATTGTCTTCACGCTGGGCAAGTTCTGGCGAAAAGGGTCGAGAAGTCGATTACCAAATTTGGTGTGGCCCGGCAATGGGGAGTTTTAATGACTGGGTGCGAGGTTCCTATCTATCTGATCCAAATCAGCGTCAAGTCGTTGATGTGGCTAACCACATCATGCAAGGGTCAGCATTTTTATACCGGATGCAGAGTCTGAAAATTCAAGGACTGCAAATCCAAGATGACTATTGTCAATATTATCCACTTCGTTCTACGCTTTTAGGTGTGAAATGATGGTTTCCAAACAGTCCCATACGGCAGCAAACATTCAGGCATTACTGGTATCTAATCTTGCTGAGGCACTTAGAATTTCACCAGATGAAATAGATATCCGTGCATCTTTAGATAGCTACGGTTTGGATTCAACTCAAGCGATGGTTCTGATTACGAAAGTCGAAAAAATGCTTGAGTTTGAAGTGTCTCCAATGCTGCTATGGCATTACCCAAATATTGAAGCACTTTCACAGCGTTTAGCCGAAGAATCAGCAGAGGCGGAATCAGGTATCCCAGGAACGAATCCTGCCTTTACAAAAAAGGTCACTTTGGATTTAAGTGCTGAAGCAGTTCTCGATCCCACAATCCGTCCGGCTACATCATATAAGTTTACAGATGAACTGAATAACGTCTTTTTGACTGGTGGATCAGGCTTTTTAGGAGCTTTTCTCATCCACGAACTTTTGCAAAAGACTCATGCAGATATCTATTGCTTAGTACGGGCTGCAAATCCGGAAGAAGGTAAGCGCAAGCTGCAAAAAAACTTGGAAGAGTATGGAGTTTGGGATGAAGAATTCAGTTCTCGGATTATTCCTATTGTTGGTGATTTAACTAAGCCGTATTTAGGTATTAGCACTGAAGGCTTTGAAATGTTGGCAGCTAATCTTGATGCCATTTATCACAGTGCTGCGACGCTGAATTATGTTTATCCCTACTCAGCACTGAAGACAGCGAATGTTTTGGGAACCCAAGAAGTTTTGCGATTGGCAAGTCAAATCAAAGTTAAGCCTCTCCATTACGTTTCCAGTGTCGCTATTTTTGAATCAACGGCTTATGCTGGCAAGGTTGTTAAAGAACAGGATGACTTTAAGCATTGGGAAGGGATTCATCTCGGTTACTCTCAGACAAAATGGGTTGCTGAGAAGTTAGTTAAAATTGCGGGTGAGAGAGGGCTTCCTGTAACAATTTATCGACCCCCATTGATTTCCGGGCACAGTCAAACAGGTGTCACTAACACAGATGACTTTACATGCCTGATGACTAAGGGTTGTGTGGAGATGGGATATTTTCCAGATGTGGATTACATGATGGATATGTCTCCAGTAGACTATGTGAGTAGAGCGATCGTTCATCTTTCTAAGCAGAAAGAATCGATAGGCAAGGCTTTCCACCTACAACATCCCGAACCTGTGCCTTTGAAGAGTTTAGTTGACTGGATGCATTCTTTCGGTTTCCCAATTCAGTTGATTCCTTATGAAGAGTGGCAAGAAAAGTTAATCAACAACGTGTCCTCTCCAGAGAATCCTTTGTACACCCTCCGACCTTTCTTGCTTGATCGTTGGTCACAAGAACAACTCACAATTCCGGATTTATACTTAAAGTCGCACCGACCAATTATCAGTTGCGATGAAACCCTTGATGCACTTGCAGGCAGTTCTATTGTCTGTGCACCTATCAACTCTCAATTGTTTATGGTTTACTCTTCGTACTTGATTGAGAGCGGCTTTTTGAGTATCGGACAGTAGGGCGAAAAACTCTCCCTCTCCCCCAACAAGTTTGGGCGAGGGGTGAGCTTCAGAACAAAAAAATGTATGTGATTCCATCATAAATACTGAAC
>JAQYWO010000311.1 GCA_029379215.1 Rhizonema sp. PD37
AAACACAATAAATAACTTGTTTGAAAATATCTTAATAGAAAGAAGAAAGATAAGATTAATAATGTTGAACACAGAACACCATCAAATAAATTCCGAGAATAAGACCAGAAATAAGTAGTTAGGGATAAACAAAGAGTGGCGATAAAGCTGGGTATTGTAGCTTGAAGAAATTCAAGTTTTAAGATAGCGAAGAAAGTCGTAACAGTTATCGCTGAATAAACACCTGGTTGAAACGAGAGGATGAATTTTTGTATCCTTTCTACTGTTTCTTGACTAACAAACGTAGAAAAGAGATTTTCTATCAGTATATTGATTAATGCTGTGGGTAGTATAAAAAGTGTATTACCAATCTCATGTTCTGCATAAAATCTACCGTTAGGTGCTTCTTGAAATACACCGTTTCTTAAAGTATCAAAACCTAACTGTCCGTGCTTGATGATTTGTACTGCTACTTGGTAATGAAATAACCCTTCTGAATTATCAAAACCACTATTAGTCAAAGCAAATAAAGCCCAGAAAAAAATGAAAATATTTAAATACGTATTGGTTGAGTAAAAATTCCGAAAGCTTTTGATGAAATATCTCATGTATAAATTAAAACTATCTTATATGCTATTGGCTATAGTAATCATAAAGGATGTGCAAATAATCTTATATTTTTTAGAGTGAGCAACAGTCGTAAAATTTAGTGGCATCCTAATCAGTATTGAACACTTTATTTCTATATGATTTTAGGAAGTTTTTGCTAAATGGCGATCGCCTCAATATCTAAAATCACCATCCATTTGAGTCGTAAATTATAAGCCATTTGTAAGACTGCGTAAGCAGTAGTGGCTGCACCTAGTACAGGCGAACGCCACCAGCTCACACTCAAAGCACTACCTAACAATACCAATGCCATCGTGAGTGCGACTGGAATACTCACTAATCCTACAGCGATTGGGTACTGGCACTTTACAGGATATTGACGGTCACATTCTACATCTACAATATCATTCAGTAAGTAAAAACTGCTAGAAGCACAACAAAATAGTAAAAATGCCAGTAGGCTATTTAGTAGAGAGTGCAGACTGATGTTGAATGCAAACGAAGGTGCTGCAAATAATATCAGGTTCTTTGTGAATTGGCGAGATTTTAAAGCAGTTATGTACGCCAATTTTCTGCTTCTAGCTTTGGTGGTAGACAAGGATTTTTCGCTATGCGAATTCCTTTGGGTATTCATGAGCTTCTAATCTCTTCGTAATTGAGTGAATTACGGTACGAAGCTACCCTGTGTTTTTTAATCTAAAATATAGTCAATTGTATATTTATTTGTACACTAGATATTAGTACATATACGGTGAAATTAAATATTGTCTAATGTTTTTTACACGATCTTTAAAGATTTTCCTTGAATCCTTACTTCGCTTTATGTCTCCTTTATATACTCAAGAACCGCCAGAAATGAATACCGATATAAAAAACCGCTTCCTTGCTGTGGAAGCCAAGTTTGAAGATTTTGGAGATAGGTAATCGTCAATTAGGAACTTGTACAAGTTGAGCGATCGCTTCTCCCAAACGAGTAAAGTGGTTAGGATTTAGCGTTAAGAGGATATCTACGTTGGCTTTTAGAGCAGCTTGGGCAATTAGAGCATCAAAAATACCACCTTGGAGATTTAAAGCTGCCATGCGCTCAATAGCACTTAGATATTCATCCGAATGTAAAGGCACAATCTCAAGGTGTTGTGAAATATTTTTAATTATGCTTTGTTAATTGCCATCAACCATGAACTATTAACCAAACACGATATGAGCAAATTATTTATCCTTCTTTTTGCTGTTGATAACGCTCTTTAAAATACCGTTGCTGTTGCTTGTGATCTACAATTGGCTGAGGATAGCCAAGGGCATCGCGTTCTAAAGGAGAAATATTCCCAGTGACTAAATATTCTGCATCCAGAGAACGTAATTCAGGCACCCATTGCCGGATGTATTCAGCTTCCGGATCGAATTTTTGCGATTGACTGGCGGGGTTGAAAATCCGTATAGGTTTGGGATCCATACCGCTAGAAGCACTCCATTGCCAGCCACCATTATTGGCAGATAAATCGCCATCTATCAACTTCTGCATAAAGTATTTTTCTCCCAATTGAAAATTAATGAGTAAGTCTTTCGTGAGGAAATTGGCAACAATCATCCGGCAACGGTTGTGCATCCAGCCAAACTCATTCAACTGCCGCATTGCAGCATCAACTATGGGATAACCAGTTTTCCCCTCACACCAAGCTTGAAAATGTTCTTCGTTAGTTTCCCAAGGAAAGCTTTTAAAGGTTTCGCGGAAAGCACCCTCTGCCAATTCTGGAAAATTATACATAGCGTGTTGATAAAACTCCCGCCACGCTAACTCCTGTCGCCATGCAGAGATGCTTACTTCTGTTTCATCACTACGGCTGTTTTGCTCTGCATCTAAGGTAGCTTGCCAAACAGTGCGAATGCCGATGGCACCAAATTTCAAAGCCGCACTGAGTTGGGATGTGCCATCAACTGCTGGGAAATTACGCTGTTCTTTGTATTCATTAATGCTACGATCGCAAAACTCCTCTAACCGTTCTTTCGCTGCCTCATAACCTGGTGCGATCGCTAAATCTCCATCCCAATGAAAACCTAAATCTTTAGCCGTAGGTAATGCAACAACTCCAGCTTGCCCTGCAATTTCTTTTTCCGCTTTTGTCAAACCTTGGGCATTTTCCAGATTTTCTACAGGATTGGGCTTCGGTTTGCTACTCCAATTCTTCCAGAAGGGAGTATAAACGGTGTAAGGCTTGTTAGAACCCGTGCGAATATCTTCCGGTGAGTGAAGAATCTGATCCCAGTTTTTCTCTAGAAACTGGATGCCTTTTTCTTGCAGCGCTTCCATTACCAGGCGATCGCGTTCTTGGGAGTAAGGTTCCACATCCCAATTCCAGAATACCGCTTTGGCTTTTAATGCCGCCGCCAGTGCAGGAATTGCTTGCTTGGGATTGGCGCGGAGTATTAATAACTGGCTTCCTGCTTGAGCATATTGCTGTTGTAGTGACTGCAAACAGCCGATCATATAAGTGACTCTCGCAGGAGCAACATCATCCTTTTCTAAAATATTAGGATCGAGGCAAAACACGCCCACAACCTTTGGACTCTGCTGTCGTGCGATACTGAGTCCTGTATTATCAAAGATACGTAAGTCGCGGCGGTGCCAAAATAAAATTAAGTCAGACATTCGATTCCGAAGTTAGTTCGCTTGTACTAGATTAAAGTCTAGCGGCATTATTTAGCATCATTCCACTGAAAAATTTTTCTACCTAGTTCACCGTAAAAAAAGTTCCCTACCTATGGAGTAGGGAGTGCTACGATGATTCTCAACACTACATAGATAAGACACTCGTGAAACTAAACCGTATTACAATCAATTGCTGCATTGTTACGGGAAGCATGCGATCGCGAGTCACGCTCTTCAGATTCGCGACTTCTCTAAGAAGTCGCGAATCTGAAGAGCGTGAGTGTTTGTCAAGCCAGTTTTTCCATCACAACTAAGCGAATAATTTCGGTGACTTCAGTTGCCATACGAGCATCAAGCTCAATCCACTGACTATTAGTTGAAGGCATTGCTCCCCTAAGTGTCATAGCTAAAGTCCTTAACTTGCCAAGCTGGTTATTCATCTTTAAATGCTCATCCACAAACTGCACAAAAGCAACATAAGTGATTTCATTTCTTTTTCTGATTTCAGAGTACCCGTCACCCAATTTCGAGATAATAACAGGAGAACTAATCACATTTTCCAATCCCAAACTTTGTAACGCAACTTCTACGTAGCGTGCCCTGTCATTTCCCATAGCTTTGATAATACTTTTCAAACTCTGCCACTGTACTCCTGGCAATCGGGAGTCATCGGCAATGTGTAGATGCCATCCTACCATCGAAACTAACCGTGTCAGGTCATACGCAGATACGCTATTCTGTCCATCATGACGTGTTAAACTTGACTCAATTAGCAGTTGCGCTGTTTTGCTATCAATTAGCTTTGGTTGATTGATAAAAGGTTCTTCCCCGTATTTACCCCGAAAAATTAATTGCTGGTTTTGTGTAATATTTTTTACCCACAATTCAAGATCTTCAGGAGTTCGGAATTGTTTTAAAGTTGCCGCTGCAGAGTTTGATGTTGTTATTTTTTCTTGATAAGTAATAATATCCTGGACTAAATCAAGGAACTGAAATTTTTGATTTGTAATGTAGCAGCTTTCTATATCAATATTATAATATCTCTTATTCGCTTCACTTAACACATTTAGGATGGGGATAATTTTAGTTGCACTCCAAAACTCACCGAGGGTGAGCGCATTTTTTCCCAACCAACGCGTTTGAATTTGTCCGTTGACAAAACACCCAATGCAAACACATGCTTGTTGTATATCTGAATGAAGAAAGTCTAAAGCTTGGTTATCAATCAGCGGAATAACTCCCCGTTTTGGATAAGGACTATATGTTGATGGTAATGATGGACTCTCATATTTAGCAGCTAGGCGATTTGGATAATCGGCTATTTGTGTGAAATATTTCGAGTTTTGAATACCTCGATTGAGGAATGCTGCTGTTTCGTTTTCAGAAAGTTGAGTTGCTGTATCTATCTTGAGTAAATTTTGAAATATTTGATTTTTATCTGTTTGTAGTATTGATGGGAGTTGTTTCAGGTTCAGCAGATTATTGGCAAAATTTTTATCGAACTGGCGAAATGGCAGTTTTGTAGCATTACAAAAATTTTTAATCGCACCTTCAGTCCAGGTACCATAATTACCATCTACAAATTTACCACCAGGATACAAACCTAAGCCTAAGAGTTTTGTCTGAATTTGGGTGACTAATTCTTTATCTGCTGTTATCTGTTCTAAATTAAGGCAATTGGCTATATTTTCGAGTTTCATAATATGACATCCAATAACGTTATGCTAGTTGCATAGTGATGGCTGGTAATCGGTAATGGAGGATTGATGAAAGAATAATTACCAATCTCCTTTTTTCAAGGATTCACTACCATACATGCCGTGCATAGCAACTCCGGATTAAAAGAAACCAGGTTTCTGTGTATAAAAAAGTTTAACTGCAATTATTCAGAGAAACCAGGGTTATTTACGTTGATCTCCAAAATCCTAGTATTATTTTATTAAGTAAGTCGGTGGTAAAAAACTTAATTATATAAAGAAAAGAAAAGTAAAGTTAATAAAAATTTTGCGTAGTAAGCGCTTTAGCGCTTTAGCACAGAAGTGCTTACTACGAACTTTCACTTATTCATGCCGTTTTACCTACCTTATGTATACAAGGTTTAACAATTTTTTTGGCGGAGTCAGCAAAAATTCCGGAATCTCCCAAGATAAATCTGTAACCAATAAAGCTTATAAATTCCAATTTAGAGGGAACTCATGCCTGTTCTGTCGCCATCTATTAAAAACTTAGTCACAAATGCTATATTTACAGCAGCCGATTTGATTGACTTAGAAAAGAGCATTCAGTCTGGACGTGCAATAACAGAGGATGCAGTAGCGATCGCCACTTGTTATGTCGATACCTTAGAACCAGGTGTCGGGAGTTGGCTCAAAAAGCTACTACTTGAAGAAGGCAGAAGGCAGAGGGCAGAGGGCAGAAGGAACTGCTCAATGGGCAGATAACACTACCTGCAAGTGGACACAATTCGTCAGTTCGCTTAGTGCAGCGATCGCTCATTGCCTTAGCTAGCCGTACTCAGCAATTGGACTATATGTTGCCGCAGTATGGAGCAGATGGAGATTATGGTGAAGAGACAACCTCATCTGTAAAAGCCTTCCAGCGCAAAAGTGGGCTGCCTGTCACAGGCAAAGTAGATGCTAAAACTGCATAGCAATTAGACCGCTCTTTGCGAGCAACTAATGTACCGGGAATTCTCAGTGCAACCCCTAAAGACTTAGTTCATGCCGCCCAAGAACTGACAAAAGGAGATATTGCCCTTCACTATGGCGTCCCCCAACCTTGGATTAATATCGATCCCAAGCATAACGTTCCTGTCGATAAACCCTTTGAATATCTCATTAATCGCTGGAAATGCAACCTGTTTGGTGGTAATGTGCTGCGCAAAGGCGGTTATGAACCTCCTTACTACGAAAATCAAGGCAAAGGTGAATATCCCAATGCCAATCAATGGTATAAGTGGAGTGACAAGTACGCTAAGAGCAATAACAATCACGTCCACTTCCAGCTAATTTATGAAATACCTGCTGCAACTCTTGCAGAGGCTCAGAGAAGACAGAAAATTAGCGAATTACTGACTCTAGTTCAACCAGGTGATTTTGTCATGGTAGATCACCTCGGGAGCGGAGTTCAAGACGGAGGGCATACCCGTGTTGCTGTTGCTAACAATTTCCAAACCTTGCACACTGTGTCTTTTGCCCAAGCACGCTACGACAAATCCTCAGTTGAACTTGAAGGCGTAGAACAACTTCTCAATGAGGAGAATATCTGGCTTTTGCGTCCAAATCTCAAGATGTAATGCCTGATGAATGTGGGCATATAAGCATTAAGCTCGGCTATCTTCTTTGGTGAGAGTCAATGCAATACTGCAAGGGCTATCGAAATTTATCTGTTGAGGTAAGCAGTTCTTGAGCAAGGAATGCAGGGGAGGAAAAGAGGGCTTATCGGAGTAGTATTGAGAGTCAATGCGAACAGACTGCTTTGCTAAATAAGGACAAAGTACTTCCAGCAATGATAGGTCGGAGTTTTCTCTTATCACTATAATTGGAAGATGCAATTAAGTGACCATCGAGCGTGTAACGATTTTCTGCTACTACGTTTGCCGTCCTTTCTCTACAAGCGGTTGTCATCTGAGTTTTAGTGACGACTTTTCCATCTGAAGAAACTGACTGATATTGGTAATAACCATTTTTGCCTTGCACTGAATCTGTATCTAAATATAGAGAAACTCCCTGTGATGAAGTAGCAACGGGTATCAAAGTTTCAGCATGAGATGGCAATATAGAAGATAAAAAAATTACAGAAGCGATCGCTAATTGTTTAAACATAATGGTTCTTTCCGCCTTTCTAGGTAGTAGCTTAACAAGATGAGTGACTCAATGTAACCGAAAAATCTTGGGACGTTACTTATTTAAAAAATCTGTAGGCTCACCAAAAATACGTGTTTTTAGCAATTTAAACTGTATAAAAAACATATTAATTTTTCACAAAATAAGAGACTCCTTGCCTTGCTCTGCGTTTTTGCGCTTAGATATATAGTGGATATGGTTCTGATAAGACTTTAGAACGGGTTTCGCTCTCTGCTGATAGTACACCACATTGTGGCAAACAGCTGAGGGGGTGATGCTCCTTCTGATGCGAGACGCTTCCTTAAACAAGGCTGTCTCACCGTTCTTCCCTAAGAATGTACCTTATTCCGTTAAAATGCGCAATATAAATGTATTCTTCTTACTATGTAGCAGGTTGTAAAATCGATGGTAATTTCAGTAAGCGATCGCTCGCTGCCGCCAAAGTTTCTGGCTTCTTGCTAAAACAGAAGCGAATAAAATCCTTACCTGCTTCTGGTTGAGAGAAAAAGCTGGAACCGGGAACCACTGCTACGCCAATTTCTTTAATTAGATACTGAGCGAACTCTATATCGGTTTTGTAACCGAAGCGCGAGATGTCAGCCAACACGTAATAGGCCCCTTCTGGCACAAAATAGGAAATACCGACTCTATCCAAAGTATGAAGTATACTATCTCGCTTTTGTACGTAAAGCTTTGCCAGTTCTTCGTAGTAGCTGACAGGAAGTTGCATCGCTGTTACTCCAGCTCGTTGTAAAGGTGCAGGAGCACCCACAGTTAGAAAGTCGTGGACTTTGCGAATTGCCCCAGTTAATTCTGGATTTGCTAGGATGTAACCAACACGCCATCCAGTCACGCTATAGGTTTTAGATAGACCATTGATAGTAACAGTACGCTCCTCCATACCTGGCAGGGTAGCCATTGCTACATGTGTCGTGCCGTCGTAGAGAATATGTTCGTAGATTTCATCAGTAAATGCTAGCACATCCCACTCCTGGCAAAGTTCGGCAATGAGAGTCAGTTCTTCGCGGGTGAACACTTTCCCAGTTGGGTTATGAGGCGTGTTGATAATAATGGCTTTGGTGTGTTCATTGAATGCTTGACGCAATTCGGCTTCATCAAACGTCCACTCAGGTGGATGCAACGACACATAACGGGGAGTTGCACTAGCTAACACTGCATCTGGTGCGTAGTTCTCATAATACGGCTCAAACACAATCACTTCATCACCCGGATCGACGGTAGCAATCATCGTTGCTGCCATTGCTTCGGTGGAACCACAAGTCACAGTGATTTGCCGTTCGGGATCAATTTCCAGCCCTAGATACCAACGAACTTTTTCGGCAAGAGCATGACGGAAGGAGCGATCGCCCCAAGTAATAGCATATTGATTGACATCTGTTTCAATTGCCTCACAAGCTGCCCGTTTTAATTCAGGCGGACAAGGAAAGTCAGGAAAACCCTGTGCCAGATTTACCGCATTATGTTGCAATGCCACTCTCGTCATTTCGCGGATGATAGACTCTTTGAACTGGCTTGCCTTTATAGAAGTTTTCTGCTTCTGCACCTGAGTCACCCTATTTCTAAAGAATATAAATAATAATCGGTAAACTGATAGAACTTCCGAATATTATACTAGTAGTTTCCCTTCAACGTCACATTTCTTTTCGCTCTGCCATCTCTGCAATCAACCGTGGCTCACTAGTATACTTGATGCTTCCAAATCTCTTTGCTTAAGACTATAGCAAGACTAATACATCAGGGGCGCAAATCAACTGACCATTTAAAGTTTTTTTGAGGCAACTGTGAAGAATAACTGTATTTACACCGATTTTTTTATTGATTAATGTTGCAAGTCTATAGCAGTCTTAAATCAGTTGTGAAAATCTCTCTCTTTCTTCTCTTGGCGTTCTTCTCTACGAGACGCCTGACGGCGAAGGCAACGGACAGATTCTTACGGAGGGAAACCAAAGCTGCGAACTGTCCTTTGTCTATTGCGGTAGCCTGCGGCAAGCCCTGACGCTCGTTCGCGTAGCGTCTCCCTTTGGGAGAAGACTCGCTACCGCTTCGCTAACGGGTGACGCTCGTTCCGACGCTCGTGCCTCGCTAACGCTGACGCTCGAGGACTCGCTAACGCTTCGCTAACGCTATCGCTAACGCTACGCTAACACAGTCGCCTACGGCGGGTTTCCCGCCTGCAGCGCTGCTTCACCGCTTCGCGTCTACATTCAAACAATAATTTTCACGACTCCTCAACGGATCGCTATATACCGTGGGTAGGGGCGAACGGCTAGTTCGCCCTTACATGATATTTGATGTGTAGTGAAGTTTTAAGGAATTGGTATTACTTATTGCCAGCAAGTGAGCCATTTTATTAACTTGATAGTTCAAACTATTAATTTATTGTGATTGTGACCTCTTTTAAGTCACACTACACCTAGAAGTTCATAGCGGTATGAAATAACGATACTGGCAAAGTCTCTTTTCACGAAGCCTTCCGAATTTTTAATTTTTAATTGCTCTCACTCCATCACATAAACTCTTATCTTCCTTACTCACATAATGATTATTATTCAAATAATCGCCTATCCAAGTACAAGCCTGTGCCATTAAATAATCCAAATCAAAATTCCACAATTTTACAGTCCGATCGCTACTAGTAGAAACCATCATCTTGCCATCGGGGCTGAAGGCGACACTTAAGACAGAGCCGCTATGCCCTTTGAGGGTTTGCAGTTCCTGCCCTTGGGTGTTCCACAACTTCACCGTCTTGTCCGAACTGGCTGATGCAATAATCTTGCCATCGGGGCTGAAGGCGACACTTAAGACAGAGCCGCTATGCCCTTTGAGGGTTTGCAGTTCCTGCCCTTGGGTGTTCCACAACTTCACCGTCTTGTCCGAACTGGCTGATGCAATAATCTTGCCATCGGGGCTGAAGGCGACACTTAAGACAGAGCCGCTATGCCCTTTGAGGATTTGTAGTTCCTGCCCTTGGGTGTTCCACAACTTCACTGTGTTGTCCGAACTGGCTGATGCAATAATCTTGCCATTGGGACTGAAGGCGACACTATAGACTGGGCCGCTATGCCCAGTGAGTGTTTGCAGTTCCTGCCCTTGAATGTTCCACAACTTCACCGTGTTGTCAAAACTTGCAGATGCAATGGTCTTGCCATCCGGGCTGAAGGCGACACTATAGACTGGACCGCTAGACCCAGTGAGGGTTTGCAGTTCCTTGCCTTGGGTGTTCCACAACTTCACCGTCTTGTCCGAACTGGCTGTTGCAATGGTCTTGCCATCGGGGCTGAAGGCGACACTTATGATTAAGGCGCTATGCCCAGTGAGGGTTTGCAGTTCCTTGCCTTGGGTGTTCCACAACTTCACCGTCTTG
>JAQYWO010000031.1 GCA_029379215.1 Rhizonema sp. PD37
GTATAGCAGTATCTTTTTTATTAAGTAAAACTTTACTTAGAGTTAATAGGAGCGTGTGAGAAATGCAGGTTATAGGTACACTCGGTGTGAAATGGTGTACCCCAAGTTTCTGCTGGATTACTCTTTCTCAATTGTTGCTGCCCCTAATCATCAGGAAAAACGCTTGATTAAAATAAAGTTTTCGTAAAGAGTTAGTTAATTTACGCGAAAGCTAACTATGCCGCCCAGTATAATAGTGCGGACGCCGCGACTTTGTAGTTGCTGCCCTCAAAGTACCAGTTCATCCTCTTTTATGACTCTGGGAAAATAAAAATACTATATCTGTTCTGAACAAGAGAAATCAGTCTTTTTTTACGTCGAACATAGGTAGTATATGATATCGGAAATAAACTTATCATACCCTGCGGGAAGCCGCTGCGCGTCTAAAGAATTTTTTATTGCTTACAATCCAAGTATTTTTAATTTTTAACTCTGCAAGCGAGGTAGTTGTTGGGCAATTGCTACCGTTACCGCACCTTTTTGATTCGAGATTGAGGAACGGAAAATTTGTTTGGGAACCAATAAATTTTGACACTGAGCGGCTCGCATTGCAGCCGCTTCCGCAACGCTAAAAGTTCCCACTTCTTTTTCAATAGCTTTACTCGGGTTGGGGACGCAGACAGAACGAAGAATTTCCGAGGAGAAAGTTTTTATCACAAAATTACGTTCAAGGCAAAGTTCTATTAAACCAACTTCATCTATTTTCACGTCTATAGTCGCAATGCCTGCGATCGCACTTTCAGCTAGTTGATTTTCTCTAAACACGTGTTCAATGGCAGCCTCAAGCATCTGCCGAGAAACTCCTTTATTACAACCAATTCCCACCCATAAAAGCAGAGAATGAGGGGAGCAGAAAAATAATAACTCCTGACTCCTGACTCCAATCTCCTGACTTCTGTCTTTGATCATTCTTTTTTTTGAGATGCCTTTAAAATTCTGACTACATTGGCATACCCGTTAAACTCTGCTAGCATCATAGCTGTATAACCACCCGAGTTTTTCAAATTTATATTTGCCCCAGATTTCATCAACAATTGTACTATTTCGCTATAACCCCGCGATGCAGCCCACATCAGAGCTGTTGCTCCTGCTGAGTCTTGTATATTTACGTTTGCCCCGTTTGCGAGCAACTGCTCTATCACATTTATGTGATTGTGTTCTGCGGCTTTAAATAAGGCAGTTTTTCCTTTTTCTCCTTGACTATTGACATCAGCGCCAGAATCGAGTAGTACTTTTACAATCTCTGTAGATCCCTGTATTGCAGCCAGTGCTAGAGGCGTCTCGCCCAAGTTTTTCTCATTCACATTAGATCCTTGTTGCAGCAATGCTTCGATAATTTGGCTGTGTCCTTGCAACGCTGCCACAAGAATAGGTGTATCGCCTAAGTTGTTTCTGATTTGTACATCCGCACCATGCTTTAGTAAAACTTGCACTACATCGTCATAGCCTTCGACAACAGCAAGATGCAAAGCCGTCTCACCATCTTTATCTTGAATGTTGACATCAGCACCGCGAGCGAGTAAAGCGGAAGCGATCGCACTATGTCCGGCTGCTGTTACCGCTGATAGAGCTGTTCCACCATCTCTGTTTTGAATATTGACATCAGCCCCTGCCGCTAACAATGCTTCAATCACTTCGACATGTCCCAAGTCTGCCGCTACCATCAATGCGGTTTCACCTTCTTCATCTTGGGTGTTGACATCTGCACCAGCTTGTATTAATTCTTGTACAATAATTGTCTCTCCGAAGCGTACTGCTAGTTTTAAGGCAGTATCATCATCTTCATCTTTTACACTTACTTTAGCATCTTCAGCAAGTAAGAGCCGCACTATATCGACATAGCCTTTCACAACGGCTGCCATTAACGCTGTACTACCATCTTCATTAATAGCATTGACATCAGCACCATTTTGTAGTAGTAACTTTATAGTGTCAAGTTGACGAGCACTAACTGCCAACATCAAAGCTGTCAAACCATACCGTTTTCTAGATAAGTTGATATTTGCCCCAGCATTGAGGAGCGATCGCACAACTTCAGTGTAACCTGAATTGGCAGCGAACATTAATGCCGTGGTGCCACTGGGATCGCTTATGTCTACCTTTGCACCTGAGGTAATCAGTGCTTGCACTTGCGCTCTATCGCCATTTCTAGCTGCCACCAGCAATAAGAGATCGTTATTTTTAGCCATTTGTCAGTTATGAGTTGTTGATTGTTAGTTGTCAGAAAGGTAATACTAACCGCTTTCTGGGCGGGGTTTGTGGATGTTGTCATTTCTGCTTACAAGTTATCCAAATTAAACCATGACCCACTAACCACTTTTCATCTTCTCATCTCCCCAATCACAATTAGAGTTATGCTAATTTTTATGAAGAATTTATGACAGGGGACAATCGTATGAATTTAGAGCTTTCACCATCGGTTAAATACTGGTCAAACTTCTTTCACCCGATCTTGATGTGGGTGTTATTGTTCGCCTCTGTTTATGCAGCTTATCTAGGGCTGCAAGTACAGCGGACTAGAAATGCTAAAGGCGAAGAAAAGAAAGAACTGGTTAAAGGGAGATATAACGTCAGACACTTCCAAATCGGTTCAATAATTTTGGCTTTGATGGTATCAGGCGCTGTTGGTGCTATGGCTGTCACCTATATTAATAATGGTAAGTTGTTCTTTGGACCTCACCTGCTTGTAGGACTTGGCATGACAAGTTTGATTGGTTTTTCTGCGTCTTTATCTCCTTTTATGCAGAAAGGAGCAAATTGGGCACGTGTAACTCATATTTTGTTGAATTTTGCACTTTTAGGACTTTTTGCTTGGCAAGCTTTTTCTGGTGTCCAGATTATCCAAAGAATTCTTACTCAGGCATAGCTATTAGCTAATAGCCTAAGTTGTTAGTTATGTTGAAGCGCGATCATTATTAAGTAGTTGAGTCATAAAATCCCCTCCATACAGAAAGCTTGGAGGGGTTGTTAAATAATCAATTTAAAATAATAAAAAATAATAGTTTAAGTCAACAGAAGTTTAGTTTAAAGAGAAGAATTAACCTCAGGTATGGTAACCAATACCGTTGTTTGCTCACCGAGTATGCTTTCAATGAATAGTTTTCCAGCATGTAATTTAGCTAGTCGGATCGCTATAATCAATCCTAAACCACTTCCTTGCTGTTCGTAGAGTTTCCGCTCAAATTGCTGATAAGCTCCGACTTCGGTCACTTGTCGGGTACTCATGCCTCGTCCCTTGTCGGCAATAGACAGGATGAAAAAATTGTGTTCTCGCACACTGCTAACCGTCACAGGTGTGCCAGCACTGGAAAATTTGAAAGCATTGTCCAGCAGTTCTTCAACTAGTTTCTTGAGATATCTTGTGGAAATCTGTATGCTAGCATCAAGGAGTTCTAGCTGTAGATCAGCTTCTCGGTCAGCGGCGCGAGCTTGCAAAATTGCTTGTTCGGCAATGATGGACTTAGCTGAGTGAGTTTGATAATTCCGAAAAGAGGCAACTCGCTTACTATCTGTTGCCGCCAGTTCCAATTCAGCATAGACTAAAAAATTTTGAATAAGCCGATGCAAGCGTTTTCCTGAAGTCCGGATGTCTTGTAGCATTTCTAAGCTCTCGGTGGATGATAGCGAACTGTATTCAGCAATCATGAGCTCGGAAAGACCGATAATTCCATTTAGAGGAGTCCGAAGTTCGTGAGGTAGTGATAGGGTAATACTACAGCGTAGTTCATTGAGTTTTTGTGCTTGTTGGTTCTCAATAACAGCTTGTTTTTCTAATCTTGTCGCGATCGCCTGTAGCAGTTCTTTAGAGCGAAATGGCTTTGTGAGATAGTCATCGGCTCCTAGAGACATCCCTGCCCGCAAATCTACTTGATCAGCTTTGGCAGTGAGAAAAATGAAAGGAGTTGTGGCGGTGAGTGGATTTTGGCGCAAAGTTTTGAGGACTTCGTAACCATCAAGTTCGGGCATCATCACATCACAAATAATCAAATCGGGAAGATGGGAAAGCGCCATTTCCACACCTATTGTTCCGTTCTCAGCGGCGATCGCGTCAAAATCCTGAGCCTTCAAGAGGTCTAAAATATTGGCTCTGATGGCTGCCTCGTCTTCAACGATCAAAAGCTTTTTCATTCATTTTCCTCAGCTATTAGTTCAAGGGGTGTGTAACGTCGCTTGAAAAATGCAGTGGCAGTGTGACGGTAAAGACTGTACCGACACCAACTTCACTCTTGACTGTAATTTGACCCCCATGCGAGTCCACAGATTTTTTAACAATTGCCATCCCCAGCCCTGTTCCGGGAATAGTCCCCACATTTTTAGCTCGATGAAAAGGCTCAAACAATCGTTGTAGATCTTCTGGTGGAATTCCAATCCCAGAATCCTCAACTTTAAAAATTACCTCTTCGTTTTGATAAGCTACTGTCACCTGGATAATGCTGTCTGTGGGTGAATACTTAATCGCATTCGAGAGCAAATTCGATAAGATTGGGCGCAAAAGTTTTTCATCTATGCAAGTTGTGGTGCATTCGCCTTCTTCGACAAATACGATCATGTGCTTGCTGCCCGATCCCAGTTGTATTTCCTCCACCAAATCATTACAGAACTTAGATAAATTCAGTGGGGAAGGCTGACACTCTAGTTTTCCGGCTTCTGCTTTGCCCAGCAATAGTACATCATTTAAGAGATTGGTTATCTGTTCCCCCGAGACTTGAATGCGTTGGAGATGTTCAACTTTTTTCTCCTCACTCCAGTTGTGACCGTAATCTTTGAGCAATTCGGCAGATAATAGAATTGTGGTGAGCGGGGTGCGAAACTCGTGAGAAGTCATGGTGATGAAGCGGGATTTGAGTTCCGATAGTTCTTTTTCCTGTTTTAAAGCATTGCTTGTGTCTTCCTCTATCAGCTTGCGCTGAGTGATGTCACGCACAATTGCCATCACTTCATTTGATTCACTAAGCACCAACCGAGCTTCCCAATAAGTGATGTTGTTCGACTGAGGCAATTGAAACTCATAGACTTGAAGTTCACCTGTTTGCAAGGCTTTTTCAATCAGTTGGAGAACTGTTAAGGCAATATCTTTAGGTAAAGCCTCAGTAATGTTTTTCCCCAGATATTCTCTGGCTTGAAACAAAATCTCACTTTCTTTTGGGACTTTGTAATTCACCAAAATACCATCTCGGCTAAGACGAAACATTAAATCGGGAATTGCGTTGAGAAGAGCGCGGTTGGTAGCGAGACTACTGAGCAATGCTTCTTCAGATCGTTTTCGCTCCGTGATATCCGTATGAACACCTACCCACTCTCGGATATTTGAGTCATTGTCCCACACAGGTACAGCACGTACACCCATATACTTATACTCCCCGTCATCACGTCGCAGGCGATGTTCGACTTCATATAAGATGCCGTTAGTAATAGACTGAGACCATGCCTGTGCTGTATGAGATCGATCTGAGGGGTGGATAGCGTTGAGCCACCCCCACCCCCTAAACTCATTGATGGTTTGTCCGGTGAACGCGCTCCAACTCGGCTGTTCAGTAATAAATTCTCCCTCTGCCGAGGTATCCCAAATTATTTGGGAGGTGGCTTCAACTAGTGAACGATAACGCTCCTCACTTCTTCTGAGCGCTGTCTCAGCAGCTTGACGTTCAGCAATCTCACCTGCAAGTTGTTGATTAGATGCGCTTAAAGCTACCGTCCTTTCCAAGACGCGAATTTCTAACTCCTCATTGAGATGAAGCAGAACGGTTTCTACTTGTTTACGTTCTGTGATGTCTTCTACGGTACTCAATAGACCCACTACATTCCCTTTGATATTATGGAGTGGGATTTTGTTGATATCTTTCCAGTTTTGTTTACCGTCTGCTGAGAGTAAAGATTCAATGATATGATATTGTGGAATATCTGTGGCTATCACACCAGCATCATACTCCCGAAAGCACTCTGCTGCTTCAGAACCCCATGGTAAATTCTCATCTGTCTTACCCACGATTTCCAAGGAATTTTCCAAGCCAGCCGCGTGTGCAAAGCTCCGATTACAACCCAGGTAAATCGAATTTATATCTTTCCAAAAGATGAATTGGGGAATGTTGTCGATCACTAGCTGGAGCATCTGTTCGGAGGAGCGAAGTTTTTCCTCAATACTGCGGCGCTCAAGCACTTCGGCTAACAGTTGGTAGTTTGTAGCTTCTAGTTGTTCAAGAGAAGGTAATATTAATGCTTGGGGAATAATTGGCATTAAGGAGATCGCTGTACACACAGAAATAAAAGCGCTTAAGGCTTTAAGGAAACCGAACAACCAGTCATTCGGGTGCCAGAGTGCCCACACATCCATAATGTGAGTGGTGCCACAAGCGATGGTGAAAGCGCTAAATAGTAAAAGTACTTTGGCATAGAGTAAATCTCGTCGTTTTTGAACAAAACGAACGAGCATGAGAGGAATGGAATAGTAGGCGATCGCACTTAGAGAATCGGAGATAATATGCAGCCATATCAACCCAGGCTTCCAGAGGTAGCAATGTCCATCTGGAATAAATGAACTTGACATCAAAACGCTTGATAAAAATTCCAGCATTAATTTTCCTAAACTCGTTTGTGCAAATCAGTTAAGTGCCGTCCCTCAACGAGTTGTCTAACGCAGCATACACCTTAAATCGCAGGCGTATTTGAGCTTACGTATTATCGTGCAGAAATTCCATTATTGTGTTGCAAAAACTGACGGCGTGGTAAAAGTTTAAATATTGAGTCGTTGATAAATCCAGGACTTTATAGCAATCCTAGATGAAATAAGACGAATTGGTACTTTTGTTTATTTATACCTTGATGATTATATGTACGGTACTTCTTTTTTAGCCCTAATTTCAGTTAGAAACAATATTGAATTTACGTAAAAAAAATCATAAATAATATACTAAGTTAGTAAAAACACGTAATTCGTTCGAGAAAAATAGTTGCAAATTATAGTAATTAACTCTCTCATAAAACATAGATCAGACCCAAGCTTGCCCCCTTATGTCACAATCGGTTTTCACGTGCTATTAAGTATTAAAAAAATATTTTATACTAGATAACGCTTAAGTGTTGAGATAAATTGTCTGATACGATGTATGCATTTTTAGCGTCTTAACTTTTGATTTTGCTATAGATGAGAGTTTTCCGTCCACCTAAGGGGCGAAGGAACCTTTGGCGCTACAAGTCGGAAACCACCATTATCCCTTTATACACAAGACATCCAATTTGTATAGTGCGTAAGTCATAAAATATGAGCCTATTTTGTCTGGCGATAACTATAGCAGTTCTTGTTTGGATGAAATACACTGTAGGGGCGATCTTCGTAGCGTAAAGCCTACGGCATAGCTTCGCTTAGAGCGAGTCTTCTCCCAAGGGGAGACGCTACGCGAACGAGCGTCACGGCTGTTCTCCCTCTCAAAATATTGTGGTTAAACCAATTGAGAAGCGCGATAATCTCAAATATTCGTACCTCTAAAATTTTTAGTGTAACAATGCGCGAGTGCGCGTGGGTGGGTTATTTTAAGTAAAAAAACGTGGCGTTTTTATCGCCACGTTACGGTAGACTATTACCCTAAAGCATGAAACAAAGTCTTATACCGAATATTCTAAATCTTGAAATCAAACCATAACCTTCGTAAAACTACGGATTTTCTTTTACTGGTTGCTTCGGCTGTTAGTAAAAGAAAATCCTAAGTCGAATAAACTCTATTAAATTCCCGTACCTTTAGCTCGGGGAGAGTCAATGCTGCGTTTCCATCCCAAATATTATTCGTTAACTAGCTGAGCGCTTTTTCTGAGGATTACCAGGAAAAGGTAAGCCCACAGATACATGAAAATCTTCTTGTACTTTATAAGTTAAGCGACGGGAGACTTGGCGAACGATTTGGTTGAGTAAGCGCTCGCCTGTTGATTGAATTAAAGATTTGGGCAATCGGTGAATAAACTTGGGAAAATGAATGTGAACTGCCAGATTTAATTCCCATTCCACTCGTGTCATCTCACTCTGAGTGTGGGGATTGTCGTTGATTGGGTTTTCTACCAATTGTAGCAATGAGTGAAAGTCTACATCATACCCAGGAGCTTGGTAACCGGGAATGGGGATAGTACGAATGTGATAAATACTTTCTTTTGGAGGCAAAAGTTCCAAACCAATTTTCGGTTCTACATCATAACCGAAAGAACCAAAGCGACCAATTGTGAGAGCATAGCCATTCTGCCCCAAAAGTTCCACCTTCATGGGTTCAGCGCAGCGGGAAAACCATGAAGCGTGGTTGTTGAGATACTCAGCAACAGTTTTTGCCGGAGCAGACATTTCCATAAAGTCGCTATAACAACCGTGAAATTTTGAAATTGTCCCAATTGCTTCGTCACGGTTGTCTTCAGTTTCTTTAATACTTGCTACAGACAAAACAGTATCTGTAGTTTCAAGCTTTTGATATTCCTGGTTTTGAGAAAGCATAATGGATTTTTATATTGCAAACGCGTCTACCTAAATTAATCATTCCCGTCTTAGGTGCAACTTTTCGCACTAAATCACCATTTTGACCTAAACCTCAAGAATCTGTCATAAAGTTCATCAAATCTCTACAATAGAGAACTGAAAAAAGAGTTAGGAGTTCCGCAGAAGAGGATAAATTTATGAAAGCATTCGTAGTCGGGGCAACAGGTGAGACAGGTCGCCGGATCGTGCAAGAACTGATGGCGCGGAATATTCCTGTTCGAGCAGGAGTGCGGGATATCGAGACAGCAAGAAGTATCTTGCCCACTGGTGTCGATTTAGTGAAAACTGACGTATTAGAACCACAGAGCCTGAGTGTTGCATTGGGAGACAGCACTGTAGTTCTTTGTGCGACTGGAGCAAAACCGAGTTTTGACCCGACAGGACCGTATAAAGTCGATTATGAAGGAACTAAAAATCTGGTAAATGCTTGTCGGCAAAAAGGAATTGAGCATTTTGTCCTCGTTTCTTCTTTGTGTACTTCCCAGTGGTTCCACCCACTCAACTTGTTCTGGCTAATTTTAGTCTGGAAAAAGCAAGCGGAGGAGTACATCCAGACCAGCGGTCTTACCTATACAATTGTGCGACCGGGCGGATTAAAAAATGAAGATAACACCGATTCAATTATAATGCAGGCTGCAGATACATTGTTTGATGGTAGCATTCCCCGGCAAAAAGTTGCTCAAGTTTGTGTAGAATCACTTTTTGAGCCAGCTGCACGAAATAAAATTGTGGAAATTATTGCCAAAGCAGACATACCTTCTAAAAGTTTTAGAGAACTTTTTGCCAATGTTGCGTGAGTAGGGGCAGGTTTTCCCGATTAATTTTGGTCTGGGAAGTGATCTGATCAAACCTGCCCTTACAGGAGACGGGAGGCGGGGAGACAGGAGTAGGGGCAGGTTTTCCCGATTAATTTTGTCTGGTAAGTAGATCTCGATCAAACCTGGCCTTACAGGAGACGAGAGGTTTGGAGGCGCGGGGTTAGGGGGGAATTCAATTAAAAATTAAAAATGCAAAATGTCAAATTTTAATTTTTAATTCTTCATCTCCCACTCCCCAACGCTCTTGGGCAAGAGTGGGACGGCAGATGCTACAACGGTGGTTCCCTCCAAAGGCGCACTGCCTTGAGAACCCCCGAATTTCTAATCAAATGTTGCCTCTGCTCAGACTTCGGGCGTTGCATGCAACTGCATCCTCCCCTCTCGCCTTAGCCTTGTCGCGAACTTTTTCCAGAACGAGGCGTCAAAAATTTTTGTTATCTTTGAAATAACTGTATTAAGCAATTTTAAGGAGTTGGACTCTGAATAGTCTTAAACTTAAAGGTGTTGAAAAACTTATAGGACCAATAGCCTCGCTTCTTTGCTTGGTATATTTGTTACAGTGGTACATACGTGATGACTTAAGATATAACCTCGATCCTGTCTTTGGGGTGAAACAGCCACCTTTAGTAATGAAAGGTGGAGACCCGTATGTTCGGGCTTTAATGCGAACTATCTCAGCGAGTGAAGCCAATGCATATCGTCCTTATTCGCTTTTATATGGTGGACAACACGCTAACGACTTAAGCCGACATCCCAATATTTGTATCACAATTGTCGTTGGTCCCCATCAAGGAAATTGTTCCACAGCAGCTGGTAGATATCAAGTCATCAATACGACATGGGATCAAATTGCTCGTCGCTATCATCCAAACCCCACCCAATTCATGTTTTGGACTTCTTATAGTTTTGAACCAGAGTATCAAGATGCAGTTATTTACCGTTGGCTCAGCGATCCCCAATTCTGGGGAACTGACATTTTTCAACTTCTGCATCAAGGAAAATTAAATGAAGTCTTACGGCGACTATCTCCAACCTGGACAAGTTTGGGATACGGCATTGAGAATAATTCGATGAGTCGATATTTACCTCATATTTACCAAAAAATGTTGCAAGATGAACTGAAAGCAGCTAATAGTAATCCATCAAAATAAATACCGAGCAGTTCAAGAAATTCAATTTATTTAATTTCTTGAACTTCATCTAGTGGGGCTACCAGGTATACCGCTTTATTTAGGTGTCAACCAATGTTAATCGGCTATAAAATAAGCATTTTTAACAACGACAGCACGTTTCTTAATCAGCCATAATTAGGTCAAAGCATTCCTAGTTGGTAAGTGCTTAGGTAGCTTGGCGCAAAAAAACCTAAATATGTAAACCAATGTTGACATGCTCCCAAGCCCACTAACAACTACCGAATAACTATGTTGAAAGGGCAAACCTCTCCAGACAGAATCTTCAAGCCGAACGAATTTGCCACAAATTAAAGTTGTGTTGATTCACGCCCACTTACCGAACAATGCGAAAAATACTGCTGTTTATTGCTTCTAGTCTTGACGGATACATTGCGAGGACATCAGGAGAGGTAGATTGGCTGTTCACCGACGCTGACTACGGTTATACTGACTTTTTTTCTCAAATTGACACAGTACTTATGGGTAGTAAGACGTATTACCAAATTCTCGGGTTTGGAGAATACCCATATAAAGGTAAAAAAAGTTTTGTTTTCTCAAAAACTTTGGACAATAAAACAGACAGCAACGTAACATTTATTGGAACTCATTTGACGGAGTTTATCAGTACGTTGCGTCAATCAAGGGGTCGTGATATCTGGTTAGTTGGAGGAGGAAAAACAATTCATTCTTTCATGAAACACGGCTTTGTTGATGAACTAATTCTCTCAATCCACCCAATCATTCTCGGAAATGGCATTCCACTTATTGTGAACGATCCCAGTTTAGAAACTTCTCTTGAGTTAAAAGATGTCAAGACTTATAACTCTGGATTGTTACAAGTGTCTTACTCTTTGAAAAGAAAAGTTATTTACGAAATAGATTGTTGACAGCGCCCCGAGTAAGCGGCAATCTCGAAGTAGGAGAAAATTTTTATCCCAATAGAGTGCAAAATAATTGCAGTCTTCGCTTTCTGATTGACAGGACCAATTGGAAGCCCAGCAACAAAAATTGCTTAGATCATCGCAATACACTCAATCTCGACTAAAACATCCTTAGGCAAACGCGATACTTGAACACAAGCACGTGCTGGGGCTGTATCATCGCGAAAAAATTTGGCATAAACTGCATTCATTGCCGCAAAATCATTCATATCAGCCAAAAACACTGTCGTTTTCACGACATCGTCAAAAGTCGCCTCTGATGCTGTGAGAATCGCTTCTAAATTCGCCATCACCTGTTCTGTCTGCTTGGTTACATTTCCTTCTCCAACAATGACACCCATACTGGGGTCAAGAGGAATTTGTCCGGCAACAAAAATCATTTGACCAGAGGCGGCGATCGCTTGATTGTAAGGTCCTACGGGTGCAGGTGCCCTTTCAGTATGAATAACCCTTCTACTCATTTTCTTTTCTAGCGTCCTTTGCGCTCATCGCCTTCTTCAAGACACGAAATTTCTTCGCAGTTCAATCAACCTAACCTTGGACGTATTCCGTAATGCCGATACTGCCAGTAGTCCTGCAGAATTTTATCATGGTCGAAACACAAATTTTCAGGCACACGCCAAGACTCAAAAATTTCTATACCTTTGGCATCATCCCCTGATGTTGGTTCACCTGTTGCCGTCGCCAAAAACACAATGCTGATTGTATGCTGACGGCGATCGCGATTCGGATCTGAATAGACGTGGAATTGTTCAATCAACGTCACTTGCAAACCTGTTTCTTCCAAAGCTTCGCGCCGCGCCGCCACTTCCACAGCTTCGCCGTAATCCACAAAACCACCAGGAAGAGCCCAACCTAAAGGGGGATTAGATCTCTCAATTAACACTATTGGTCGATGAGGACGGTCACACAATTCGATAATGATATCAACAGTTGGGACAGGATTTCGATAACTCATGTAATTTGGTTCACATTTTAGAGCCAATGCAGTGCCTTGGGAACCAAAGTTAAAGCATGTGGCATGATTTTGGACGACTCAGGGATCAAAGTAACAGTTGACACTCAAATGTTAACAATTGATTCCTATCTAAAATCTCAAAACACAAATCCAAAATCGACTTTCTGTTCCATAATAAATTCGATGGAATCGCTTTCTCATATAATTTATTCGGTTGATTTATGCCTTTTCCCAGATCGAGCGGTATTTTATTACACCCTACCTCCTTTCCCAGTCGATTTGGCATTGGGGATTTAGGCTTGGAAGCCTATCGCTTCATTGATTTCTTGAGAGAAAGCTACCAACAATATTGGCAAGTGCTACCTTTAGGGCCAACTGGCTACGGTAATTCTCCCTATGCTTCTTATTCAGCAATGGCGGGGAACCCTTTACTCATTAGTTTAGAAAAGCTGCAGGAACAGGGTTTGCTATCTGAAGAAGATTTTGCTCATTTACCTGGATTATCGGAGACAAAAGTAGATTTTGACCAAGTTGTGCAAATAAAAATGCCCTTGCTCAAAAAAGCTGGCGAGAACTTTAAAAATATTGCCTCGCCTTTACAAAAAACTGAGTTTGCTGGTTTTTGTGACAGCAAAGCCTACTGGCTGGATGATTTTGCCTTATTTATGGCATTGAAAGATGCTAATCAGGGAGCAAGCTGGCATAAATGGGAGCCAGATATCGCCAAGCGCATTCCAGAAGCGTTAGAACGCGCACGGCAAGAACTGGGTACCGAAATTGATTATCACAAATTTATCCAATTTGAGTTTTTCCGCCAATGGTCGCAAGTCAAGTCTTACGCCAATATGAGTGGTATTCAAATTATTGGTGATATTCCGATCTACGTAGCTCACGACAGTGCTGATGTATGGTCTAATCCTGATATCTTTTGTCTGGATGAACAGACAGGAGAAGCGGCATTAATGGCAGGAGTTCCACCAGATTACTTTAGTAATACTGGTCAATTATGGGGTAATCCTGTATACAACTGGGAAGTTTCGCAGAACCAAGACTTTAAGTGGTGGATTGGCCGCTTTGAAGCAATGCTGGACTATGTAGATGTCATCCGCATCGATCACTTCCGAGGGTTTGAATCTTACTGGGCTGTGAAAAGAGGCGAACAAACAGCCATTAATGGAGAATGGATTAAAGCCCCTGGAGAACAGTTATTTGAGGCAATTAAACTTAAATTGGGTAAGCTTCCCGTAATGGCGGAGGATTTAGGAGATATTACGCCAGAAGTAATAGAGCTGCGAGATAAATATGAATTTCCCGGCATGAAAATTCTACAGTTTGCCTATAGTGCTGATGCTAGTAATCCATTCCTACCCTTTAATTACGAGCGTAACAGTATAGTTTATACTGGCACTCACGACAACGATACAACTGTCGGCTGGTTCAATGAAGCTTCAGAACACGAAAAGTACAATTTGTCGCTTTATTTAGGCTCTTACAGTTCTGACGGTATCCACTGGGATTTCATTAGGTTAGCTCTTAATTCTGTCGCTAATCAAGCCATTATCCCCTTGCAGGATCTTTTGGGATTAGACACTTCGGCGCGAATGAATTTCCCCAGTAAAGCAGAAGGGAACTGGGATTGGCGCTACCCTTCGCATGTTTTAGTTAAAGAATTAAGCGATCGCCTCAAATCTCTAACTATGCTTTGCGGACGTGCGCCACAACAAAAGTGATGATTTAAAAGTTAGGATTTAGGAGGCAACATAGTAAGGAGTAAAAATTTTTACTTCTTACTCTTCACTCAAAGCCTTAATTATTTATCAGAGCGCAGTACCTAAGACTTCGTATTCGCGGCTATTGTGAGTTCTTTGACTGCTCCAGGTTCTCCCATTTGCTTGGCTTGATCCTTGTTGACACTTACCAATACACCACCAGCATTTCCGGCTCTCACGGTTAGTTGATCTTGGGCTTTCCAGATGCGATGAGTTCCCTCTGGTAACTCTCCCTCATAAGTGATTTTGCCATCAGCTACGACCCGAATCCAGGACTTCTCTTTCAATGTCACGCCGATTTGCACCGCGAGCCTTCCCTCATTGCTTTTAATCTCTGTTTTTGCAGAAGTTGTTGCTGGTAACTGTTGATTGCTTTGGATTTTGTTCGCTTGTAATTGCTTAGTGTTGCTATTGTTCACTTGCCAAGTGGCAGTAGTACTTAATAATCGAGACAAGCCACTGACAGAGCAGATAATTAAAAATATGTAAAGTAAGTAAAGATGAACAGGACGTAATTGCCCTATTGGTCTTTTCCATGCGGGCTTGAGGCTCACGTAGGGCAAACCAATGGGAAAAGTACTGGACAATTCCGAACCATCAAAGCCTAAAGCATCAGCAAACTGGCGAATTAAACCCTGAACATATATTGGTTCTGGTAGTTGATCTAAATCACCTTCTTCGATCGCCTGCAAAAGCCTTCGGGGAATCATGGTTAGCCTAACCATGTCGTCCAATGACAATCCCTGTTCCAAGCGTGATGTCCAAAGTTGAACACCCAGTTGTGCTAATTTTTCTGATTGTTGTTGCTCGGTTGTTTGTACGGGCTCGCGATCTTTCTTCTGAGTTTGCGACTGCATGTTTTTTTACTCTCCTTGAACCAGCTGAATCGTTAATAGGAATCTGCTTTTTTCACAATAAAGAACGCAGAACACAGGTATCATAATTTAGAATAAAAGATAGTTTGTGTAACAAAAATTCACAAATTAATCTTGGGAAATAGTGTGCGAAGCACAGCAGGTTAAGCGTCTCACTGAATATTGAGGATTTTATGAGTTAAAACTGCAATTTTTTCCCGATTGCATTTTTTATTCTGAGTTCTGAGTTCTGAGTTCTGAGTTCTTTTTTATTTGCTCTAAAAACTTTGTTTCATGCTCTTCGAGTTGGCGATATGCCCCCTCTGGTAAATATCCTTTCCCCGGTTGTAATTGAATTGAACCTATTGCAGTACGATGCAGCTTGAGCACCTCGTATCCCAATTGTTGAGCTACGCGGCGAATCTGTCGATTTCTCCCTTCCTTTAAAATGATTTCCAAACAGCTTGAAGAAGCAAATTTTTTAATGACTTTCACTTGCGCCTTTCGTGTTTTTCTCCCTTCCAATAAGACACCGTGACGCCATATTTCTAAGACTGCATCTGTTGGATGTCCTTTCACTAAAACAGAATACGTTTTAGGAATACTATGCCGTGGATGAGTTAGCCAAAATGTCAAGTCTCCATCATTTGTGAGTATTAATGCTCCTGTAGAATCTGCATCTAGACGACCAACTGGATGAATACCTTGACTTGAACGCAATTCTTCGGGCAGTATATCTAAGACTGTACGTCTTCCTTGAGGGTCGTGACAAGTGGAAACTACCCCAGTTGGTTTATTTAGTAATAAATATATTAAAGCTGGACGGTGTAGTGCCGAAACGGGCTTACCATCAACTGTAATTGTATCTTTTTGAGGATCGACTTTTTGACCTATATGTGCTATTACACCATTAATCTGTACACGGGACTGCGCGATCATGTCTTCAGCTTGACGACGTGAGGCGATACCCCATTGAGCAAGAACTTTTTGTAACCGTGCATCCATGTGGACATTACTTATCAATAGGTTAGGAATTAACGAATAAATAATTTTAATACATTCTTATTTTGTGATTAGTCACTCCTGAATGTTACATTGAAAACTTATTTTCGTGCTTGTCAGTTGTTTCGCCAATACTCATCAACGGTATGCCTGAGAAAAACTCCGAAACCAGAGGTTCATACAAAAGCAGAATAGTCACAAATATTCTTACAAAAGCACTAAAGCTATGGTTGAAAACGCAAGTCAGCCAAATATCCCAATTGGAAATAGAGATTGGAGCGAGCGATCGCCAACTTCTCTCTGGTTGTATTCCTCGGGTTTCCATTTTTGCCACTCATCCCGTTTATAAAGGTCTTCATATTACACAAGTTCAACTCGTTGCAGAAAATATTCATATTAATATCGGCTCAGTACTCAAAGGTCAAGCACTACAATTGTTGGAAATTATACCAGTTGTTGGAGAATTGATTCTGCATGAGGAGGATCTTAATGCTTCTCTTTCATCTGAGCTTTTATCTACGGCTTTAAACGATCTACTGGTTCAACTATTACCAGAACACAGTCCAAAATCCAAGTCTATGAATTGGGAAAACATTCACCTCGATTGTGGACAAGCGACGATTTCCGCCACGACTGTAGAAGGCAATCCCAAAACAATAAATATATTTTTAGGATTAAAGCTACTCGGCGCGTCTGTGTTGCAACTCGCACCCGTACTCATCAAAAGCAATCTAGTAGCACTGTTGGAGGATAATGATGGACAATGTGTGGATTTGGGATCTGATGTCGATATCCAAGAACTAACTTTGTCGCTATCGAAACTGGTGTGTCGCGGACGCATTAACGTCAACCCCTAATGATTAAAAATCAAGAATTAAAGTTAATAATTCTTGATTTTTAATTATAACAGTAGGTGTACATCTTGGGCTTTTGACATCAAAGCCAACACTACAGGTAGTTCAAAAGCTTAGTAATGGCAGCAGCAGTGTCACAAAATAGTAAACTAAGGGAGCCGTAAAAATATAACTGTCGGTACGGTCTAAAATCCCTCCATGACCGGGGATCAATTGCCCAGAATCCTTAACTCCAGCATCGCGCTTGAGCATGGACTCTGTGAGGTCGCCTAAAATACTAGCAACGCCGATTAGCAAGCCTAAAGCAATGCCAGTAAAAGGGGTTTTAGGCCAATTGAGGTAGTAGGTTCCAACCACAGCAACAACAACACTGGCAACAATACCAAAGATTGCGCCTTCCACCGTTTTTTTGGGACTAATTTCAGTTAGAGGTGTTTTCCCAAAGAATTTACCGATGATATAGGCACCAATATCAGCTGCCCAAATGCATAAAAAAGTGAGCAATGTTGCTGTCAATCCTTGAGATAGCAGAGTGAAATCTCGCTTTTCGCTCTGGAAAAGATTTGCCCAATCAAGAAGCCCGTAACTCCCTGAAGCGAAATTGTTGATCGCTCTCATCCGCACCCAATAACTTGGCAAATAACCAGTGTAAAACAGTCCCAAAATGGAAGCGGCAATATCAGCAATTGTTGCCATTTTTGGTTGAAACAATAAGTAAAAACAAATAAATGTGCCAGCAACTGGCATTACAGCATCAGCTAAACTACCATCTATGGTACAAATGACCAGTAGGACTTGGCTGACAAACATGGTAGTTTTAGCAGCAGGTGCTATGCCTTTGGTTCTTACCAAATTAAAGTATTCGTTCTGCCCTAAGAAAATAATGACTGCAAATAAGAAGGTAAAAGGCCAACCGCCTAAAAGTGTCGCCAACAAAGCAAGGGCGATCGCAACAATTCCACTAACAATTCGAGACCAAACCATAGACGTATTTTAGATGCGTGGATGCGCGGATGCGTGTGGAAAGTTGCAAGGGATCATAGCGCATTCACCCACGGGTTTCCCGCCATAAATGCTCTTTAGCACTTTTGGTTTCCCCCGGTTGCAAACGTTCCTTTGAATGATTTTGCGGAAAGTTGTCAGGAGGATAAGAGCGCGAATGACGGCTTTCCCTCCTTAGGATAAGAGCGTTGGTTTCCCGACAGAGCAAACTTTTCAAGACGGATTTCAGATTCAATCTAAAATCTAAAAATTTAATAAATTCACTCTAGTTTCTCACCACTAAGAATAAAAATGGGATTGACGGCAGTAAAAGTTTGAGAAGAACCGCGTGTTTCCAAACGGTTGACTGCCGATTGTACGATTTCAACATTCCGAGCTTGTAATTGAGCAAAGCTTTGGGAAATAGCATACAAGCTTTCAAGATTTGCTGCGGTGGCAACAACTCGACCGGATGGTAACAAATAATGCCATGCAGCTTGTATAATTTCCCCAACCGACCGTCCGCCTTCAACGCAAACGCGATGGGGAGCAACATTAAGGTCATGTAAACATTCTGGGGCGCTGCCTTCAATGACTGCAACATTATTGACTTCAAAGCGATCGCAGTTACGTCGAATTAGGTTGGCGACTTCTTCATCCCGCTCAACAGCGAAAATTTGCCCCTGCGGACACAACAAACCCACCTCTACCGGAATTGTACCCGTCCCTGCCCCAATATCCCAGAAAACTGAATCAGGGAGGAGCCGCAGTTGGGCAATCAACAGCAGTCGAACTTCCCGCTCGCTTAAAGGAATTCCAGGCAAGCGTTCAAATAGCTCATCTGAAATACCAGGTGTTATGTAAGGCCAGAGTTTGGAGGGCATACAATTAAAAATAGGAGCATCGCTATAATTCGTAATCACAAAAAAGGCGGTATGAATAAAAAAACCGTGTAGATATGCATAGCACTTGTAACACGAACACTATGCACGTCTATTAGACAGAGGCAGTTTTTCACACCCTGCCTCGTTTCCATTCGACGCTTAGAGAGCTTGGGGGTCTTGGAGCATAACTGAACTTCAATTACGAATTAGTCATTATCTTGGCATTTTTTCTTTAAATAAAAAAGTTTTCTAGTTTTGGCAATCGGCAAACAGATGAATGGTCAAGTATTAAGTGCTCGCTATGAAGTACAGCAGTTGCTGGCAAAAAAAGCAGGGCGACGGACGCTTTTGGCACGCGATTTGGTGAGTAGTGAATTAGTCGTTATCAAGTTACTGTCTTTTAGCAGTGATTTTGAATGGGACGATCTCAAGTTGTTTGAACGTGAAGCCGAAACCTTAAAATCTCTATCACATCGTTCTATTCCTGGCTACTTGGACTACTTCGAGGTCAATTCTCCTTCCTTAAAAGGATTTGCTCTTGTACAAACATATATCCCAGCACTAACTCTGGCGCAACATTTAAAAGCTGGGCGTACTTTTACCGAAGCAGAAGTCACAGAGGTAGCTAAAGCACTTTTAGAAATTCTTATTTACTTACATGCACAGAAGCCTCCTGTGATCCACCGCGATATTAAGCCTAGCAATATTTTATTAAGCAATCGTGGCAATAATATCGATCAAGTTTATTTAGTAGATTTTGGCTCGGTACAAACTCTTGTCGGGAGTGAAGGTGGGACAATGACTGTGGTAGGAACTTACGGTTATATGCCACCAGAGCAATTTGGTGGACGCACGGTTCCGGCTTCAGACATTTACAGTTTAGGCGCAACGTTAATTTACTTAGTCACAGGTATCCATCCTGCCGATCTACCGCAGAGGGATTTTCGGATTCAATTCGAGCAAGCGGCAAATCTTAGTCCAGTTGTGAGAGATTGGTTGAGGTGGACGATAGAACCCAATTTGAACGCGCGTTTAAATTCTGCACGTGAAGCTCTAGCAGCTTTAGAAAATCTATTTCAACAGCCACATCCACCAGAAATTCCTTTATTCAACGAAATCAGAAATTCTTGGTATTGGAATGGCAACAATTGGATTAGTAAAAAACAACAACGTCACATAAAAATTCTCCCATCACGGTTGAACAGAAGTGCGGAGTACAGGCATGAGAAGGATTTGACACCCAAATTTGCTAAACCAACAGGTAGCAAAATCGAACTGACTAAAAATAAGCATTCTTTAGAAATCCTCATCCCGCCAACTAACTTTCACCCGAGGTTGATATTTTTTGTTTTATTTGCGCTTATTAGCTGGAATTCATTTGTCCTAATCTGGACATTGGTGAGTACTATTGCTTTTCCAGTCAACATCTTATTTGCTTTATTCTCAATACCTTTTTGGGGTGCTGGCTACCGCATAGTGTCTAAGGTGCTATTTAATTGTTTCCGAAGTACCCGACTGAGCCTCAATCAAAAGCATATTGCTCTGACTTGGGAAATATTTGGTTCAAAATTCAATTGGATTCCACCAACAGCAATACAAAATATAACTAAACTCGTATATCTTCCTAGAACGTATATAACTGACTCCGACGGTCGTAAAGTGGAAGTCCCACCCCAACTTATAATCTGGATAGGAGTGAAAAAGTATCAGCTTGGTGGTAATAAAGGCATAATTCACTCCGATCCAGAAATCGAATGGTTAGCCCATGAATTGAGTCAATGGTTGGGTTTGTCAATACATGAAGGGAGCGGGAGTGTCGAGGATTGGCAACAGTAACTTAATTCTTATCCACCTCTACCCCGACTATGATTTAAAAAAGATGTTTATAGGAGACGCTTATGTTTGGACTGGGATGGCCGGAAGTAGGTATCATCGCCATCGTTGCTGTTATTATTTTTGGACCAAAAAAAATTCCGGAACTCGGAACTGCACTGGGTAAAACACTACGCGGTTTTAAGGAGGAGCTAAAAAACCCCAGTGACGATACGAGCGAACACAAAGAAGGCGAATAGGGAATGGGTGATTGGTACTCTCGGAGTTACGATCCCCCTTTTCCCCAACTCCCTACTCAACTCTCGTCACTTGCACTCTTAGGAGGAGTATCCATACAGACGCAGTAGCTGCTCCTCACTTATAACCTTGTATTCACAACTGAAGATGTAATATTAATTTGATCTGTGGGAGTTGTGGAGGTGGTGTTTGTTTGGTGTAGCTCCTCTTTAACTATGCCACTGGCCTTGATTAACTTGATAGCTCGGCTGACACTTTCGGGTAGAATCACCACCAAACTGTTGTCTGGGGCAATACTCAAAGCTTTGTTAATCGCTGCTGTTTCATTCAATATGGTTTCGTGTTGGCGATTGGAATTGACTTCTTTTATGCCTTGAGTAATTAATTCTGCGGCTGAACCTCTTAGGCGTCCTCGGGTGTCATCATCTTCTTTGATGATCACGCTATCAAAAATATCCGCAGCTAGTTTGCCTAACATGACAAAATCTTGATCGCGGCGATCGCCAGGTCCCCCGATGACGCCAATACGCTTACCGGAAGTCCAGTTACGGACAAAAGCGCCCAAAGCTTCGTAGCTGGCGGGATTGTGAGCATAATCGACCAAAGCGTGGTAGTTACCCAAATTAAATAAATTCATCCGTCCTGGTGTTTGACTGACGGAAGCCCGAAAGGTATTCAAACCTGCACGAATTTGTTCAATTGAGACGTTTTGGACGAAGGCTGCGAGACTTGCGGCTAAAGCATTGGCAATCATAAATGGGGCACGTGCGCCCATTGTCAAGGGTATATTTTCTGCCCGTTCGATCCGGTGTGTCCAATCGCCTTTGAGTATTGACAGAAAACCATTTTCATAGACTGCTGCAACTCCTCCCTTCTGGATGTGCTTTCGCACCAATTCCGAGTCTGGGTTCATTGTGAAGTAAGCAATATTTGCTTTAGTTTTCTCTGCCATCGCTGCTACTCGTTCATCGTCGGCGTTCAGTACTGCATAACCATCAGGAAAAACAGCTTCAGCGACGACACTTTTTAGAGTAGCCAACTGTTCAATTGTATCAATGTCCCCAATTCCTAAGTGATCAGCAGCAACATTTAACACAACGCCTACATTCGCAGCTTCAAAAGCAAGTCCAGAGCGGAGAATCCCACCACGAGCCGTTTCTAGCACTGCCACTTCTACAGTCGGGTCTTGCAGAATAATCTGGGCACTTTGAGGACCTGTGTTGTCTCCTGGTTCAACTAAGTAATCACCGATATAAGTACCATCTGTTGTTGTATAACCTACAACTTGATTAGTCTGTTTAAAGATATGTGCTAACAGTCGAGTGGTGGTGGTTTTGCCGTTGGTACCCGTTACGGATAGGATAGGGATGCGGCTGCATTGTTGATTGCGGAACAGCATATCCATAACTGCTCCTGCCACGTTGCGGGGGATACCCTGACTGGGAGCTATGTGCATCCGAAATCCGGGAGCGGCGTTGACTTCGACAATGACACCATCCACTTCCCGTATGGGGCGGCTAATATCTGATGTCACAACATCAATGCCTGCAATATCTAAACCGATAATTTTCACGATCCGTTGTGCCAACCAAACGTTTTCTGGGTGGATTTCGTCCGTACGATCTACGGCACTGCCTCCCGTACTTAAATTTGCTGTTGCTCGGAGATAACAAACTTTGTCTTTGGGTAGTACCGTATTGAGAGTGTATCCTTGTTTTTCCAGAAGCTGGTAGCTGGTGCGGTCTAATTCTATTTTTGTCAGGATGTTATCATGCCCATCACCGCGATTAGGGTCTTTGTTGGTTTCTTCAATCAAATCGAAGATGGAAGTTTTGCCATCACCAATAACACGAGCTGGCACTCGTTCAGCGACAGCGACTAACTTACCATCCACGACAAGCACCCGATGATCGCGCCCAACGTAATACCGCTCAACAATGACTGCTCGCGAGATTTGTCTGGCTGCGTCATATGCCGCTTCAGCTTCTTCCCTACTTTGAATATCAATACTGATACCGCGTCCGTGATTGCCATCAAGAGGCTTGATCACGATCGGAAAGCCGCCAACAGTTTCTATGGCTTCATCCAAATCGTCCAAAAAATTGATGACTGTGCCTCTAGGTACTGGCACTCCAGCATTAGCGAGGATACGTTTGGTCGCTTCTTTATCGCAAGCGAGTTCTACTCCCAAGATGCTGGTGTTGTCCGTCATCGTTGCCTGCATCCGCTTTTGGTTGGCACCGTAGCCTAACTGAATCAAAAAGCGTGCCCCAAGTTGCATCCAGGGAATGCCTTTTTTCTCCGCTTCTTTGACAATGGCTTCAGTACTGGGCCCTAATGCCGAATCCCGCCCTAAATCTTTCAGATCTTGCAAATCTTGCTGTAATTCAGCACTGGGATAACGACCCCGTTCGACAATACTTTGGCACAGTCTAACTGCTGCTCTGCCCGCGTAGCGTCCTGCTTCCTCATTGAGATACTCGAATACGACTTGATAAGTTCCTGGAGTGGATGTTTCTCGGGTACGCCCAAAACCAACATTCATTCCAGCTAATACCTGTAGTTCTAAAGCTACATGTTCCATGATATGACCCATCATGGTACCTTCTCGCACTCGCATTAAAAAACCACCGCGACATCCGGGCGAGCAATAGTGACCCTCCAGACTAGGCAGAGCCTCAACTAACCCTTCGTAAAAGCCGGGTATTTCATTCGAGGGCGTTTCGGCAAGGTTTTCTAAGCCGAGGCGCATGACGATCAATTTGTGGCGTCGAATGCTCCAATAGTTGGGGCCGCGTAATGTCTGGATTTTGAGGATTCTCATGGGAATAGGTAGATGGAGATTCGGAACCTAATATTCTAGTTTCTTACTGGAATTGACCGCTTAACTGTTAATAAGCAACAGTTTTTTCGTCTTACATGGTATTATTAGCGCGTTTCTACGCCGCAACTCAAAAATCAGCAGTCAACACAGTGTAACTTAAGCTACTTGCCTCCGTCAGCTGGAGATTCTGTATACGGAGGGTAAAACTGTTCGTTGGTAGAGGTGGAAGCGATCGCCGTGGCTGAGGATATGTAGCCGTAAATTATGTAATGTCAGAGGTTCGGTTGCTCCAACATGCGGCTCGTTTGTGTGGGTAAGTTCGGTTGGATCTAAGATTGTGACACTCCCTTTTCCCATCACTTGCAGCCACCCATCACGTTCAAACATCGCACAAGTATCTTCGTCAATTCCTATACCCATGCGATCTGGATGAGAGGAGAGTGCACTTAAGAGTCTGACCATCCGATTGCGGTTGTGAAAGTGTTGATCCACAATGATTTCTGGAATAAATCCTAAACCTGTTGCCATATCAACTAAGGAGCGATTTGGTGTTTCTCCGCTACCACCCCCGGCAATCATATGGTGACCCATAACCGCTGCCCCGGCACTGGTCCCTGCCAAGGTAATTTGCCCACTCCTCACCCGTTGCCGCAGAATATCCATTGCCGGCGTATCTGAGAGGACGCCACAAAGGCGCAATTGATCACCTCCGGTCAAAAATACCCCCGTACATGCTTCTAGAGATGCTTGGATGTGTGAGGCTTCACACTGTTCCCGCTCTCGAATGTCTAACACTTCTACTTTACTCGCGCCCATTTCTTCAAAAATGCGGATGTATCTTCCGCCGATAATGCTTGGTTCGCGAGACGCAGATGGAATAATTGTAATATGGCCATCGCCAGCACCAGCACGACCAAAGAAAGTTCGCAGGATTTCGCGTCCGTGAACTTTGTCTTCTGCGCCTCCGATTACTAGAACGGCGGTTTTAGTTGCTTGGGGTGTCCTCATTTCTAGCTTTTTAGCTTTTAATTGCTGCATAGTGTTCTCCTGTCAACAACTTCAGACTAATGAGATGAAGTCATTAGCCTGAGTATTCATATAACGCCTTTTGGATAGGACACTTGTCCAAATGGAACGACGGAACACGCCTTTCCAACTTAGTAGCGCTTACGTGGTAGACGCTGCAGCTTATGTAGTGTCCGTTTTTCCTCAAACTTAGCCGCCGCTCTTTCACCTGTCCCGTCTTTTCAGACGAGCGCTCACCTGAAAAATAACCTATCGCAACCCCATTTGAATTGTGAAAGATTTTTTGAGTAAGTTGACAGATGAGGAAGCCAACAAGGCATTGCGCTGCTTGACTCGAGTGAGTTTTAGCAATTGCCACAAAGATTGGGAAGAAACTAGAGTGTCTCTTCCTCATCTTTCCGCTCTTTCTCATTTTTCTTATCTTCCCCATCATAGTTCACGACTCATTTTAGGCTTGCCTGATCAACCAACGCACGGGTATTGGGGGGTAAGCAGGTTTTGATAGGCTTTGTTTGAGGCTGGCTTGATGCATGTTGGAAGTTGTTAACTCAGATTATAAATTTAAATCTAGATGTGACAATATTTAAACATAAATTAAGTAGTTAGAAAAACCTTGACTCTCACAAGTGATGAGGTTTTTCCTAAATTTAGGTAGGCTTGCTGAAGAGAATCTGTGTTTTCCAGAACATCGGCATCTTTATTTCCAGACATTCCAATTTAAGATTAGTGTCATTCAATACGAATTACTGTGCGCTTTGATATAGTTACGCTATTTCCTGACTGTTTTACTTCTGTTCTCAGTTGTGGGCTTCTGGGTAAAGCCTTGGCCAAACAGATTGCCTTTGTCCATCTGGTTAATCCACGAGATTTTACCACTGACAAACATCGGAAAGTTGATGATGAACCCTACGGAGGCGGTGTGGGAATGCTGATGAAGCCAGAACCAATCTTTGCTGCCGTAGAGTCTCTACCAATTCTTCCTCGCAGAGAGATTATTTTGATGAGTCCCCAAGGTCAAACAATCAATCAACCTCTATTGCGAGAATTAGCGACGAATTACGACCAATTAGTCGTAATTTGCGGTCATTACGAAGGTGTAGATGAGCGCGTATTGCACTTAGTCACCCGTGAGGTATCTCTAGGAGATTTTATTCTCACTGGTGGAGAAATTCCAGCAATGACTTTGATTAATGGTGTTGTGCGCCTCCTCCCAGGAACGGTAGGCAAAGCCGAGTCTTTAAAAGCAGAAAGTTTTGAAGAGGGATTGTTAGACTATCCCCAGTATACTCGTCCAGCAGAATTTCGTGGTTTAAAAGTCCCTGATGTTCTGCTCTCGGGCAACCATGCCGAAATCGCCAAATGGCGGTACAAACAACAACTCCAAAAAACACGCTTACGCCGTCCAGATATTTTGAAAGATGAGGAGTAGGGACAGGGGGGCGGTTGACAAGGGCTTTGTTTTTCACAATTGGGTTGAGGCAAGACTTGGAGGATGAGAAGACAGGCAGACAAGGAAGATTGTTCAATGGAAAAATAGGTTAGTGAGCCGGTTTGTTTCTATGAGTGCCGAACCTAGGATGGTTCGGTTTTCCTCCCTTGTCTACTTTACTACCTTGTCTTCCAAGTCTTGCCAACACCCAGAAGTAAAAAACCTACCCGTGTGAGCAGGGGGCAGGGGAATATTAACCTACTGCCAATTCCCCTTTCCCGAAGAACAAACAACTTTTCAACAATTAACCACTAACAATGAACATTCGCATTGGTAACGGCTACGATATTCACCGACTTGTGAGCGATCGCCCTTTAATTTTGGGTGGTGTCAACATTCCTCATTCTCTCGGTTTGTTGGGGCATAGTGATGCTGATGCTCTCACCCACGCGATTATGGATGCCATGCTCGGGGCGTTATCTCTAGGGGATATCGGACATTATTTTCCTCCCACCGATCCTCAGTGGGCAGGCGCAGATAGTTTGGTGTTATTAAGTAAAGTCAACCAACTGATTCGCGATCGCGGTTGGCAGGTGAGCAATATTGACTCTGTTGTAGTAGCGGAACGTCCAAAATTGAAGCCGCATATTGAAAAAATCCGCGAAAAAATCGCGGCAGTTTTGCAAATAGAACCAAATCAAGTTGGTGTAAAAGCCACCACCAACGAAAAGCTAGGTCCTGTTGGTAGAGAAGAAGGAATTTGTGCTTATGCTGTTGTTTTGCTTTTGCACGAATAAATTATGAACACTCAACAAGTCGAAAAAACGGTATATCGCATCCAGCCTGAAATTGTCATCTTAGATAGTGATGAGTTGATAATTTTATTAGCTCAGACTCAAGCTTATCCTACGAAACAAGGAGATACATCTGAAGTTATTTCCTGGCTAGAAGCTGGTAATGGGGCAATTCCCTTTGTCATGTTTGTCGATCTTGAAAAGATTCAAATTTTTAAGTGGGATAACTCTAACAGATCTGAACCAGTTTGCATTCTCAATACAGCTGAAGTGCTAAATCCTTATGGTCTTACACTTCCCGATCAATGGATGACTGGACGTCTGCTTGGCACCCTAGCTAAGTCGTGGTTGAGTGATTTAGGCTATCACTGGAAGCTTGAAAAACCACCAGCAGTAGAACAGATAATATCTATTGGTTTGTTACCACAGCTGAAAGATGGAACCACACAACCAGAAGTTGAAATTAGGATTGATAGTGTATTGAGATACATCGTTTTGAGATATTATCATCCACGTCTTGAAACTTTTTAATTTGCATGATTTTGTACGTCGAAACTAATTTCGTTATGAGTATTGCTACAGGACGCGACTCTCAAGCTAATACTTTGTTGTCAAATACACCAGAATCAGTTCACATAGTGATGCCTAGTATTTGCTTCATGGAAGCATTATCAGCATTAGAAGTCGATATTAAGTCCCGTAGACGCTTTCATAATGAACTTGAGATTCGGAGCGGTGATGCACAACGAAATTTAACTTCGCAGCACGCTCAATCTCTTCTTTCTCAGTTACAACAAGCTCAAACTGAAAATGATTTATTGTTAAGGGAGGTTCAAGCGAGTCTGTTTGCAGCATTAGATCAACTTGCTACAAAGGCTGAGAGAATAGAATTAACTACCGAGATGATTCAAGCAAGCTTAGAGATAAGTAATATAGATGAGCCGACAGATAGATTAATTCTTCACTGTATCCTAAACCATGCTCGCTTACACCTCACCGAAGTTAAAGTTTTTCTCAGTGGGAATAGCAAAGACTTTGGCAAGCTTGAAGTTCAACAAGCTTTGCAAGATGTTGGGATAAATCAATATTTTAGCAATACACAGACATTTTTAAACTGGTTACGATATAAGTCTTAGTCATCTGGAGAAAAATCAATGGTTAGCAGTAGACAAACTATAACTTGGTGGGAAGCTAGAGCGTTGCACTCTCTAAATTTAGAGGATATAGACAGTCCTGATTTTGTTGCTTTAGACAAGGATGAGCAAGTTGTTCTCATAGCTGAAGTTAAAGGTTTTCCATTTAAAATTAATCAATACAAAGACAAAGAGTATGCTATTTTACGGTTAATTGATTACTTACAAGCAGCAAAAGCGGTTATTCCCTTTGCTATGCTTGTCAATGTCGAAAATATTTTGGTTTTTCGATGGGATGGTAACAAGTTATCAGAACCAGTTCTTTGCCTTAATACTGCTGGTGTACTTAGTCATTACGATGCCGAATTTAGCAAAAAACAGATATATTCTCTTTATCTAACTGCGCTTATAGAGGCTTGGATACGTGACTTAGCCTATCATTGGAAGTGGGAGATACCACCAGCATCAAAAGAGTTTATACAAATAGGTTTACTACAGATGTTAGAAGATGGAACTACTCAAATGTCTTATGAATGGTGATACTTAGTGATACTTTACATTGAAACTAATTTTCTCATGAGTATTGCTAAAGGTCAGGATTTACAAGCAGAATATTTACTAAAAAATACGCCAAACTCTGTGCGTTTAGCAATGCCTAGCCTTTGTTTTGCAGAGGCTTTAACAACATTAGAACAAGAGGGAAAATATAGTCGAGATTTTCTTAATAAGTTAGACATGCAGATAAGTGAGGCAGAACGAGATAAAAGTTCAGAAAATGCTCGGTTACTATTTCTCCAGCTAGAGCAATCGAAAATCAGTTTTTTCGAGCGAATGAATGATATCAAAAAACGATTTGATGATTCTTTTAACAAGCTTTTTATTCTAGCAGAAATTATTGAATTAACTTCAGAAATTCTAGAGGAAAGTTCTATTATAAATCTGTTAGAAAAACATATTGTAGATAAATTTATTTTAGCTTGTATAATTTACCATGCACGCTTACATCCTAGTGAAAAAAAGATATTTTTAAGTAGTAATTCCAAAGAATTCGGTCAGCGGGAAGTTATAGACTTATTGCAAAATGCGGGTATTCGGTATTTCAATAAGACTCAGAACTTTCTTGGTTGGCTACAATCTCAGTAATTCATTAACACTTCAGCGTTGAAAGGAATTTTGTAAATAGACTCCCGAACTGCCGGAAGAATAGCTCATTTACAGGGATTTTTATGTCAATATACATCCTGGCTGTTTTTGTTGGCACATTATTCATACAGATATCGTAAAATATTCAGCTAATTAACAGAGAATTTATGACTGACACTATTACCAAAATTGTCCGACGGAGTTGGATTTGGGTTTTATTGGCTTTTTGGATTGCGATCGCTCTCACCGGCTGCAATCCCAGTCAGTATAAAGTCAAAGCGGCTCAAGTTCCGCAATTGGTGCTGACGACTCCAAGTGACCCGAAAACCTTTAACTACGCTTTGATTCAAGAGTCTCCCAATATTTCTGGTTTCACTTACGAAGCATTAGCTGCTGATAACCCATTCACAAAGAAACTTGAACCAGCTTTAGCTGAATCTTGGGAAGTTTCCCCAGACAAATTACGATATATCTTTACCTTGCGAGAAGGATTGAAGTGGTCGGATGGGAAGCCATTAACTGTCGATGATGTCGTTTTTTCCTTCAATGATATCTACCTAAACAAGCGCATTCCTACCTATCCCCAAGATGGTCTCCACATAGGAAAAACTCGAGCTTTTCCCAAAGTCAACAAACTTGACAATCGCCGAGTAGAATTTATTCTGCCAGAACCGTTTACGCCTTTCTTGCGATCAGTTGCCGGCGGGATAGCGATTCTACCAGAACACGCCTTGCGTCAAGCAGTGGAAACAAATCGATCTGATGGTCAGCCGCAGTTTCTCTCAACTTGGGGAACTGATACAGATCCTCAGAAAATAGTTGTTAATGGTCCTTATACCATTGAAAGCTATTCTACCAGCGAACGCGTAATATTTCGCCGCAATCCTTACTACTGGCGTAAAGATGCACAAGGCAAGGCACAACCTTATCTTGAACGTATTGTTTGGCAAATCGTAGAATCGCCTGAAACAACTGTAAGCCAGTTCCGTTCTGGAGGCTCAGATATCTTAGAACTTGGTCCCCAAAATTTTCAGCTACTCAAACACGAAGAAAAGCGAGGTAACTTTATCATCCAAAATGGCGGCCCTGAGTCTTCAACTAGTTTCATGACTTTTAATCTTAACAAAGGTCGTCGCAATGGAAAGCCTCTTGTCGATCCGATAAAGTCTCGCTGGTTTAATAACATTGCTTTTAGACAGGCAATAGCCTACGGTATTGATCGCCAAACTATAATTAACAACACTTTACGGGGATTGGGTGAAACTCAAAACTCTCCCATTTCTGTTCAAAGTCCTTATTACCTTTCACCTAAAGAAGGGCTAAAAACCTATAACTACAATCCAGAAAAAGCGAAGCAACTTTTACTATCTGCAGGATTTAAATATAACAACAGTGGTCAACTACTAGATGCAGATGGAAATAGAGTGCGTTTTACAATGATGCAGGCTGCTGGCGCGACAGCACCCACAATCACACCCAAAATTAAACGGGATCTCAGCGAAATCGGTATTACAGTCGATTTACAGTTTATAAACTTCAATATCATTGGAGAAAAAATTTCTAACACTCTCGATTGGGATTGTTGGTATGGAGCGATTACTGGCGGTATTGAACCGTATGATGGGAACAATATTTGGTCTAGTGAAGGCAACTTCCACGTTTTCAACCAAAAACCGCCAAAGGGACAACCTCCAATCGAGGGATGGGAAGTTTCTGATTGGGAAAAGAAAATTGCGGCTCTCTACATTGACGGAGCAAGAGAATTTGACGAAGTTAAGCGCAAAGCTATTTACGCTGAAACGCAACGTATCTCACAAGAATATCTGCCCTTTATTTATCTGTTCAATCCACTAAATTTTGCTGCAGTGCGTAATACCATTCAAGGAGTCAAGTTTAATTCCATTGGCAGTTCCACCTGGAACATATACGAAATTAAAGATACAAAAAACAAAGCTTAGAATATTTAGCAACTTTTCAACAATCATTTTGTGTACAAATTACTTAGGACTGCTGTATGTATGCTGCTGACATTTATAGAAAAATTTTCCGCCAGAGTTGGATTTGGGTTTTGCTAGCTTTTTGGATTGCGATCGCACTCACTGGCTGCAATCCCAGTCAGTATAAAGTCAAAGCGGCTCAAGTCCCGCAAATGGTAGATGACATTCTCAGTGACCCGAAAACTTTTAACTACCCTCTTAGCCAAGAGTTCCCAAATGTCTTTAGCCTAACAGCTCAGGGATTGACTTTTCAAAACCAACTTTCTGGGAAAGAGGAGCCAGCTTTGGCAGAATCCTGGCAAATTTCTGATGACAAGTTAAAAATTACTTTTACCTTACGCCCAGATTTGAAATGGTCTGACGGTAAACCATTGACAGTAGATGATGTCGTATTTACTTACAACGATGTTTACCTGAATAAAGCGATTCCTACTGATGCCAGAGATGTTTTGCGGGTAGGTGAAAGTCGTCAACTACCAACTGTGCGAAAGCTTGATGAGCGTCGGGTTGAGTTTACCACTCCAGAACCTTTTGCACCTTTTCTTAGTGTCACTGGATTGCCAATTCTACCTGCCCATGCTTTAAAAGAATCTGTAAACACGAAAGACAACGAGGGAAAGCCACTATTTCTCACAAAGTGGGGTGTCGATACTCCTCCTGACCAAATTGTTGTTAATGGTCCATACAAGATAGAGCGTTATGATTCCAGTCAGCGCATAATATTCCGGCGTAACCCTTACTACTGGCGCAAAGGACCGCAAGGGCAGTCCCAGCCTTATATTGAACGCGTGGTTTGGGAAATTGTCGAAAATACAGATACTTCCTTGTTGCAATTTCGTTCCGGTGGGTTGGATACAGTAGATATTTCCCCTGAATACTTTTCTTTGCTGAAGTCACAAGAGAAGCAGGGTCATTTCAAAATTTACAATGGTGGCCCTACACCCTCAAAACTGTTTTTGATGTTTAATCTCAACAAAGGTCAAAGGAACGGAAAACCGCTAGTCAATCCAATAAAGTCTCGTTGGTTTAATACTGTGGAATTTCGGCAAGCTGTAGCCTATGCACTGGATCGTCAAACTATGATTAATAACATTTATCGTGGCTTGGGGACAGCGCAAAATTCGCCTATTGCAGAACAAAGCCCTTATTACTTTTCACCTAAACAAGGGCTAAAAGTTTACGACTACAATCTGACAAAAGCGAAGGAACTACTACTGAAAGCCGGATTTAAATACAATAGTAGCAATCAGTTAGTAGATGCTGATCTTAACCGTGTTCGCTTCTCTTTAGTTACGAATGCAGGGAATAAAATCCGTGAGGCAATGGGATCTCAAATTAAACAAGATTTGGGTAAAATTGGCATTCAAGTTGACTATAACGCCACTGCTTTCAATACTTTAATCGATAAGCTCTCTAACACTCTAGACTGGGAATCTGGTTTGATGGGTCTTACTGGTGGTTTAGAAGCAAATGATGGAGCAAATGTCTGGAATCCTCAAGGCGGATTGCATGTGTTTAATCAGAAACCCTCAGCAAGCCAAAAGCCAATTCAAGGCTGGGAGGCGGCTCCTTGGGAAGAGGAAATTGGTAAGCTTTATATTCAAGCTGCACGGGAGTTAGACGAGGCAAAACGTAAAGCGCTTTATGCAAAAACTCAGCAAATTACTCAAGAATATTTACCATTTATTCACATGATTGGTGAGTATTCTTTGTCGGCGGTACGCGATCGCTTTGAAGGGATTAAGTTTTCTGCTCTCGGCGGTCCATTGTGGAATATTTATGAAATCCAAGCAAAACTGGATAAGTAAAAGGTGTCTGGTTTTTCAATTGCTAATGGCCTAATACGATTCCCAACCCCATGATTTTTGCTTTTTCTTCCCGTCGCCGTTGGATCTCAATTCTATCAACTTTAACTCTGTTACTGATTTGTCAGTTTACCCTCACCAATTGTAACCCAGGCAAATTCAAAACTGAGGCAGCACAGGTTTCTCAATGGGTGACGAGTAATATCGGCGATCCGAAGACGTTTAACTACGCTTTCAATCAAGAATTTCCTCATGTTTTTCTGTTTACGGCTGAAGGACTAACTACCCTGAACGCTATTACGGGGAAATTTGAACCAGCTTTAGCAGAATCTTGGACAATTTCTGACGATAAAAAACATATAGTTTTTACCCTGAGAGAAGGTTTGAAATGGTCTGATGGGGAACCTTTGACTACAGATGATGTAATCTTCACTTATGAAGATGTCATTTTTAACAAACAGATTCCCACAGATTGGAAAGACGGAGTAAAAATTGGTGCAAGTGGAGCTTTTCCCCAAATACGGAAAATAGACAACCGTCGAGTAGAGTTTATTCTTCCAGAACCTTTTGCACCTTTCCTTTTTGCGAATTCGGGAGGAGGGACAAGTTCAATTGGAATTTTGCCAAAACATGCTTTACTTAAATCTGTTAAAGCGAAAGATGCAAAGGGACATCCTCAGTTTTTATCAACTTGGAAAACGGATACTAACCCTAATGAAATTGTCGTCAACGGTGCTTACAAAATAGAAAGTTATACTCCTAGTCAGCGGGTAGTATTTAGACGGAATCCTTACTATTGGCGCAAAGATAGTCAAGGAAATCAATTACCTTATGTTGAGCGAATTATTTGGCAAATTATTGAATCTACTGATACAATTGTCCTGCAATTTCGCTCTGGAGGTATGGATACAGTTCAAGTCTCTCCAGAGAATTTCTCTTTACTGAAGCGGGAGGAAAAAAGAGGAAAATTTAGGATATATAATGGAGGACCTGCATTTGGTCAGAATTTTATTTCCTTTAATCTTAATAAGGGTCATAGGAAAAATGGCAAACATGTAGTCGAGCAGATAAAATCTCGTTGGTTTAATAGCCTTGCTTTTAGACAAGCAGTTGCCTATGCAATCGATAGGAAAACAATGTTGAATAATGCCTTTAGGGGTATTGGTGTATTGCAAAATTCACCAATAGAAATTCAAAGCCCTTATAATATTACTCCCGAACAAGGTTTGAGAGTTTATGATTATAATTTAGAAAAAGCTAAAAAAATACTACTAAATGCAGGCTTTAAATATAATCCGAGAAACCAGTTAATAGATGCTGATGGAAATCTTGTACGTTTCAATCTAATTACTAATGCCGAAAATAAAACTCGCGTGTTAATGGGAGCGCAAATCAAGCAAGACCTAAGTAAGATTGGTATTCAAGTTGACTATAACCCAATTGCTTTCAACACCGTAGTCGATAGGCTTACTAACACTCTCGATTGGGAATGTTATCTTTTAGGATTTATTGGAAGTACAGAGCCAAATGATGGAGCGAATATTTGGTTACCTGAAGGAGGTTTGCATACATTTAATCAAAAACCACAAGCATCACAAGAACCTTTGATTGGTTGGGAGGTAGCAGATTGGGAGGCGGAAATTGGTCGTCTTTATACTAAAGGCGCACAGGAGTTAGACGAAGCGAAGCGCAAAGAAATTTATGCGGAAACGCAATGTCTATCTCAAGAGTATTTGCCTTACATTTATTTGGTAGATGCTTTATCTTTGGTAGCAGTACGCGAGCGCATCCACAACGTCAAATTTTCTGCACTCGGTTCTCAAGCAGGAACGTTATGGAACAAGTTTGAACTGAAAGTGAGTAATTAACTTACTGAATAAATGATGAAGGACAAATCACAAATGACAGATGAGACTTTGCGATCGCTCTTAGAAGCCGTTGCCAATGGTAACGTGACTCCAGATGCAGCACAAGAAAAACTCAAACGCTTGACTTATGAACCTGTAGGCGATTTTGCCAAAATTGATCATCACCGAGCTTTGAGAACAGGTTTCCCAGAAGTTGTCTGGGGACTTGGCAAAACTCCCGATCAAATTGCTCAAATTATGGAGGTGATGCGCCACCATCACTCAGTTGTGATGGCAACCCGCATAGAACCAACAGTTTATGAAGTCCTAGAAACTAAAGTGAAAGGTTTGCGCTACTACTCAAGAGCGCGAATTTGTGCTATTGCTCCTCCTACCATTGAATCACGGCATCCCGGTGCGATCGCGATTCTGTCTGCGGGAACTGCTGATTTACCCATAGCTGAAGAAGCGGCTGTTACCGCAGAACTTTCTGGTTTCTGCGTACAGCGTCTTTGGGATGTCGGGGTTGCAGGTATTCACCGTTTGCTGAATAACCGTCACGTTATTGAATCAGCATCTGTGTTAATTGTCGTCGCGGGAATGGAAGGCGCTTTACCCAGTGTCGTTGCAGGTTTGGCTGATTGTCCCGTCATTGCTGTTCCTACCAGCATCGGTTACGGTGCCAGTTTTGGCGGGTTAGCACCCCTCTTGACAATGCTCAATTCTTGTGCTCCTGGTGTAGGTGTGGTGAATATTGATAACGGCTTTGGTGCAGCAGTTTTGGCAGGGCAGATTTTACGAACAGCTGATCAGCTTTCAGATCTCAGTAGTCAGTCATCAGCAGATCTGACTTATCAAGGTGCAGAGTAAGAAGAATAACTTTTGTAACCTGATTCCTGACTGTTTATAAATTTCTAGTACCGTGTAGCAGAATTAAAAATTAAAAAAGTTTGGAAAGTTTGGATTGTGGGCTTTCTGCCAGTTCCGTATGGTAAGTTGATTTCCGCCACCGTCTAATAGACACGACTTAGTAGAATCTTTATATTTACAGCAAATACAGTTTATTTTGGAACCAGCATAACTTGTTATATTAGGTATAGATAAATACCACTGTGGTGAGGTACTTAATGATTAAAGTTAATCCACGTATACAGCAAACTATACTTTTGAATTTATCTTTAGCGACAGGTGTTCTGTTACTTCTACTAAGAGGGTTATTTTTACCTCATTCTGCTCAGTATACGTTTCTATACAGCTTAAATTCTCTAAAATTAAATTACACTACATTTATTGACAAGGGGTTTTACTTTTTATTAGCACTCATATTCTTTTTGATTCTCTTAATGTTGTCTTTTAGGTATGCTTTAGAAGAATTATCCCGCTCTAAACACTCCAAATTTAAAGCTATACTTCCTTTCCTTATAAACATTTTTACTATTGTACTTTTGTTGGTAATCCATAATCTTGTTGTGTTACATAATTTTTATTCTCATGCTGAAGAGCGTGGTTCAATAGTTAAAATGATTGAATCAGGTACACTAAAACCCAATGATTCGCAGCAGATGAAATGGTTAGATAATATTAATAATGTCTTACATAAAAATTATGAATTTCAATTACCTTCTCAATACACTGATCTTTCTCAGAGTGGTACCAAAGGTGGAGAAATTGATATCGTTACTAACAAAGAGAACCGGAATAAAGTGATAGTTTTTTTTACGAGTCGTGAGCAGCATAATTATACTGCTTTACTTTATAAACTGAATTACAGTACACCTATTGAAAACTATCTTTTTGGAGTAGGAAATATAAAATCAGATGTATCAATTTTAGAAATTAAAAAAATTAATGATAATTGGTCTTGGGTAGATGTGATTGAGAATAAAGGGTAAGTAAATCGGTATAAATAAATAAAAGTTCGTAGTAAGCGCTTCAGCGCTGTAGACGCGGAGCGATCTTCGAGCTTGCGAGCGTCAGGGCTTCTCGGAGAGTAGCGCTTACTACGAAATAATTTTATCAACTTTACTTTTATTTACGTAAAGTCTGCCGGGGGAAGCTTCCCTTAGGCAGTAGCTTTACATAATTAGGTTTTGTACCGCCGATTTAATTGTGATCAGGCAACGATTAAGTGTAGCTGCTTGTAAAGCTGGACATTAACAGCATGTAAAGGTTATGACAGTGGAGTCATCTTGCCCAACGGAGTCAATGTAAGCATTTAGCCTTTAGCTATCACCTCTTACGGTGACTCTAAGAGCCTTGTTGGTGTAGCTTTATTTACACTCATTCAGAAATAAACTCACTATGAACTTATTTAGCGATTCAGTTTTTAACTCTCTTGGTTATATTCCTGTAAATTGGACAGTGTTAGCTCAACAGATTAGCGATCCAAACGTTCTAGGTCAAATGCAAAAAGCCTTTAACCACTTTGTACAGACAGGGCAAGTGTGGGCATTGTTGATTGGACTGGGACTTGGGTATATGCTTCGGAATCTGACAAGCTACGGCTAAAACAATTGGGGAGTGGAACTCCTTACTCCCCGAACTCCCTAACGCCAGTTTGCTCAACCCTCCTATGCTGAGTAATGTGCACTCCTTCCTCCAGGTGAACACCGCAATGGATTCTTCCAGCAGTTCTGCTGTACAAAGGACGCTGTCGCTCAGATGAATGGCGTTGCAAGCAACTGACTTCTCCCCTCTTTTCTAATTTCTATGACTGAACAACAAACTTGGAGTCAGCGGTTTGAATCAGCATTGCATCCGGCGATCGCTCGGTTTAATGCTAGTATCAACTTTGACATTGAATTAATAGAATACGACCTAACTGGTTCCCAAGCTCATGCCAAAATGCTGGCTCACACTGGTATCATTTCTCACGAAGAAGGAAGTCTTCTTGTTGCGGGTTTAGAACAAATCCGGCAAGAATATCAGCAAGGCAAATTTCATCCAGGTATTGATGCGGAAGATATACATTTTGCTGTAGAACACAGGCTCGTAGAAATTACTGGTGATGTAGGAAAAAAAATACACACTGCTCGTTCCCGCAACGACCAAGTAGGCACTGACACCAGACTTTACCTACGTGACCAAATTCAACAAATTCGTAGCCAACTACGAGAATTTCAAAGTGTATTACTCAATGTTGCGGAAAAACACGTTGAGACTCTGATTCCCGGTTATACCCACCTACAACGCGCTCAACCTGTAAGTTTAGCTCACCATCTCTTAGCGTACTTTCAGATGGCGCAACGTGACTGGGAACGCTTGGGTGATGTTGACCATCGGGTGAATATCTCACCCTTAGGGTGCGGTGCTTTGGCAGGAACAACTTTCCCTATAGATCGCCATTACACAGCAGACCTATTGCATTTTGACAACGTTTATGCTAATAGCCTTGATGGGGTTAGCGATCGCGACTTTGCGATTGAATTTCTCTGTGCAGCTAGCTTAATCATGGTACACCTCAGCCGCCTATCAGAGGAAGTCATTCTTTGGTCATCACAGGAATTCAGCTTTGTCACGCTCAAGGATAGCTGTGCCACTGGTTCCAGCATTATGCCTCAAAAGAAAAACCCTGATGTACCAGAATTGGTACGCGGAAAAACCGGACGTGTATTTGGTCATCTCCAAGCTATGCTGGTCATTGTCAAAGGACTACCCTTGGCATACAACAAAGACTTACAAGAAGATAAAGAAGGTTTATTCGACAGTGTTAACACAGTAAAAGCCTGTTTGGAAGCAATGACTATTTTGCTGAGAGAAGGTTTAGAATTTCGCACCCAACGCTTGGCGGAAGCAGTGACAGAAGACTTTTCCAATGCAACAGACGTAGCAGATTATCTAGCAGCAAGAGGTGTTCCGTTTCGAGAAGCTTATAACCTTGTTGGCAAAGTTGTCAAAACCAGTATTGCTGCTGGTAAACTCCTAAAAGATTTAACTTTGGATGAGTGGAAACAATTACATCCCGCATTTGCAGCAGATATTTATGAAGCCATCTCGCCCAAACAAGTTGTTGCAGCGCGTAACAGCTACGGAGGTACAGGCTTTGCCCAAGTACACAAAGCGCTCCAAGCTGCTCACACCCAAATAAATCTAAATACGTAATTAGAAATTAGTCATTATGGTGACAGAATTACGGATTGGAGCGCAGCGAGTTGACAATATTTCTGGGAATTTAGCCCAGGAGCAATGTGTATCTATAGATATCTCGCGTAGCTGAGAAAAATTAAGGGCGTACACTTGTACACCCTCAATATGAAATGAAATTAAGATTTAGAAGGCACAGAGGCAAGGATAAAACTTGTAAGACCTTCTACCATATGGAGAAGAGCAAAAATTTAAGGGGACGCACAGGGCTTCAAAAAAAGGTGTCTGTTTCTCAAACTCCTAAATTTTATCCGTGAGGTAGTTCCCCTGCCTCTTACTGTCCTGGCTACTTATTCAGCAGCATCAAGAGTTGCTGCACCCTCATCTTCTTCACTCTTCGGAGTTCTTTGCTGGAACCTTCTCTGGAAACGTCCTGTTGTAGTTCGTTTACGAAATTTTCGGGCATATGCCTGGTTCCGTAGCGCCTTTTCTTTTTTGGGGTTGCGGCGCTTGGCCATGTTCACCTCATAGAATAAACAACAAAAAGCTGCATTTAGGTATCACGTCAAATATATCAACTACCAATGTTACTGATATACTTTTAGCCTAATCCAGCTATCTACATATTTTAAACAGCAATCTAGATTACTGCATTCTTAGTTAATATGTCAATACGCAGGAGAGAGGGATCAGGGGGAATTAGGTAAGCGAGTACACCAATCAAAAAGTTTTTCCCGTCTTGTCAGGTTCAGATGAAACGGAAAAGTAAGAATAATTACAATTAATTGCTAGCAGCTAACAGCTTATATACAATTGCTACACTTTTATTTTGGTCAGGTGATAATATTGATATGTTCTACGACGAGCGTTAGAATAAAAACCAAACCTACTGGTACTTTAGTATAATCTATCACCTAAAATGATGAATATTTTAGTTAATAGACTAATGTATATGGTGGGCTCTGCTCTGTAAGTATAGACATTTGAAGATTGAACGCTTTTGCTTTTTTAACTGTAGCTAGCCGCTCCACACGTAACTTATGGCGTTACGGACAAACCGTGCTAGGTCTTATCTTTCGTCATCCTATTCCTGGCACGAGTATCATCCCAATTTTACCTGATGGTCGGATTGTACTGATCAGAAGGCGTGACAATGGTCGTTGGGCATTACCCGGAGGTATCGTAGACTGGGGAGAAGATATTCCTAGTACAGTTCACCGGGAGTTGATGGAAGAGACTGGACTGGATCTGGTAAAAATTAGACGTTTGGTTGGTGTTTACTCCGCAGCAGATCGCGATCCGAGAATTCATTCGATTTGTGTTGTGGTTGAAGCAGAAGTTCAAGGAAAAATGGAAATTCAGGATACTTTAGAGGTTATGGAAATCCAAGCTTTTCCTCTCAACTCCCTACCTCAAGGACAAATGTCTCACGATCACACCCGCCAGTTGCAAGATTACTTGCAAGGCTTAACAACACTGGCATAAAAGACACTTTTTTTCGTTGAGGTCGTCATTTATCATTATTCATTAGTCTTTTGTTAAGACTAATGAATAATGATAAAGAGCATATAAAAATATAAAATCATCAAAGGGTAAACTGCTAAATAAAAATGGATGCTCTATTTCGTAACTCTCGAAGAAAACTCTCTCAAGGGTTGCTATTCTGGCGCGAGGTTGGCGAAGGAATTCCGGTTATTTTTTTACATGGTGCTTGGAACGATAGTAGTCAATGGATCTCAGTGATGGAATTGCTTTGGCAAGATTTCCATTGCTTCGCACCAGATTTGTATGGGTTTGGCGAGTCAGAGTATCCTGATGTACACTACTCGATTGATCTGCAAGTAGAAAGTTTAGCCGAGTTTGTAGATGCTTTAAAGCTAGAAAAGTTTTATTTGGTGGGACATTCACTTGGGGGCTGGATTGCTGCTCGTTATGCTTTGAAGTACCCAGAACAAATTGATGGTTTGGTTCTATTGGCACCAGAAGGCGTAGAAATAGAAGGACAACAAGCTCGCTGGCGAAAAATGCGACAATTAGTCAATGGTTCTTCGTTGGTGTTTAAATTGTTACGATTCCTTCGCCCATTAACTAAAGCACTAGGTTGGAATGCAAACATTGAACGAGATTGGCAGTTCCGTCAAGTTATGTTGCAATATCCTACAGCTTGCCACATCTTGTTCCAACGCCGACAGCCAGAAATTGAAGCAGAATTATTGCATAATCAATTGCACTCGCTCAAAGCCCCAGTTTTAATTCTACAAGGTGGGAAAGACACTCCAGAAACTGTAGCCATGAGTCAAGCTTATGCCCAACAAGTCACACGGGCGTCTTTGAAAATGATTGCCAATGCAGAAGCTGACTTACCAGAGTCTCATGCAGGGCTTGTGGCTGCAGATATTCGGGAATTTATCACTATTTTTGACGCCTCATTTGGCTAAAGCCTTTGAGAATTCTGTTGCACCAAGTTGCAAAATGGGATAATGGGATTCTCAATTGTCTTTCATACATTCTATCCCTCTCCATGTGATCTGTTGACAAGTGTGGGAGAGAAATGTCTGATAAAAAAGCTCTAAAATACTGTATGTGACTCAATTAAGAACTTTTTTAAATTATAGGAGAAGTTTCAAACATAGGCGATTAAGGCTTGCATTCCCCAAAATATTAAATTTGGTTCCACAAGCAAACGTGCTGCAATCTCAGGAAATTGGATTTGCAAGTAGTCGATCAGTCGCTGGCGATCGCCCCCAGTTATGGTAATTTTACCTTCAGGATAATCCCGCCACCACGCCTCAACAAAATCTTTGATTCCAGCTAGTAGGGTGTAAATCACTCCACTTTGTATCGCTTCGTTAGTATTTACAGCAAACCGAGGAGGAAGAAAGGATGGTGCTTCCACATTTGGTAATTGCCCTGTATTACTCGCTAGAGTGGCAAGCTGTAAGCCCAATCCTGGAAGAATTGCTCCTCCCTGTAAATATTGGTTACCATTAGCACCTGTAAAAGTCAGTGCTGTCCCCGCATCAATCACTAGCACTGGGAAACCCCAAGCTTGTCCTGCACCCCATAAAGACAAGGCACGATCAATCCCTAATGTAGAATATAAGCCTTGAAGAGGAATTTGTTTTAATGTAACAATACGAACATTAGGATAAGTTTGCCAAAGTGCTGTTTGACTGGGAACTACGGAAGCGAGGAGAAGAGGGAGTGGAGCAGTGGGAAAGTGGAAATTTGTCTTTGGATCTCCGCTTCCTCCAGTAACTTTATATAAGTTGTCCAGTGTTTGACATTGAGCAATCTGATGTATAAAAGCAGAAGACAAATACTTAGTATCCCAGGCGCAAGTTAACTGTTCCTCAACAAACAATGCCCAGTGCATTCGGGAATTCCCGATCATCAAAGTTAACCAAATCCGTGCGGACTCTCCTCCGTGCCTTTGCGGTTCCATAGATTTAAGTTTTTTAACCAACTATAAGGTTTTAAAAAAACTTTACAATTAACTCATGTCACAATAGAGGCAGAGAACAAATACTTATTTGCTAAGGAGGGCAGTTATGGTTGCGCTCACCGAAAAGACTCAAAAAAGGCTAACGATACAAACTGCTGAGATTGCCGAAGACACGACGACGATTCGCTCACTCGATTGGGATCGCGATCGTTTTGACATTGAGTTCGGTTTGCAAAACGGTACCACCTACAACTCGTTTATTATACGCGGTGAGCAGATTGCACTCGTCGATACCTCTCATGAAAAGTTTCGCTCCCTTTATTTAGATACACTTCATAGTCTCATCAACCTGGTAGAGATTGATTATTTAATTATCAGCCACACCGAGCCAGACCATAGTGGTTTAGTCAAGGATATTTTACAACTTGTTCCAGAAATCACCGTTGTGGGTTCAAAAGTCGCAATCCAGTTTCTGGAGAATATGGTGCATCAGCCATTTAAAAAGCGGGTTGTGAAGAATGGCGATCGCCTTTCTTTGGGCAAAGGACACGAAATAGAATTCGTGATTGCTCCCAATTTACACTGGCCTGACACCATGTTTTCCTTCGACCACCTCACCCAAATTCTCTTTACTTGTGATGCTTTTGGGTTACACTACTGTTCGGAAAGCACATTTGATGAAAATTTGCAAGAGATAGAGGCGGATTTTAAATTTTACTATGAATGTCTGATGGCTCCCAATGCCCGGTCAGTGCTATCTGCCCTCAAACGGATGGGGGAACTAGAAAAAATTGGCACAATCGCCACCGGTCACGGACCTTTACTCCAACATAATGTTGTAGAACTGACTAAACGGTATCGCACTTGGAGTCAATCACAAGCTAAAGCAGAAACGACGGTTGGAGTCTTTTACGTTTCAAATTACGGTTATAGCAATCCTCTTGCTCAAGCCATTGCAGCTGGAATCGCCAAAACGGAAGTGGCGGTAGAGATGGTAGACTTGCGAGAGGGAGTCGATTTACAAGAGTTGCGAGAATTGGTTGGCCGTTGTAACGGAATTGTTGTCGGCATGACTCCGGAAAATAGTGATGCCAATACCCAAGCAGCCGTAAGTACAATTTTAGGATCTGTCAAACAAAAACAAGCTTTCGGTATATTTGAGGCAGGCGGTGGTAATGATGAACCCACTTATCCGCTACAGAAGAAATTGCGAGATTTAGGATTGACATCAGCCTTTCCCGCAATTCAAATCAAAGAAACTCCAGGCGAAGGAACCTACAAGCTGTGTGAAGAAGCAGGAACAGACTTGGGACAATTGATGATGCGCGATCGCAGCATCAAACAAATGAAGTCCCTTGGTGCGGATCTCGACAAAGCTTTAGGCAGAATCAGTGGTGGACTTTACATTATCACCGCCAAAAAAGGTGATGTGTCCAGTGCCATGCTTGCTTCATGGGTAAGTCAAGCCAGCTTCAAACCATTAGGAGTCTCCATCGCTGTAGCAAAAGATCGGGCAATTGAATCACTGATGCAAGTTGGCGATCGCTTCGTCTTAAACGTCTTGGAAGAGGGTAACTACCAACGCTTAATGAAGCACTTCCTCAAACGCTTCGCCCCTGGTGCTGATCGCTTTGAAGGAGTAAAAACTCAAACAGCCGCAAACGGTACTCCCATCCTGACTGATGCTTTAGCTTATATGGAGTGCGAAGTCGCAAGTCGGATGGATGGCGGAGATCATTGGCTTGTCTATAGCACAATCGATGAAGGACGGGTAAGTAAGCCAGACGGTTTGACTGCAGTGCATCATCGAAAAATTGGCAACCACTACTAAAAAGTTAGGAGTGAGGAGTTCAAAACTAGGAGTTAGACATTAGGAGTTAGATTTGTTGATTCCTCACTCTTGATTGATTGCTCACTCCTCATTATTTATTTACTCCTCATCCTAAAAGCTATGACTTTTTCAAAACCTCGTGACGTTCAGGTTCTCCCTATTGGTACTGATACAACAGTACTGCGATCGCGTAGTTGGACGCGCCTCAGATTTGAGATTGAATATGCCCGTGCTAAGGGGACAACAGCCAATTCTTATTTGATTAAAGGTGATAAAATTGCCCTCATTGATCCTCCTGGAGAAACGTTTACAGAAATTTTCCTGGAGGCGATGCAGAAGAGGTTTGATGTCAAAGCAATTGATTACGTCATTCTCGGACACATCAACGCCAACCGTGTAGCCACTTTAAAAGCTTTACTTGAAGTTGCACCCCAAATAACCTTCGTTTGTTCTAATCCAGGAGCAATTAATTTGCGGAGTGCGTTGGAAAACACAGATTTGCAAATTCTCGTTATGCGGGGTGAAGAATCGCTCGATTTGGGGAAAGGACACGATCTGCAATTCATTCCCACTCCTAATCCCCGATATCCAGACGAGCTTTGCACTTACGATCCGCAAACTGAAATTCTTTACACAGATAAGTTATTTGGTGCACATATTTGTGGGGATCAGGTATTTGATGAAGGTTGGGAAGCATTTCATGAAGACAGGCGCTATTACTTTGATTGTCTGATGGCTCCTCATGCCCGACAAGTAGAAACAGCGCTCGATAAACTTTCTGACTTACCTGTGCGAATGTATGCTACTGGGCACGGACCTTTGGTACGCTATAGCTTAATTGAACTCACAAAAGCTTACCGTCAATGGGGTAAGCAGCAAACTTCTCAAGATACGACAGTAGCGTTAATTTATGCTTCAGCATACGGGAATACAGCGACTTTAGCCTCTGCGATCGCTCGTGGCATCACCAAAGCTGGGATTGCTGTAGAATCAATTAACTGCGAAGTTGCTGAGCCTGAAGAAATTCGTGCTGCGGTGGAGAAAGCGGCTGGGTTTATTATTGGTTCCCCCACCCTCGGCGGGCACGCACCAACTCCAATCCAAGTAGCCTTGGGGATTGTTCTATCTACTGCCTCCAATGCCAAACCTGCTGGTGTCTTTGGTTCTTTTGGTTGGAGTGGAGAAGCTGTAGATTTAATTGAAGGCAAACTCAAAGATGCAGGGTATCGGTTTGGTTTTGATTCTATTAGAGTTAAGTTCAAACCCAACGATGTCACCTTACAAATGTGTGAAGAAGCTGGCACCGACTTTGCCCAAGCATTGAAGAAATCGAAAAAAGTGCGATCGCAAAGTCTGCCAGCGACGACAACTGAACAAGCCGTTGGACGAGTTGTTGGTTCGCTATGCGTAGTTACAGCCAAGCAGGGTGATGTATCAAGTGCGATGTTAGCCTCTTGGGTATCGCAAGCAAGCTTTAATCCTCCCGGTTTAACAGTAGCTGTTGCCAAAGATCGCGCATTGGAAACGCTAATGTACTCTGGAAATAAGTTTGTCCTCAATATCCTCACTGAAGGTAATCATATAGGGCTGATGAAGCATTTCCTCAAACCCTTCACCCCAGGGCAAGACAGATTTACAGATGTCGCTGCCGAACCAGCCGAAAACGGCTCTCCCATCCTTACTGATGCTCTAGCTTACCTTGAATGCTCAGTAAAAAGCCGTATGGAATGCGGGGATCACTGGCTGGTTTATGCAAATGTAGACAATGGTAAAGTCTTAAATGCCGAAGGTGTCACAGCAGTTCATCAAAGGAAATCAGGAACTCATTATTAGTCGTAGGGGCGGGTTTAAGATGAAGAAGATCGCTAATCGAACACAACATCTTGTAAAACCCGCCCTTATAGTATGCCGTTATATCTTACTCTCGAACTGCTAGAAGAATACTGATATATAAAACCGCCCTTCGGGTTCACCAGTCGCCTACGGCGGGAAACCCGCCTGCAGCGCTGGTTCACCAAGACGCCAAGAACGCCAAGTTTGATGATCAAGAACATAGGTAATCTTATACCGAGAAGGGAGTAGCTTTACAATAAGGGTCTTCCGTCTTTGCACTCGCTCGCGCCGGGTGTAAACTTCCTCCGGCTTCCGTGCGCCTCCGCGAGGCGGTTGATCTGTCGTGTTGTTGCACCGTTGTAAGTAACCGCCTCAAAATGCTCCTTTGATCGCCGTTTGAGCGTAAGAGATGCGCGTCGTAAATGAAAGTCCCTTTTTGGCTCTTACTCTCCTAACCCTTGGGTTTAATTCACGTGCACATCTACGCTCAGGAGCTACTCCCTTCCCGGTACAAGATTACCTATCTTCTTAATTTTCTTTCTTGGCTCTCTTGGCGTCTTGGCGGTTTTTACATCCGTAATCTTCAGGCGGGAAGGGAGTAACTCTTCCTTAACTCGTCCGTGAAAAATCAAAGGTTAGCAGTTGAAACTTAATCGTCAACTCATTTTTTTCGGTTCCGAATTGATGAAACAGGTGTAGAGGATTTTTGAAAAATTTTAGAGAGTGTAATTATCGGTAGTAACAGTTGGGTTGCGCGTGGGTGGGATTAAACAGTGCATTTATTAAGTAAAATATTCAAATCATTTTGAAAAATCTCAAGTTGTTGACGCTTTTGCTCAATCAACTGTTTTTTAGCATTACGATGTTCCAGAGTTTCTTGATGAGCTTTTGAGTGCTGTTCTAGAAGGTTTTCATAAAGTGCGATCGCTTGCTCAATCACTCGACTTGCTGATTCAATACGGCTATCAAAAACTGTATTAATTATTTCTTGTAATTTATCTGAAACTTTATCTATTGATTCATCTAATTTTTCCAACCCTATTTTCAAAACTTTAAACTTTATTTGATTGTTTAGTCCATCTATATCTAGTATTCCTAACCCAAAAGAACTAGCAATAGTAGCAGCAACACTAGCAATAATAACTGCAATGAATCCAAATCCCGTGAATACCATTAACCCAGCTGCTAAAGCGCCACCTACTCCCAAACCTCCACCAATTCCTCCTAACCCCATAAAATCATCATTGATGCCCGTAATAGAAAGATTAAGTTGTTCACTAAAATTTGTTCGGACTTGCTGATCTAGCCGTTGAAAATCTCCTTTAATCGCATCTATTTCATAAGCAATATTTGCATCTAAATAATCAACACCTTCTTTTAATATAATATCTTTCAATATTTTATTTCCCCATTCATCTATCTCTTTTGATAAATCCTTTATAAATTGGTTGGTATAATCTTTAATC
>JAQYWO010000312.1 GCA_029379215.1 Rhizonema sp. PD37
GGCTGTAAAAAGACTACTTCTATTGTATGTCTTAACCGCCTTGGCGGTTGCTATACAACAACAGTGTTCACGCTTGATCAATGTCTCGTACCAGATACCGGACTTTGTCACCTTGTTCAACAACGACTCAGTTGCTCTACTTCAGGTATAGACAAACCAGTTAACCCGGCGACTTGTTCTATTGTCATCCCTGTCTGAAGTAAATTGCATGCCGTCTGCTGCAGCTGTGACTGTATTTGTTGAAGTTGCGACTCTGCCGACTCTGCGCGGAGGCGTTCTTGTTCTTCAGAAGTTGGTAGCAATTCTCCCTTCAAAGTTGTCCAGCGCAACCAAGTTGCATCAATGCCTTTATAGTTACCCTGCCAACGTTGCAATGCCAACCCTAATGAATGACTTACTAACTGGTTCTGTTCATCTGGAATTAAAGGTTGGTAAACTCCTTTTTCGAGCAAGAAACCAGCCCAATCATCTGGGTTAAACGGATCAAACCAGAAATACTCTGGTATCCTTAATTGATTTTGATAAATTAGCTTTTTCTCATTCTTGTCTTGTGCGGCAGTACTGTCTGACAGCAATTCAATAACTACATCTGGAGCTTTACCTTCTTCCCAAACAACCCAACTGCGACGTTCTCCTTTAGGAACTCCCAACACAGCAAAAAAATCTGGTCCACGAAAATCTTGGTTTTTTACCTGCATAAGGCTGTAATATACAAACATATTGCCGCCTACGAACCCATCCTCTCGTTGTGCCAACCAAACCACCAAGGCATCAATAAGCAAATCCATTTGAGTTTTATGCCGTAGGCTTTCCATTGGTACTCCATCATCGTAAGGCAGTTCTGCCTGGGTTGGCGGTAGTGTTACGTATGGTGCAGCTAAAGTAGTTTCTGACATAGCTTTTCCGTGGTTGCATACCCAGTTCTGACTCTTCTATGCTACTTGATCGCATGGGGAATACCTCCTCCTTCACCAAAACCACCACGGAAAGCAAGCATTTGTTTGAGGACAACTCCAATATCTGCTTCTCGTGGGAGAGTGACTAAGATGTTGTCTGATGTGCAAGCATCACCTTTGCGGTTAGAAATACACAGTACTGGATAGCCATCAAAGTTGTCTCGACTGGTGATGAAAAGGTCACCGTTGTCGTAGTAGCGTTGGAAGCGACTAGAAACAATCTGACAACGTTTGATGGGTGGGAATTTTTTAAAATCTGTGACTACCCAACGGATGAACGCTTCATTTCCCAATGAAGTGTGTACCATGGTCACTGGTACACCCTTATCTTGAGTACAGGAGAATTTATTACCCTTAGCGTAACTTGGCAGGTTGCTGGTGGTAGTGGCGATCGCTAAAGCCGAAATCACAGAAGCTGTTACTACACCTGGTAATATTTGAGCAAATAACCTCAGCCGCATATATAAGCACTTATCACTAAAAAGACTTTACAGCAATTTTCACTCTCTATGAACCACACCATTGATAAGGGCGATCTTCGTAGCGTTAGCGAGTCTTCGAGCGTCACAGCCGTTCGCCCCTACTGTGGTCTAATTACCCGAAAATTGCTGTAATTTAAATTAGACACTAATACAGCAAGCTACAACATTAAGTTGCAGTGTTTCAATACCATACTAAATCCGTTTTGTCAACCTTTTTTCTATATCCCGCATCGGCGGGCTTTGTTTGTATAGCCGAGGCAGCACGTTGTAAGCTTAATCTCGGCAGTAAAAAACAAAGCTATGTAAAAAAATGTAAAATTTTTATATTTTGTTTGTAGTTGCGTTTTAGCGCTCTCAGCAACTACGAACCTAAAATGTAAGGTAGGCACTACCCACCCTACATTTTATGACTACCTACAAGTTATTGCATAACTGCGGCCGTCTTCTCTCGATCCAACTTGAGAATTAAGACTCCCAAGGGTGGCAGACACAAATCTAGCGAATAAGAATGGTTGTGGAGTGACCAATTATCTGTCCACTTACCGCCCAAATTGCCCATATTGCTACCGCCGTACTGACGCGCATCGCTGTTGAATAACTCGTGATAAAAGCCCATTTCCGGTACACCGATGCGGTAATGGGAATGGGGTTGCGGTGTGAAGTTACAAACCACAACAGTGAAATCATTAGAATCATTATCCTGACGGATAAACGCAACTACGCTGTGACGGTTGTCGCTACAGTCAATCCACTCAAACCCTTCTCGAGCAAAATCTTTACTATATAAAGATGGTTCCGAACGGTAGAGACGATTCAGATCCTTGAAAAACTGTTTAAGTTGTTGATGCGGTTCAGACTGTAGCAAATCCCAATCCAAATCACTCCAAACATTCCACTCACTCCACTGCCCAAATTCCATGCTCATAAACATGGTTTTCTTACCTGGGTGAGTGAACATATAGGCGAACAAACAACGTACATTAGCAAACTTCTGCCATATATCTCCCGGCATTTTACCGATGATATTGCTTTTCCCATGCACTACTTCATCATGAGACAGCGCAAGCATGAAGTTTTCGCTGTGGTGGTACCACATACTAAAAGTAATGTTGTTTTGGTGAAATTGGCGGAACCACGGGTCCATGCTGAAGTAATCCAGCATATCATGCATCCAGCCCATGTTCCACTTCAAATTAAAGCCCAGTCCTCCAGTATAGGTAGGCCAAGACACCATCGGCCATGAGGTAGATTCTTCGGCAATGGAAACAACACCGGGGAAGTAACTAAAGATGGCGTGATTTGCCTGGCGGAGAAAATCTGCCGCTTCGAGGTTTTCTCTGCCACCATATTGGTTGGGCAACCATTCTCCATCTTCGCGACAATAATCGAGATAAAGCATAGAGGCAACAGCGTCAACGCGAATGCCATCAATGTGGTACTTGTCAAACCAGAAGAGGGCATTTGCTACCAAGAAATTTCGGACTTCGTGGCGAGAGTAGTTGAAGACTAAGGTACCCCATTCTTTGTGTTCACCTATCCGAGAGTCGGCGTGTTCGTACAAATGAGTGCCATCGAAGAAGGCTAAACCATGACCATCTTTAGGAAAGTGACCTGGAACCCAGTCTACAATTACACCGATATCGTTTTTGTGGCATTGATCGACAAAATACATCAAGTCTTCAGGAGTACCGAAGCGGGAAGTCGGGGCATAGTAACCGGTGACTTGATAACCCCAAGAACCATCGAAGGGATGTTCGGCAATGGGGAGTAGTTCGACGTGGGTGTATCCTAAGTCTTTGACGTAGGGAATAAGTTTGTCTGCTAGTTCTCGATAAGTGAGGAAACGTGCGCCTCGACTCAGATCTGAGACGAGAACCACAGGTTCTGTTTCACCATTAGGTAGTTTTGCTGGTTCTGCACTTGCCGCGTGTAACCAAGAGCCTACGTGCAATTCGTAGACTGATATTGGTTGGGTTAGAGGATCGGCTTGGCGTCGCGCGTTCAACCAATCTTCATCACTCCAAGTGTAAGCATCTAAGTCGGTGACGATTGATGCAGTCTTGGGACGGGGTTCTTGCTGGAAACCATAGGGATCAGATTTTTCGTAAATATGCCCATCAAAGTTTTTGATTTCGTATTTGTAGTTCTCTCCAATCGCAAGTTCGGGAATAAACAATTCCCAAATCCCAGTTCTACCTTTACGCATCTGGTGCTTGCGTCCATCCCATGCATTGAAATTTCCCAAAAGTGAAACGTTACGAGCACTGGGTGCCCACACAGCAAAATAAACTCCTTTCACACCTTCTACTTCCGTCAGGTGCGCTCCTAACTTCTCATAAATCCGATGATGGTTACCTTCGGCAAACAGGTGCAAATCAAAGTCAGTTAATAGAGGAGAATGGAAAGCGTAAGGGTCGTATATGACTCTTTCTTGTTCTCCTTCTTTGATGCGTAACTGGTAATTTGCTAGATTTTTGATGTCAATTGTACATTCAAAAAAGTGGGGATGATGAACTGTTTCCATTGGGTACTCTTTTCGTTCCTCTGGAAGAACAACCCATACAGCACTTGCATTTGGTAGGTAGGCTCGCACTGCCCAAAGACTTTTACCATCCTGTTCTATGGGATGAGAACCGAGGACTTCAAAGGGATCGTCATGCTGATTCCAAACGATACGGTTAACCTGTTCTGGAGCGATCGTGCTTATAGACATGGAGCACCTACTTTAAATAATATTGAGTGATTAAATCTGGTTTTTAACTTCTCTAGCAGTCCTACTTGAGTTTTAAGACAACTTGGGTGACGATAGTCTTTTGTCATTTGTAATAAGGACTCCGGACAGATGACAGACTGATTGGAATTCATGAATCATTTAAAATTACTATGTGCTTTGTTTACATTTGTTTGCAAATTTTGTTCTCAAGTCATCGTACCTTAGAATGAAACTAGAATGCTATAGCATAAATCAGTTTCCATAGATCATTTAGAAATGTATAAAAGGAAAAAGTTGACGCAGTAAGCTACGTATGTGAAGTAAATAAACTTTTTCTCTAATAATAGGCGCAAGTTTTGGTGTTGGACTGTCTTGTAACTGGGCTTGCAATTCTATATATTCGGCTGCAGTCAAAGGTTTTCCATCCAGGGGCGATCGCGCTTCTGTAACGATCTCCATTCGCAATATTTCTTCTGGTATATCTTCTTGCGGCGGTAATGCCATTGCTGGTATTTCCCAGTAGTTACCTACTATCGCCATACCAGTACTTATACTTAGAAAAAATAATAGAATTTGTTTTTTCCGTCTTTTTTTCCCCATCATATAATTATATATTTTTGATTGGTCATTAGTCATCAGTCATTAGTAGTGGGTCAGAAGATATTGTAAGATCTTGATCCCCGACTTGTTAAAGAAGTCAGGGGTTTTGTTCTTAATGAACGATCTAGGACTGCTATATCTAAAGGTTAATAGCTAATAGCGTATACCATGTAATCTTAGAAAATGCAACTTAAATATATAGCAATGCTAAATGATGGGTGAATTCTATTAAGACTGTCATCTGTCCGATGTCCTGAGTATAAATGACAACTCCGATACAAGTCACAACTCAAATAGAACTGCTATAAATATGATCTAAAAATTGATAAGGGAGTTGAACGGAATCTTGCTGAATATCAAGCGATCGCTAATGAGTCTGACTGTCATCTCGGCTTTTCTAACACCATACATTGTGACAGCAGCACCACCAAACCCAGAAAAAACAGTAAATTGCGAAATTCTGGTTGTCGGAGGTGGACTTTCTGGTGTCGCCACCACTTACGAAGCTTTACTCGCTGGACGAACTGTTTGTCTGACGGAAATTACCGACTGGTTGGGAGGACAAATTTCTTCTCAAGGGACTTCTGCACTGGACGAACGACCAACCCAGCGATCGCGCTTATTTTACTCTCGCGGATACCTAGAATTACGTCGGCGCATTCAGAGTCGGTACGGCAAACTCAATCCTGGTAATTGTTGGGTGAGTGAGTCTTGTTTTTTACCCCGCGATGCCCATCAAATTTTGACCCAAATGCTCCTCCAGGCAGAGAAACGCGGCAGGGGCAAGTTAGAGTGGTTTCCCAATACCGTGATCAAGGAATTGGAAAAAAGTGATGATGGGAAGATTATTACGAGTGCGATCGCAATCCAACATCAACCAACGAAAGGCGCACCACCTCTCAACACCTTTACTTTATCTCAAACCATTAAAGACGCCTATAGCTACGAAAACTCTTCTCGCTTCAACAAAACTATTCTCCGGTTCGCCCCCAAGCAAACCAAAAGTGCTGATAGTAATGCTCCTAACTGGTACGTTTTAGATGCTAGTGAAACCGGAGAAATTATCGCTCTTGCTGATGTTCCCTACCGTGTAGGAATTGATGGCATCTCCTACTTAGAACCTTCTTCCTCAAGCACCAACAACGACCCTTATTGTACTCAAGGTTTTACCTACACTTTTGCGATGGAGGCGACTGAGAAACCGCAAGACTATAAAATGCCAGAATTCTACCCACAGTATTCACCATACTACAGTTATGAACTCAAGAGACTGGCAAACTTCCCCTTAGTTTTCACCTACCGTCGGATTTGGGACCCTCATCCAGGTAAACAAATTGAATTTGGCGGCAACAAGTTTACTGAGCCAGTGCCGGGGGATATCTCTATGCAAAACTGGACATGGGGTAACGATTATCGTCCGGGAACAGCTGCCGATAACCTGCTTTACACTCATCAACAACTCCAAGAGAGCGGGCAGTTGGAGCCGGGAGGCTGGATGGGTGGACTGCGAGTGGAAAGCTTGCAAAAAGCGGAAGAAAATGCTTTAGGTTACTTTTATTGGCTCTATGCTGGAGTCACAGATTCTCAGTTAGGGGATGGCGTCAAACAACCGCAACCGAATATCCGTCTTTTAACAGGTTTAGATTCTCCAATGGGGACTGTGCATGGCTTGTCTAAATTTCCTTATATGCGTGAATCAAGACGCATCATCGGACGCCCTAGTTGGGGGCAACCACAAGGCTTTGACATCTGGGAAATTGATATTTCTCGCCGCAACTACAACGACGAGTATTACCGCAAGACACTTGCACCCGATGAATATCGTCGCTTGAAAGCAGCATTAGCAGGTTTGGAAGCTGCATCCGTACTCTCAGGGCAGCAACGTCCGGAAACCGCAACGCGTCGGACTCGTTCTACGATCTTCCCTGATGCTGTGGGCATTGGGCACTACGCCATCGACTTCCATCCTTGTATGACTAAAAGCCCTCCAGAAGCTCCTGGCAATACGGAACGTGCTGGTGAAAGGCGTGGTGCGGGACAAGCTTATCCTTTCCAAATTGCTTTAAGGGCGATGATTCCTCAGAAAATTGACAATTTATTAGTGGGTGGTAAAAGCATTGCTACCAGTCACATAGCTGCTGCTGCTTACAGAGTACACTCTTTTGAATGGTCATCTGGTGCAGCCGCTGGAACATTGGCAGCTTTTGCGTTGGCAAATAATATTGCCCCCTACCATTTAGTAGATAATTTACCTCAACCAGAACCAAAACTGGAGCTTCTGCAACGACTCTTGGAGAAAAACGGCAATCCCACGGCTTTCCCTGATACCTCGATTTTTAATGAAAATTGGGATAATTGGAAATAATTGTCGGGAATTGGGAATGGGGTAATTTCTTCCCCATTGCTCATTACTTTTTGGGAACTACTTCCTTCCTGGCAGAAGAATACCTAATACCAATTCTTTAAAAGGCGGCAACAGACGTAGGGGCGATCTTCGTAGCTAAGCTGTGTCTTCTCACTCGGGGAGACGCTTCTCTTCGAGACGCTTCGCGAACGCGAACGAGCGTCACGGCTGTTCTCCCTTACAGTATACGAACGGTTGTTCGCTCTTGCAGTATATTTGATGTGTAGCGAAGTTGTATGGAATTGGTATAATTTATTGAACCGCCTTAGCGCAGCCATGCCCGTAGTGCAAAGCAGAACCCGTTCGCGTAGCGTGTCCGTCAGGACAAGGGTAGGGCTTTAGACGCTCTTGTAAGCCAAGAAATTCCAGAAGAAAGTAAGTAATCTTTCGCTGGAAAGGAAGTATAACAGCCCTAGTATATCTAAAATTTTACCGAGAGGTAAATCTGGAGTTGATTCGCCAAGATACTCTATCTTCTGATTGATCTAGTTTTAGCGGTTGAGGATTATTTTTTAACCGCTCATTACCATCTATCCATAAAGGAAACCACAAATATTTCTTCATCGCTTGCTTAAGAGCATAAATTCTTTATGTTTAAAAATAAGAATTATCTATGAATAATATTGTAATATATAGCGATAGCCTCCAATATGGATGAGTCCAGTGGATTTTTTTATTACATAGTTTCAATCCCTAATAGGGAGTAGAGGAAATTTCGACTGCGGAAACCTCAAAGCTATACTGTATTTGGTTTTCAAGGTTCGTTTGCGCGGATGGAACAATCATAGCATGAGAAATCTTGTTTCGCTGAGAGAGAAATGGCTGAAATCCAGTCAGGGTAAGGAGCGCGGGTGTCTTTTTCGCAAATATTGCTTTTAAGCCTTGTACCGTGGGGAGTTCAGCCATTTTTTTGGAGACTTATTTTCTAACAGCTACCCATCCGCGCACTCGGCGAAGAAGATGGTGTTGTCACGCGGTTGTTCGCCGCCGATACGTTCAATTTTACCAAAACAGCAGGCGCAGAGAAAATAAAAGCGGATACTGTCGGTATCTGGCTTGATCAGTTTGTACAAGCGCGATCGCAGTTTTGCATATTGAGTATCGCTCAGTTCGCACTCAAACACACTATACTGCACCCACTGACCGTAAGATTTCAGGATTTTGTGAATTTTTGTACGGCGATTATCTTCTGAGATATCATAAGAGACAACAACGTTCATGGCAATTCACCTACTTCAAAACCAAAGGTGGATATTTCTCGATTTCGCCCATGAGGTATTTCGCTATTAATCGGGCTTGAAGTTCAAAGGCTTCCTGGTAAGTACATTTGCGTCCTAGTACTGGGTGTTTGAATTCGGACAGTTTCTTCTGGGCGTATAATCGCAAGAATATTTTTCTTCCTTCAGGAGTGAGGGAGACTGCACCGCTTAACGGTTCAGTGACAAAATCTGCGGGAGTTAACAGTCGCTTATTTAATGTTGACAATACAACTGCATCCACTATCAAGGGACGAAATTCTTCCATCGTGTCTAACGATAGAGAGGCTCTTCCATAACGTTCGCAGTGTAGGTAGCCTAAATATGGATCGAAGCCCACGATATTTGCTGCACCTTGAACGTCATGACGCAGTAACGAATAACCAAAGCTGAGTAAGGAATTGACTGGATCGGTAGGGGGACGACGGACGCGGTTGGTAAATTCAAATTCTGTGTTGCGAATGAGTTGATTGAAGCAGCCAAAGTAAGCGGCACTTCCTGCTCCTTCCAAACCGCGAAGTGAGTTGATGCTGCTTGTCGTATCAATGGGTGCAAGAGCTTGTTCTAAACGAGAGATATTCTTGGACAAATCTACCTCAGTTGATTCTCGCTGCCGACGGATTAAGGTTTGACGGTAATTCTTGAGTTTACCTCGCACAAAACCTTGTACCAAGTGGATTGCTTGGGGTGATTCTCCAGCTGCAAGCCATTGGGCTTTGCGAACAAAGATATTTTTACTCACTTCCGGTTCCAAACGCCCTAAATAACGTCCGTTTTCTTTGAGGAATGTTAGGGGAATATTGCGTTCTAGCAGTTCGGAAATTGCCGCAGGTGATATGGTTGCACGTCCTAAAACAACAACCCCATCTACTTTTATCAACGGTACATCTAAAATTGTCTTTTTATCAAACCTGACGTTGAGGCGTTCATCGATTTTGCCAATGAAGGCATCTTCTTGAGTGATGTAAACTGTGCCCATATTTACCTTTAATAATTCTGGTGTTTCGGTGTAAGTAAACAAAGTAGGACTTACGCAAGCCCTACATATTATTGGCGTTCTTGGCGTCTTGGCGGTTCAATTCTCATTCCGTTTTGTGCAACACCCAAATTTGATGTTAGTCAGGTTCTAGATAACGTTCTACTTTGTCAGCAGTTCCTGGTAAACATTGCGACTGAAGACTGCAGCCGTTACAGCGCTTAGTTTTGACAGCTTTTGGCATTTCGCCTGTTGAGAGTAACATTTGCACGGCTTCAATGGTATTGATTGTGCTTTGACGTAGCTCAGGAGTCATTTCGATTAACTGACGTTGATGGGAGTGTGCGTAGTAGATATAACCATCACTGATATCTTTACCTGTCATTTCTTCCAAACACAATGCTTGGGCGCAGACTTGCAACTCATCGTTATCCCATTCGCCTTTTTTGCCGCGTTTGTATTCGACTGGATACCATTCACCGTTTTCAGATTCAATTAAATCGGATTTACCAATGAGTTGGAATTTATCTGATTTCAGCCAAATTGCCCGAATTTGCCAAGTTTCTTCTTGATGTCCTTCTCCTACCGTATGGACACGAGCATGTAAACTTGTTCCTTCAATTGTGTATTGATTATCAGTAAATTCACCTGCACAAAACATTCTCCAACATCGATGAGGACAGTAGGAATATTGATTTAAGGCGGCAATAGATATGTATTCTAAATCATTCATAGCTTTCAGTATTTACCGAACTAAAGTTGTTACTCGTGAGGCGACGTGTCATACCCATACCCATCGTGGTTTTACGCCCCACTCCGGCATACATGGAAAAATTGGCTAGGGCATTTATTTGCTTGATGGCGATCGCTTGCACATCTCCAAGAATCCGATAGTTGATTTCGCCAACACAACCAATAAATTTGCTGTCATAGTTGCCAATAACTTCGGTATGAATTTTGAAAAAACTCGGATAAATTGATTCGATGGGAAGGTTACTCAATTCCATCCCACTATAGCAACCGCCAAGGCGGTTAAGACGTTAAACGTAAGACATCTTCAATGGCAT
>JAQYWO010000313.1 GCA_029379215.1 Rhizonema sp. PD37
AAACATATAAGTATTTTAGCGGTCGCTCTTTGGAGAAAAACTTTTTGGTTTACTGATAATCCACTTCGTTAACGCTAGCCCCCTAGCTTTCAAGCCCCCAACGCGCGTTATGAAGAAAAAAGAAAATATGTATTTCGAGTCTGGTGCAACAAGAGATACTGCGTCCTTATTGAATACCCTAAATTTGCTTACAGGAGGGCAGCAGGGTTTCCCTCCGTAAGAATCTGTCTGTCGCCTTCTTCTATAAGGACAAGAGAAGAACGCTTTTGTATGAGTATAGTTTGCGATCAGCCTAACTCTGTTAATAGTAGACGACATTGTAAGGATGAACAGGTGTTTATCCTTACAGATGTATTTCATTCAGTTGAAATCTGCTGTAAAGCTTTTAACGAAGGCTTTCGTATTTAAAGCAGCACCGTTCAAAGCAGCGTTTCAGACTTTTCAGCATCAGTAAATAAACGACAGTTTTAAGTTAACTGTGAAACACGCGGCGTTGCTTTCTTTTTGTCAGACAACTTACAACACCAACTACGCCAATACCCAAAAGAACACTTGGTTCTGGAACTTTAGACGCTACCAATCTCTGTCCTACCTCATTTCCAGCCTGAGGATCGTTGAGGATTTCAGCAGTAGTACGAGTAAAAAATGCCACGTCTAAATGCTCGAACAATCCCCTTGGTAAATCAGGAAACTCATTTCCCCAGTCATCTAAATGGACGTGAGGGGAAAGCTGATTGTCTGAGAACGTTAGTCTTCCTGGGTTAGGAATTGACCAAAAATTCAGCCCCTTATTTCTTTCGCCGCCAATACTTATCCCATCAGGAGCATTCCACAAACCGTCTTGTAATATCTGACCTGTTTTGGTGTCAAAGTTAAAATTAAAATCTGGTGTGCGTTGATCATCGGTGAATTTCTCCAGGAGATTGCCTTTTGGGTCAAAAAAGGCAATATTAAAAGACTCCAAATTATCTTTGCGGACGATGCCGTCAACATAGTTTTTTGTTTCGTCGTAACTGAAAGAACCAGAGGCTTTGTAGCCAAGCGTTTGTCCAGTCCAATCTAGGTTAAACGTCACAGCCTGTGCTGGGTTAGCTCTCAGAACTCCTAAACTCAATGCCGCACCCATAGCAGCAATTGTCAGTTTTCGATATGCAATATTATTCACGTCGCGCTCAGGGCTGAATACTTACAACAAAATATTATCAGGTTCCTATGTATCGTACCAACTTTCTTTATGAGGAATTTTTAACAACAGGCGTTTAAGAAGTTACAAGGGAAAAGGCGACATCAGAAGCATTGTTCTACAGCCGCCAACTACTACACGTTATTCACTTTGACGCTCTCCGCTCTAAAGAGACGGAGATTCTTTAGGAGTTTTAGCCATATCTCCTAGATATCCGACTGTCGGGTAGCGTTCCTACCCCGTAGGCGGGTGAGGGTACTCCACCCATTAAGGATCGATATCTTCCGAGGCATGACTTTCCCGCAGTCCGCAGGTAGGGTCGTAACTTTTGACCTGTTTTGTATTCTGATTATAGTATAAAAATGCAATTTTTGACGCCTGTTAAAACAGGAAGAGCCGTCTTTCATCCCCGATATAAATACCGGATGAGTGTCAATTCCTTTAATTCCTTGACACTCATCCTTCGGGGCTTCCAGACATCCCGATCTCTTTAGGTGAGGAGGTCAACACTAAAAGTACTTTCTATGAGAATAGACTGAGTTTCTACAAAAATTTATTTTTATTTCTCTTAGATTAGCAAGAGTTTAGTCAAAAAAACCGTATCTTTGAATACAGAATACCAAAAAAATGGTACAATTGAGATGTGATCATTTGAGTGGCAATTTAGTTCTGTAACTTAATGCCAACAAAGAGTCATTCCGGTACACCTGACTACAAGCCCTCGTTTTAAATCCAGATTAAGTAGCTGAAAACACCAATTCCGCCAATAAGGCGGAGCTGTAACACTGGCTCCTTAATTTCTCCTCTGGTTGCTCAACTGTTGATTGGCTTAAAATGTGTAAGAGCGATTTTCCTAAAGGCTCGGTTATGGTGGGTGTGAAGTTAATACACAGAGGGGACTTAAGGCATGTCAAAAGCAATGAAATTAACAGTTTCTACAGTTCTTGATTTAGCGATCGCCAAACATCTGACTTTGACTCGAAGCGATAGTGGTACGTATGACTTACATAAAGGAATGTTGTACCTAGAATCGTTTCCTCAACTCAGCCTTTGCTACAAATGGCTTCTAGAATATCAATCAGTTGAGTACTTACCACGCCGAGCAAATATAGAGCTTGACGCAGTTGATGAAGATTTTGCATCAATAGCATCCCAACAAGATACCTTGGTTGATGTTAGGCTGAATCAAATCCTTGAGGTCTTAGATGATAATATAAGAGCGATCACTCTTCTTCAAGACAACAGCCAATTAGCGAAAGAGTTTTTGCAACAAGCATCGCAACATCTCTTATTAGCATATGGACATCTTCAAGATGCAGCTATCTCTCACAACGACGATAAATCGCTCAATTTCTCCCTTCACGACTCATCTAATACTGAAAAAAGCCGTGAAGACCGCTATACAAGGAATTAAAAAATCACGTAAAATGTGATAATCATGAGGTGCAAAACTCCATCAATTAGATTGTTGAGAATGGAGTTTTCCAAAAAGAGCTAAGTAGGTTGGTGCAAAAAAACATAAGGAACGTGAATCAATGTTGAAATGCTGCGATATTGAATAATAACTATAGGGGCGGGTTTGACAAAATTGTTCGTTTTTACTGACAAGTTATTCGATTACACCCAAGTGCATACTGTAGGAACGGATTTGACAAGATAGTTCGTTTTTACTGACAAGTTATTTGATTAAACTCGCCCATACCAACCATTAATACTTTGCTTCAATGTAAACTTATGTTTTTCTACGCCCGCTCACTTACTTGGTTTCACCATTACTGCTTTGCACCTAAAAACTAGAAGCGATCGCACTCGTTTACACAAAATCAGTGATGGGTTTAATAACAACATTGCTAGCTGTTGCGGCTTCAGCTTGTCTTCGATCTACAGTAATCAACGGGCAACTAAGACTTTCTGCCAAAGCAATGTAAAACGAATCATAAATAGCTAGTTGATTGGAAAGACCAATTTGTAAAGCACGCGGTAATATATTGCCTACTGGCATAATGTCGAATGGTAAAGCCAAAAGTTCAACGAGTAGCTTCGCTGCTTCTGTTTGTGACATCCCCTGAAAGCGCACTTGTTTCCATAATACATTCGCGCACTCTAGTAGGCAAAACTCTGGTATACATAATTGAGCGCCTTGTTGTAACTGCTGCACCAAAACTATTGCATATGAGGTGTAAGTCTCTGTAAGTAAATACTGCATTATTACACTTGTATCTACCACATAGATTGCTTTCATCTGTCTCGATCCTCACGCAGGAGTTCAAGCGATGATTTTGCACCTAGTGGTGGTGTCCATCTATGACGATCAATGGAGTCAAAAATCTCTTGTAAAGAGCGTTTGTCGCCTAGTTTTTCCTTATTACGTAGTTGCTCATCGACAATAGAAGCTATAATTGCTTTGAGTTCATTGACAGTCATATCTTTGACAAGTTTCGTTTCCATAGTTTTATCTAACCAAATCTTCTACAATAGTAGCGCTCATTAGCAATGCAATTGTTGAAACTTCTCATAGCTCTATTTACATCCCCGAGTAAGGCGCTGCTGGTATAGTGTTTGCTGTAGGGTTGATATATGCACAAAAGAAGAAATATTGGTAGATTCTAAATACCAAATCTTCAGCGGAATTATCAAACAAATCTATCTGTGGCATCGTCATATACGAAATATTGGCGATCGCCATTTCTCAAACGGTTAATCTATGCCGTTTGGGACTTTGTCTATGTGCGATCGCATTTATAAAGTGCTTACGACCTTAACTTACTACCGATGCTATAGTAGTACTCTTTGCTTTTTTAGTAGCTAACTTTTTCTGTACTGCAAACGCTATACTTGCGGCTAGTAACAGTCCGCCAACTCCATTGGGTTCGGGTACAGATTTGGCTGGACTGAGAAATCCATACTTTTGCAAAACTTGCTGTCCTTTCGGTGACAAAATATAATCTGCGAGCTTTTGTGCATTAGGGTCAGCATTTTTGATGGTTGTTAAATCAAAAGGTGCTTCTACAAACAAATAATCTGGTAAATTAACTATCTGCAGACTAGGATCAGCTGTTTGCGATAAGAGACTGCTAGTGTAGTAACTCAAGAAAACATCTGCTTGCTGAGTGTTGTCTAGGAAGTACGCTACGCTGTCTTGCCCCGATGGGACTGTTGGCGAGTTTGGTCCACCTATTAAGCGTAAGGCTTTATTATTGAGAATATCGAAGCTACCCGGTTGGGATGAACTAGCGAGGTTAAATATCTTTTGAGTGTAGTCACCAAGCGGATCTGATACAGGTGTCGAAGTTCCCACCTTGACGTTAGGATCGAGTAAGTAATTTAACACCTGCTCTGGTGTAATTTTCGTCTGGGAATACTTTGATGAGAATACAGCTACAACCTTGTTTTGAGCAAATTCTACTGGCTGAGTACTCAATCCCTTAGCGTATAGTTTTTGTGGATTCCCGGCATCTGCACTGGCAAAGACATCAGCAGTGGGCTGCCCTTGTTCGAGTTGTGTTTCGATTGTTTGCTCCCTAGTCCCAGACGGCCCAAATACTGTGTTCACGCCTATTCCTGTGTCTTGAGTGAAGTCGTTGCTGACTTCGGTAAGCGATCTGGTTAAGCTACCAGCTGCGTATAGCGTCAGAGTAGCGGCAAAGGCCTGGATTGGTAGAAGAACACTGAAAGCACAAACTGTCACAGAAACGGCGCAAAAATATTTTTTCATTTGCTTGCCAAAATCCTCATATTTTTATATGGGCTACGATTTGGTTCACCATACGAGCAAAATAGTACCAACATAGTTAAAAATTAGTCAACTATTTATGTGAGCAAACTATAACTTAAGGGATATGAAATTTTGTATATACTAATGTCGGGCGTAATTGGAAATGAAGCGAAAATTACTACTTATACACGTTATAACCGCTCCTACAGGAGCAACCATACATAATAATATATTACTCCGATGAACAGCATAAGCTTAAACTGCTAGCTATACCAACTCCTCCTTGCTAAACAGCGTTTGTCAAAACTATAGACATAAGATATAATATATGTATCCAATAATTAATTGTGTGTTCGTAAAAAGCTTTAGTAAATCCGTTCTTAAGTAGGTCGGTTTAAATAAATAAAAGTTGGTGGTAAGCCCTTAAGCGCTGTAGACGCGGAGCGGTGAGCAGCGCTGCAGGAGGGTTTCCCTCCGTAGGCGACTGTGTTAGCGCAGCGTTAGCGATAGCGCAGCGTTAGCGACGGAGGAGCGTCGGAACGAGCGTCACCCGTTAGCGAAGCGTTAGCGAGTCTTCGAGCGTCAGGGCTTCTCGCAGAGTAGCGCTCACTACAAGCTAATTTTCTTTACATAATTAGGTTTTTTATCGCCTTATTTACATTATTTCTCTTGATGTCTATTAGACGTCAAGAGAAATAGATAGAAATGTTATACACCAATCATCACGTCAGATGCTTTAACTACAGCGCTTGCTTGCCCACCCTCAACCAATTTAAGATGTTCAGCAGAAGCTTTAGTGATAATTGCTGTTATTTCTACACCTGGTGCAATCTCTAATATTACTTCTGTATTAATCGGTCCTTTCTCAAGTTTTTTAATTGTTCCTGCAAAATTATTACGAGCGCTGACTTCCATATTCTAATACTCTCTACTTATGTGGGAATGTTCGCACTATTACTAGCAATTCTGAGATTCTGTAGCTATCTCCATAACATTTTTTGCCTAATAATAGCTATCTATAAACATAGCTAAATTACTTAATAAAGCATCTGAAAATAACAAAAAATTAATAATATTATCTGCACAGAAGTAAAAATATATAGAAATTGTAGTCAGTGTAATAATTTTTACCTACAGCCCAATCGAAAAGTTAGTCAACTTACTTGATTAGAGAAGTGCGATCGCTGTTTTTTGAAGGCAGCCAGACAAAAAGGAACACTCGTTCTGACAATTCTTGAGTTCTGGTGAGCCGTCTGGCTCTAAGAGTTGCTTTTAGGAGTTTGACCTCACGACAGCATATAGAGCCAAGACGTAAACGTCCCTAAGCTACTTAATCAATCGAAATCATGACATCTGAAGACTTGATGATAGCATAGGCTTGTTTACCTTTCTCAAGTTTTAGATTTTCTACTGAGGATTTAGTGATAATTGCAACTACCTCTACTCCGGGTGCGATTTCTAAAACGACTTCGCTGTTTACTGCACCTGGATGAACCTCTTTAATGGTGCCTTTTAAAGCATTACGCGCACTTACTTGCATAACTTAATACTCCCTGGTGACTTTTTAACTAGTTCAATATTAGCAATTACTAATTGTTGTAAACATCACCTATAGGAATATCCCATCCTCTTCTATGAATTTGATTAGCAGATTTAAACTTCTTTATTGTTGGATGAGCTTAATACAATTTCCTTAAACTTTGAGGATATACAAAAAAGATCTACGTTACTTTAAAATGTTAAATTCTTGTAATTGATATCCTCCACGAGAAAAGAGAATTTTTTCAGTATTCCTACGGTTGTTAAGAAAGCTATGAAATCTTATTTTTTCTTTTGACTTTTTTCTTTTTATAGACAGAAAACCCACGAGAAGTTTTTTGTTCGTTTTCTTTCAAAAGTAGAATTTGTGAGGTAATTTTCTGATGAGGGTCAAGATTTGCTAATAAATCTGTAATCTGTTTTGAGCCGAAACGCTCTTTGTACTCAGATCTCAACACTTGACCTGATCTCTCGCCATTCATACACGATTGCGCTATCTTATCATACATGTCAGAGGAGTTTTGGAAAACAGGATTCTGCCTTACTTGTGAAGTCACCCAAGTGGGACTACTTTCAAAAGCCTCAATGGCATCAGCAAAACCTTGAATCGCTTCAGCCCACATTCCATGTGCGAAGGCAGTGTCACCTAAGTTACGCCCCGAGACAAGACTCTCTAAAGGAAAAGTTGTGGGAGTGTAAATTGAGAGCGCAGATTGGAAAGCTTTAACCGCTTCTAGCGTGTATTGCAGTTTTTTGTAAGTGTTCCCCAAATTATTTTGCATTTTTGCCCAGTCATAGGGAAAGCGATCGCGTGTGTATTCCTGCAATGCTTGATTAAAATAATGTATTGCTTGTTTCAAGTTTTCGGTTTGTTTGCCTCTCAGGCGTTGACAAAACACATTGCCCAAATTATGCTGTGTTATTGCCCATTCAGAAGGAAAGCGATCTCGCGTGTATTCCTGCAACGCTTGGGTGTGATAGTGTACTGCTAGTTCTAGGTTGTCAGCACGTTCACCACAGAGGCGTTCGGAGTAAGCAAGCCCGAGATGATTTTGCACCTGTGCCCACATGTAGGAAAAGCGATCGCGAGTGTACTCCTGTAACGCTTGGTTTAAATATTGTATTGCTCGTTCCAAGTTGTTTTTTCGTTCGCCATAGAGACGTTCACACAAAGCAACCCCAAGATGGTTGTGCGTTTTTGCCCAGGTTTCGGGAAAGCGTTCACGTGTATATTGCTGCAAAGCCTGTTGATAACACTCGATAGCTAGTTCCAAATTATCTGCTTTATTACCACTCAGGCGATCGCAGTAGGCATTCCCCAAATTGTTGTGTACAGCTGCCCACATTTCTGGGTAACCTTCAAGTGTGTACTCTAACAACGCTTGTTTGTAACAGTAAATTGCTAGTTCCACATTCTCTGCTTTTTTACCACAAACACGGTGCGAGTAGGCAAGTCCAAGATGGTTTTGTGTTCTTGCCCATATTTCAGGTAAGTGAGGACGGATATTTTCAAGCAATGCCTGTTGGTAACATTCAATTGCTAATTCCAGATTATCGGCTTTTGTGCCAAAAATACGATCCGAGTAGGCAAGCCCAAGATTACTTTTTCCTCTTGCCCAGTCAAAAGGAAAGTGTGAGCGTGTGTGTTCTTGCAAAGCTTGGGTATGATAATGGATAGCCAGTTCTCTGTTCTCCTCAAGTGAACCACGAATACGATCCGAGTAGGCAAGCCCAAGATTATTTTGTATGATTGCCCATTGAGAAGGAAAGTTATTGCGTGTAATCAGTGTTGCCGCCACCTGATAGCCGATAATTGCCAACTCAATGTTAATTTCTAAGTTACCTAGCGAGAACCCCTTCATGAGGTTACTGAAATCGACAATAGTTTGTGCGGTATATAATCCTGCTATTTCTGTCATTAAAGGTAAGACATCCGTTGCCCAAGCCTGCAATACATCAGCCAAGTGATCGTTCAGCTTGTCTTGATTTGCCACTAATAACAGGTACGCCACTTGTGTGTTCGGATTCTTTTGAATTGCCTCCAATACCTCTACTAAGAAAGTGTGATAAAGATTTAATTCTACAGGAGTTGCTTGTTTTCCCAAAGAGGCAGCTAACTTGTTTCTTAAGGATCTCAACCAATTTGCTGTATAATTTCGACCAACTGAGGTCATGTTGTCTGCGACTTGTCCCATTATATTTAGAAACCCTTCATCTATCACTGAAGAGTTAGCTGCTAATATGTCCATTGCTTGTTGATCAGAGGGACAATTGAGCAGCGCCGCAACTGTATTTAAATAAAACTGGGTTCTTTCGTCCATATGACTGCACGCTAGATTGGTCAATAATCCTATTTTATTATGCAGAATTTAACTAGTGTGATGTGACAGTTGTGCGCTCTCCACAAAGTTCAAATGTACTAGTAAAGTAAAAATTAATTAAGTCCTGTTGCATAAATATTTATCATTGGAAAAAAGCGAAAAGCATTCATCAGAAAGGAAGAGAGCCTTATTTATATTTCTTTATAAAGTTAGGTTTAATTGTGCCTCCCTATCAAAGAGAGGTAGAGGGCAGAAGGTAAATTTATGAGAAAATCACTCTTAGGTATGAGAGTAACGCTAAGAATGAATACCTAATTGACAGCTATATTCAGGTAAAGGAATCACATCTTTGTCTTTTATCTTCTTTGCTTTCTCGGTAACGCCGCGAACCTTCTAAAACATATTTAGTTGCGATGCTGTTGGCGTTCGCGCAGCGTGTCGCAGAAAAGCCTCTCGTACCCCTTCGGAGACGCTGCGCGTAGCTTGCTTCTCCGAAGAATGAGAAGAGAAGGCCACGTATCGCAACTTTTTGTCTTCCACCAGTTGCTGGTGTTCATTTCCAATCTCGCGCTTGCCTAAGGGGATCTTCATCCAAGTCGTTTCAATTCTCATAAAGAGCGATAAAACCCACATTCCGCACTCAAGGGTACGGAATGTGGGATGTAAAGCTTGCTGTTCCCAGTAAAACCAAAGTCATGCTTTATTCTTTAATAAAATTATAAGGAAAGACAGGGAAGTGAGGAGATTAAAGGAGTAAGTACGAGAACTCCAAGAGTGAAGATGTGCTACAGGGTATTATCTCCCCCATTCCCTATCAAGCTAAAAAATTAAACTGAATGAATCTTCTTGTTTAATATAAGCGCTAATATTTTTTTTACGTAAGTCTTGTGATCTGAGTCAGTTCTCATTAAATGTATATCACTCCCGTTATTGAGTGTAAGATTACCTATATTCTTTGCTTCTTTCTTTGCTCAGGAGTGGTTCATCATATTAGGCTATCATTTCATGTTGTTTGAGAGTACTAAACTCTATTGTAAATTTCACATATTTGTATATAATTTATTAGAAAACTGCTATATTGATATCCTGATAAAAGTTTTTGTTTATTGAATAGCGATCGCCTCAATTACTAGATTAATTAATCCCCAGTATTTTAGCGGTTTGTGGAATAATATCTATAATTCATATTCAGTAACAAGTCAACATGGATTATCAATATTGCTCAAAATGCTATAATTCCCCAAAGCGATTGATGAACTGCAAGCAGACTTAAGTCCCCCCAGACTTCAGCACTGCTACCAGTCAAGTACTTCCACAACACCTCCAGAAATTGTGGAGCAAAACTATCAGTTCATCAAACGATTGGTGGAGTTGTGGGATTCGGCTTTAGCACAACAAGATAAACATTGATAGGTTTTGAGGCAATGAACATAATTCTTTTGCCTTAATCTAGCTTGCTCTTGATCCGCGATTTCCTACATTATTTTCCATAACTGTTATGATTTGTAGTTTCCGACGTGTACAGATACATTCCAATTTATCAGTTACAGAAACTGTAGCAAATTTAACTAGATTTACCAATATAAAAGTATGTCTTTGAAGTAATCTGATTTATCATTCAAGACTTCTGATGCTTTTGCCTTTTTGATTCCCTATATGTCTAATATAGCATACATATTGCCAATTTACTT
>JAQYWO010000314.1 GCA_029379215.1 Rhizonema sp. PD37
TATAAAGACAACTATCTGTTATTGCCACTAAATGTTAGTAAGCCTCCTACCATCTTCACAAAACTGAATATGATGATATTGTCTTGTAGATATCCACCTAAGAAAATGTTATTAAACATACGGATAATGTTAAAAAACATATAATGACATTGTTTTCTAAATGCGTAAAATGTCGTGAAGTCGAAATCTGCAAAATTATGAATGCAATTTTTTATATCCTATTTGCGGTTTGAACAAAAGCTTATTTTCATAAAAAGATGTTATTAATGTAATAAAATATGTTATAAAACATTTATTCACATGTTATAACAAATGTGGAAAACGTCGTGGAGTCGAGATGCATAAAAATATGAATGCAATTTTTTATATCCTGCGTGTGGTTTGAACAAAAGTGTACCGACTTAAAAAGATGTTATTAAACATTTTTCAGATGTTATTAAACATCTAATTACATGGTGTTACAAATATAAAAAACGTCGTGAAGTTGAGATGCACAAAATTATGAATGTAATTTTTTATATCCTGCTTGCGGTTTGAACAAGAACGAATGTTGCTTGATAATTTACCCTTATGGCAGACTGTATAATCACGTTTTCGACGTTGGAAACTTTCATAAAGTATGACAAAGGATTCATGAAAAACTGCGTCTGCAAGTATAATATAAGACCTCTACCCCCACAATCGTCGTCCAGATGAACCGTTTAATTTCTGATGAGCATCTTGTAACAAAGCTGGAATCGCCAAGTTTTCTGGACATCGGGGTAAACAGTCGCCGCATTCTGTGCATCGATTAGCTTTCATTCCTGGGAACCAGTGACCTGCGTTTTCAAACATCTGGTAGCGATATTTACCGAAATCACTCATATCATATGCTACAGCTAGATTTCGTAGCCGAAGGACTTCGGGAATATTGATATTTTCCGGGCAGGGCAAGCAAGCGTAACATTGACTACACTTATCTGTGGCAAGGGCAGTTAATTGGTGATTTTCTAAACGATTGAAGACAGTTATTTCCTCTGTTGTTAACTCTCCATCGCGATCGCTAACTTTCAAAGGTTCTACTAATTCATTTGGGTTTGCAGGACCGATGCTAAGAGTCGTAATCCTGGGGTCGCTGAGTAAAAAACGGTAGTTTAACTCCAGAGGCGAAAAAGGAGCGCAAAGGTCTTGCAACTTTTGAGGTGGGGTGTACAAGCGTCCGCCCTTATCTGCGGGTGAAATGATAAAAACACCCATGTCTTTTTCATAAGCCCGTTGAATTGCTGCGGCATTCCGTTGAAAAAAATAGTAATAATGCAGATTGACAAAATCAAACAAATCTGTATTAATGGCTGCAAGAATGACTTCTAATGAACCGTGGGTGGAAAAACCAACGTGTCGTACTCGACCATCAGCAACCGCTTCCTGGACTGCCTGCATATATGAACCGCTTAATAACCAGTTAAAATGTTCCCAGGTGTTTAAGCCATGAATCGCGAGGCAATCAAGATAATCCAGCTTTAATCTTTCTAGAGATTCATTAATGCACCGACGCATTGTGTCCGCATCAGATGTGGGCGAGATTTTAGTGGTGATGTAAAGTTGGGAACGAGGTACTTGCAACCCAAGAGCAATCGCCCTGCCAAGAAACTCCTCACTTTTACCATAACCTCTGGCAGTTTCTATATGATTAATCCCTTGCGCTATGGCTTGTTGAATCGTCTGCCATGCATTTTCACTCTTAGCCAGATAGCGCATTGTTCCCAAGGAAAACACGGACAAGCGCAAATTTGTTTTCCCAAAGCGTCGGTATTGCATCTTGATAAATTTTGGATTCTAGATTTTGGATTTCGGATTAGAATATGGAAATTTAGTTTCAAATGACACTAAAAGCTTAAATATAAGCCTAATCAAAAATCGCAAATCGCAAATCTAAAATTGTTAACTTTCGCTACTGCCAAAGCGCTTGATCAAATCCTCAGGTCGGAGATTGGAGATAAAGTCACGGAAAGCTTGTTGTTCGGCTTCATCTGCATCCCGATCAACGGGAATGGAAGCATCGGCAATGACTTCTTCCATAACCCAGATGGGAGTATTAGTACGCAGGGCAATAGCGATCGCATCACTGGGACGAGCATCAATTTCTTTTTTGACCTCGCCTTGTTGGACAATCAACGCTGCATAAAATGTGTCCTTTTGTAAAGAATGAATGATCACGCGTTCCAAAGTCACGTTCCATGCTTCTAGAATATTTACCATGAGGTCATGGGTTAAAGGTCGAGGAGGCTTTTGATTATCAAGTGCGCCCATAATTGCTCTTGCCTGTTCTTGACCTATGTATATAGGCAAAGCACGGCGGTCTGAAGCATCTTTCAGAAGTACAATTGGGCTGCGGGTTATGGCATCTAATGCTATGCCAGCGACTTTCATTTCAATCATTGGCTAAGCCTCTACAATCCTTTGAGCACTCTTTGCTAGTCTGTAACAAATCATACGCCTGTTTTAACCTAATAGGGACTTGAAGAAACATATGTCTTTATTCTCTATAATTGCTTCTATTAAACCCCCAAATGCTAGCCAACACCAGAGTAAGTCAAACTAGTCTAATTCAACAATAATCTACCTATTCAAGTATGCCTTGTGATAGATGCATGTGTGGTGAAGCTCTTTTATGCTTGTGTTAAAAAATATACTCAAAAGCTTAATGAAATGGTAATATTTACTAGTTGATTTTAGACTAAATTAAGCGATAACTAGAGTTAGTTTTTCAAAAAAGCCGTGTTTACAGGATTAATCCAAGCATTGGGAACTGTCAAACCTCTTACAGGAGATTCTTGGCAAATTACGTGTGTAAAGTCATCAGCTTCAGTAATGCGCGATCTTGCTGTAGGTGATAGCGTTGCCGTCGATGGCGTCTGTTTGACGGTAGAAGATGTTTTAAAGGACGGATTTGTCGCTACTGCTTCACCCGAAACGCTACGTCGAACGACTTTAGGACAAGAAATAGAACAGAGGTATGTCAACTTAGAAGCGTCGCTACGTGTTGGCAGCAAAGTGGGTGGTCATTTTGTGATGGGACATGTGGACGGCATAGGTCAATTGCTTTTGGCAGAACAAACGGCCACATCTTGGGAAATGACGTTTACTGCATCTGATGATATAGCTTGCTATATAGTCCCTAAAGGTAGCATTGCCGTGAATGGGATCAGCCTCACAGTTGCCGAATATCAACCAGAAACAATGCAATTTAAGGTCGCTGTCATTCCCCTTACTTATGCCGAAACAAATTTATCTTATTTGAATGCAGGCAGTTGGGTGAATTTAGAAGGGGATATTCTTGGTAAGTACGTAGAAAAATTTGTGAACTTTGATAAAGGCCATACTGAAACAGATAGTCAAATAACCCCCTCATTTCTATCAGAACATGGCTATTTATAAATGTTTAGGTGAGGAGTGATGAGTTAAATACTTCAACTCCTAACTCCTCACTCTCTATCAGCTACCAGGTTGTTGAACCGCCTGGGCTGTGTGTAAAGTTTGGACAAGTTGATTGAGCGCGTAGTCAAGTTGAGTGGCTGGATCAACAGCCACCCAACCTTCAGGTGTTAGTTGACGCATTTCAAAATGCAAGTGGGGACCTGTAGAATTGCCAGTACTGCCTACCAGTCCAATCACAGTGCCTTTTTGTACGACTTGACCGGGTTGGACAAGGATTTGCGACATGTGACCATAGAGTGTTTGTTGAGCGTTAGTATGGTTGATGATTACAGTTAAACCGTACCCGCCTACCCAATCAGCAATCTCTACTTGACCAGTATTAGCAGCTAAAACAGGTGTTCCTATCGCTGCACCCAAATCTGTTCCAGAGTGGAAACGGCGATCGCCCGTGATGGGATGTACGCGCCAACCAAATAAAGATGTGATGGGGGCTGGGACAGAAAGCGGAAACATCATCCCCAACACACCAGAGGCAATCTTCGCACCGTAGCCACCATCAAAGGCAACTTGCGGCAAAGTTGATGCGAGTGGAATATTGTAAGCGACAGTACTGGGACGGGGTGCAAGGTTGTCAGCTGTCATTGGTGCTGGCAAAGTACCGCTTGAATTGACTGGAATATTAGCAGCTGAATTAACCGTTGTTGAGGGGGTTAAATCTTTAGGGATAAACCGATTGGGGTGATATTCACTTTTTGTAATACCACCATAAGCAATTCGATTCAGACGTCCTCCATTATTACTTTGTACACTAGCAATTCGATTCAGGCGTCCTCCATCGTTACTTTGTGTACTAGCAGCAATTCGATTCAGGCGTCCTCCATCATTATTTTCTTGACGAACGGTACTTCGAGTTGGATGCCATCTAGTATTGTTTTCGTTTGTAGAAACACTACTATGAACTGGTAAAACATCTGCCAAATGAACGTTTTCGCTTCTTCTTATCCAACTAGGCACTTGGTTATGGGATTGCTGAGTGTCGTTATTGGCGAGTGGTTTCGCACAAAGACTGCTCGATGCACCTTGCCCAAATATCGTTCGACAACCACCGGATCGTTCTGTGATCACAACTGAATTGGGTCCCACGTACTTTTGTGTGGCACCATTGCTGTAATCGGTAGGGTCAATCAGAGCGTTGTTATAATCGTTAGGTTTATTGGTGGTTGCACTAACGGTGCTATTACTCTGTGTTTTTTCTGGAGTTAACTGAGGCGTGGTAGGTGCGGCAATTTCTACCTTTGGTTTGTCAACTCTTGTGACTGTGAGACTATATTGCGGAGCGTCTAACTTTGCTCTCAATCTTCTCGCACGTGTCTCGGGAACCGAAGCTTCTAACGGGCGTCTTGATCTAATAACAACCGTCGGTGGCGAATCTTCGTTGTTAGGTTGATGTCGTGCTGGCTGATGAGAAATTTCTCCACCACCCAATCTTTGTCTGAGTCTAGCTCGGCGTTGGGCAAATTCGTTCTGCGGTCGCTCAGATTCTTGTGCAGGATGATCTTTTTTGAGTTTATTAACAACAGATGGGTGAGCATTTTCCACTGTTGGAACTATATTATCTATTGGGGCATCGGTTTGGGCAAATACGAAACCGCCGCTTAGCAGGCTAAAACTGCTCAGCCAACAAAGGCTCTGTACTGGCAGCGATCGCCGCCACACAGAGCGAATATTGAGGTGAGCGATTCGGGCAGGAGATCCGTCGTGTTGAGTTTGGTTGTGCTGCGTCATTGGTTCTCTTGTGTGACTAGCCTAAACTGAATCATCTCAGTACTTTTCCTACTAAGATTTAAATTTTAAGGGCAAACAGTAGAAGTTAATCAGAAGATTTACCGAAGTTGTGGTCTCCTGACACTTATGAGTGAATGTAACCCAAACTGATTGTACCGGGCTGGAGGCAAATTTCTGGTGAATTTACTGATAATGATTCTTGTGTCTCCATACAAATCCGCAGATCTCCAGTCGTTGTTACACCGACTACAGTGCCAGCAAAATTGTTGACATGAACGCGATCGCCAATATTTGTTAGCAACTCTAGATAGCGAGATAATATGATATTCACTCCTTCAAATAAGAGGCAGTGTATACCGGATTCTATTCCTTGCAAAACTTTAGCAGTTAACATCTCTAAACTGGAAATTGGCTTTGGATGAACGTCTGCAAGCCACGTTTCCAAATTGATACCAGTTTCAGGGACTGAGTTTGCCCAGTTAATACCAACACCGATCACCGCTTGGGTAATGAGTCCGCCATGAATTTTGGTTTCTGTTAAAATGCCCCCTAGCTTGTGTTTGGTGGTTGTTTCCGCCCCCTTCTTCATCGAAGTTAAGACGAGATCGTTAGGCCATTTAATTTCCACAGGAATGCCGCAACTACGCAATTGTTGGGCAATTCCCCATGCTGTCGCCAATGTTATTTGATAGCTGTTGCTAGCTGCCAATTTGGGGGAAATCGCCACTGATATATATAATCCTCCAACTGGCGAAATCCATTGACGACCCCATTGACCTTTTCCTGAAGTTTGTTGGGTAGCGATTACCGTACATCCCGCTTCTGCCCCTGAGTTAAGTAAGTCCCAGAGGATTTTGTTGGTTGAGGAGACGGTTTCAAAACAATGCACCTGAAACGGTAAATACGCTCTCTCACGCCCTTCAAGGAGGGCTGCTTCTAGTTTTTGCTGCTTCAATTCCACAATAGTTTACAAAGAGTCAAGCTAGTTCAAGTGAGGCATTAGCACTCAAACGCCAGTATGACTTGTCGAATGCATGATTTAAGGCGTTTTGCACAATTTACTGCATAAGTGCTAAATGCTTACGGTTCAAGTTAGGATGTATGGGCTGATTTTAATTCTCTTTGGTGGGTTTGGTTAAAGATGCACTCTTGGCAATGGCGTACTTGGGAAGGACTGCCTTACCTCACAATAAGTCTATTGGAACCTTGGACTCACGGCTTTTTTACTTCTCAGTTTTGGCCTCGTTCTTATGAAGATCTCACAAAGATACTGCATTCAGACGCGGATGCTTATCGCTTGAAACAGGTACATGGCAATACTGTCCTCACACCAGAAAATATTGCCAGTCAGTTAAAGAAAAGCGAGGGGTTTTTAGAAGGTGATGGATTAGTGAGCAACCAACCTTTGCAGGCAGTTTGGGTAGCTTCTGCTGATTGTACACCTGTACTTATTGCGAATGAGAAAACCGGACAGGTTGCCGCAGTACATGCAGGGTGGCGTGGTACGGCAAAGAAGATTGTTCCACAAACAATCACCCAAATGCAATTACATGGTAGCAAGTTAGAAGATTTGCGCATTGCAATGGGACCTGCCATCTCAGGTGAGGTTTATCAAGTCTCAGAGCAGGTAGCAGCAGAAATTGGCAGAAGCATTATATCACATGATAATGAAAAATTTATTGTGGATGCGTTACACGAGCTACCAAATTCACCTTTACTTCCCGATTCAGAACCAGGACGAGTACGATTGGATGTGCGACGAGTAAATTCCCTACAATTGGAAATCTTGGGTATCAGTACTGAACAGATTGCGATCGCACCTTATTGTACTTACAATTCAACAGAGCATTTCTTTTCTTATCGCCGGGAAAAACAGAAAAAAGTCCAATGGTCAGGGATTGTCAGCAAATAAATTCACCTTAAATCACGGGGATGTATTTCGGTTTTTAGAACAGTGAAAAATGTAGCGGAATTTGCCGATTAGGAACGACAAAATTATGCTACCTACCGTGTATAGCTCCCCTATTGAGAGCGATAAATTTTTGCGCGGACATAGAAAATTTACATTTACGCAGGTAAAAATTAATATTTAGTATTATTTTTTACATAAAAAACGGATATCAGAAGTAATAGAGTCGATTTAACCAGTAAATTATCGTAAATAATTATACTTATGACATAAACAGCTTACTTGTAGTAGATTAGTTACATACAGCAAGTTACTGTATGTAATACTCTTATTTGATTTTTGAACAAGAATCAACAAGATGAAGAGCCTTTTTTCCTATTGCCCGTTTACCTACGCAAGTTAGTTCAGAAATTAAAGCGGACAGCTGTATAAAAGCTACTCTGATGAACAAAAGTATTGGATCTGCAAACAAGTAGTCTGCTTGATTTGTTGTAGAAGTTTCATTTTCTTTAAAAACTGACATTACTTTAATATTCGCAAATCATAGGTTCAAGTCTGATGAGTCTTCTTATTTTTTCCTGTGTTGTGGTTGCGATTGTCGCTGTCATTTTGATCAGCAGTTACAACAATATTGTCAAGCTTCGCAATCGCTATAAAAATGCTTACTCCCAAATTGATATTCAATTACAGCGCCGCTACGATTTAATTCCCAATTTGGTGGAAACAGCCAAAGGGTATATGAAACATGAGCGGGAAACATTGGAAGCAGTTATTGCTGCCCGAAATTCTGCTATAGCTGCTAGTAGTCGTGCCGTGCAAAATCCAGGTGATCCACAAGCTATGCAGCAGTTGGGCAATGCTGAGGCATCACTCACGGGTGCATTGAGCCGCTTGGTGGCAATTTCTGAATCTTATCCTGATTTGAAAGCGGATCGAGCGATGAGCCAAGTGATGGAGGAACTCTCTTCTACCGAAAACCGCATTGCCTTTGCACGTCAGGCTTTCAATGATGGAGTGACTCTTTACATGACGGTGATAGAGTCTTTCCCTAGCAATTTAGTGGCAAATACTTTTAGCTTCGCTCCTGCAGAACTTTTACCAGAAGCGGCACCAGAAAAGAAAGCTGTTCCACACGTGTCTTTTTAAGTTCATATGAATTTCTTTGAAAATCAGGACCGGGCACGCCATAAGACGCAACAATTAATTGGGCTGTTTGTTCTGTCGATCGCGGCCATTATTGTCTCAATTTATATTGCTACGCTATATTTGTTCCACTTTGCTCCTCGGATTTGGTGGTATCCACCTTTATTTATCATTGTTGCTGGTATTACGATTGCGGTGATCGTTGTGCCTAGTTTGTACAAATTTGTCTGTCTCCGGGAGGGGGGAAAGGCAATCGCCGAAGAGTTGGGTGGAAGACTGCTACCGTTAGAAACGGCCGATGCCCAAGAGAGACAACTGTTGAACATTGTACAAGAAATGGCGATCGCCTCTGGTATTTCTGTACCGTCGGTCTATCTCCTGCACTTAGAACCTGGTATCAATGCCTTTGCGGCTGGATTCTCTCCCAACACTGCTGTAATTGGAGTCACCCGTGGTTGTTTGGAACATCTTAACCGGGATGAATTGCAAGGTGTCATCGGTCATGAGTTCAGCCACATTCTCAATGGAGATATGGGGTTAAATTTGCGTTTGGTAGCATTACTCCACGGAATTGTGTTCATTTACCAGACTGGGTTCTTCATCGTCTATTTTTGCAGCAACTCTCGTAAAGACAACGAAGACAACGAAGACAACAAAGATCAATATTTCTGGGTGTTTGGTTTGGCATTGATGGCGATTGGAGTTTTAGGATTAGTTTGTGGCCGTTTGATTAAAGCCGCAGTATCTCGGCAACGAGAATTTCTTGCTGATGCTTCTGCAGTACAATTCACTCGCAACTCCGAAGGGCTTTCTGGGGCACTAAAAAAACTGCAACGCATGGGTTCGCACTTAAATTCATCGGGTGCGGAAGCTTCCAGTCATATGTTCTTTGGGAATGCCCTGCAACTCTCCTTCTGGGAAGGTTTGTTTGCTACCCACCCACCACTGACAGAACGTATCCGTAGCATCCGTGGCTTGAAACCTGGCGATCCAATGCCATCTGTTGTGAGTAACGAGATGCATTCCCATGAGTCGCTAGCAATGGGTTTTGCTGGCAAGACAACAGAACCATTGCCAAAAAACGTTGTCGCCCAGGTAGGTACTGTTGCCCCAGAGCATTTTGCTGATGCTCAAGAGTTGTTATCATCTTTACCAGAATCTCTACGGTTGAGTGTACACAATCAGCAGAGCGCAATGGCGATCGTTTTTGCACTGGTGTTAGATCGCACTAATACTCAAATAGTTGATCGCCAAATTGCTTGGTTGCGCCAAGTACAACCTAGCGATTTGGTGGAGAAAACGCTCTCCCTAAGTAGCGAAATTAACTTGTTAGATTTAAATATTCGCTTACCACTTTTAGATTTGACAGTACCCGCATTGCGTCAAGGTTCTCCGAGAGATTGCCAACGATTGTGCAAATGCGTCCAAGGTTTGATCATAGCAGGTACCGTATCAACGTGGGAGTTTGTGTTTCAGTTAGTTTTGTGGCATCGCCTCCAACCGGCTCTTGCGCCTTCTTCGCCTCAAACAGTACAATTCACTTCAATCGAAGAGATTTGGTCGGATTGTATCTTGCTACTTTCGGCATTAGCACAAGTCGGACAATCTCAACCTGAGACTGTGGCTTATGCATTTCGTTCTGGAGTGTTTAGACTTCCGGGCATTGGACAACTTGAAGCTCCGCAAGCACCAATCGCCTGTAACTTCACCGATGTTAAGAAAAGCATTGATCGCTTGTGTCTTGCGAGTCCCAAACTTAAGCAAGCGATCGTTGATGCTTGTGCCCATACAGTACTTGTAGATCGTCAAGTTTCTCTCAACCAAGCGAATTTGCTGCGGGGAATCGCCATGACACTGGATTGCCCAATACCTCCGTTTTTAACTAAAGCGGCAATCAGGTAAACATGGTGTGCTGAAAAATGTTTAAGAAGGCAGAAGTACGTTCAAAGTAGCGTCTCCGACAGGAGAAGGCAGCTATGCTGCTATGTATCCCCATAAATAAATTCAGGGGATTTGATAAGCACGCCCTATTCCGCCGCGCTACGCCGGAACGAAATACATCTTTTCTCTTCTTTTCATAAATAAATTTAGGGGCGCTACTCCCGATTGCCGAAGGGCAGATCAAAAAT
>JAQYWO010000315.1 GCA_029379215.1 Rhizonema sp. PD37
AGATGTGTAATAAGAGACAGGGGTTTTATGTATATCAGTTATAAATCAGTTAGCGTGCGAGGTGAAAACTGTAGGGAAACTCTTTCTTGAAAAACCTATTTGTCTCTAAAAAATTAAACAAACAAAAAGCTTATAGAATAAAGCTTTTAGCTTTAAATTAATAATACACAGTAGGAAGACAGAGTTCACTTTTCCTACGCTTTACTATAAGTAATATGCAGGAGATATGATTGTGTTAAAAATTACAGATATAGCTCTAGTGAGCTTGTCATCAAGGACAAAATGAAAGAGGGAAGCTTAGGAGAGTGCTGTATAGCAGAAATACTCCAATCAAATTTTTCATTATTCACAAACAAAGGTAAGCGCTCTCCCTGCCAAAACCTTCAGGCTCTACCAACGATTAGGAGGCGTTCTAGGGGCCTGCTACACGAAAGAGGAGTTTCGTGAAATGCACGGCTCAAACTATTAATCTCTCGTGGCGAGTCGCAGCGTCACGGGTCAGATCAGCAATTAGGGTTGAAAACACTTTAATAGTCTGTTTGGAGCATAGGCGATTTTAGGGGCAAATCCGGGGATATTTTGATTTTGATGTATTGTGGTCATTTTGACCCGGCGGTAGCTATACAATTGAAAAGGATGGCAGCAGAGAAAGAAACTATGGTACAAGCTTTATTGACCGAAGCATTAAACCTCTTGTTTGAAAAACATGGTGAGAAACCAATAGCTTAATTCCATCGCGCCAGAACCCCACCACTTTGCTAGAATAGACTTTTTTTACCTCAAAGGGCATAAGTTGTGTTATTGAAAACTCGAAACTTGACGATTAAATTAAGGGGAGCCGAGAATTTGTCCAAAAGGATTAATTAATGGAAGCTACACCCAGAGAAGTTCGTATGTCCGCCGACTTTTTGTATGTTTTAATCGTCTGCTTACTTCCGCCAAGCAGTACTAGTTCATTAACCTACTGCCTTACGTTGACGGTTCATTAAAAAATTAATCTTTACAACTCAAAGTTTGTAGTTGCGCTTCAGCGCAGCATTTGTATGAGAGCGCTGAAGCGCAACTACGAGCCTATCTTTCATTTACAACTGATTATCCGGACTTGATACTAGATTAAATAGCACGGGAGAATTTTTGCGCTCCCTTATTTACGTATGTATCAAAGACAACAGCAATATTTCTGATCAGTAATCTACCAATTTCCGTGATGCTGATGTGGTTGGTTGATAACTGGACTAATCCATCTTTTTCAAGAAGCTTCAACTGTTTTAGTTCAGGGAAGAAATAGTTATCAAAACTAATGTGATACTTATCTTCAATGTCTTGCTTGTGCAACGCGGGGTGAGACATGAGACGCATGATCACATCTCGTCTGATGATGTCATCTTGAGTCAGTTGAATGCCTTTAGCAATAGGTAAAACACCCTCGTCGATCGCTCGATAATAATCCCTTAATTGCTTGTGGTTTTGCGTATAGGCATCTTCGAGCATACTGATAGATGTGGCACCAAAACCAAAGAGTTCTGTTTGCGGCTGGGTTGTGTAGCCTTGGAAGTTCCGCTTTAAGTTGCTGCTACGTTGAGCGATCGCTAATTCGTCATGAGGCTTGGCAAAATGATCCATCCCAATAAATAGATATTGGTTCCGAGTGAGTTCCTCAATCGTCATCTGCAAAATCTCTAACTTTTCCTGCGGGAGTGGCAGAGCCTCCTCAGGTATATTTTTTTGCACTGCTTTTACCCAAGGTACATAGGCAAAGTTAAAGACAGCAATTCTGTCAGGATCTAATTCAATTGTTTTGGCGATCGTTTCCCTAAATGTGTGGACAGTTTGGTAAGGTAGACCGTAAATTAAGTCTACATTCACACTCTCAAATTGAGCTTGTTTAATCCAACTCATGACATCAATCAGCATTTCATCTGGCTGAACGCGATTCACCGCCACTTGAACTTGGCGATTAAAATCCTGAATGCCAAAACTAATCCGGTTGAACCCTATCTCCCTGAGAAAGAAAATGTATTTTTTATCGATGTAGCGGGGATTAATCTCAATAGAGATTTCTGCATTGGGATTGATGGTGAAATGTCTGGTTATATTTTTCCACAACAGTTCTACTTGTTCAAAACTCAAGTAGTTCGGCGTTCCACCACCCCAGTGTATCTGATCCACTCCGCGATCGCCATCAATTAAAGCTGCTGTTGTCTTAATCTCTCGAACCAAATACTCCAGGTAAGGTTGGGCGACACTCTTGTTGTTGGAAATCACCACATTACAACCGCAAAAGTAGCAGGCACTTTGACAAAAAGGTATATGGAAATACAAAGAAAGCGGAGATTTCCTTTGGTTTGAGGCAGTGATCGCATTGTGGAAATCTGTTTCCGAAAACGCTTCCGTCAACTCAGTAGCTGGTGGGTAGCTGGTGTATCTGGGTGTCGGAGTGTTGTACTTGACGATCATGTCCAAATCGAATCTAACACCAGGTAATTGAAAAACCATTGAGTTCTTTCCAATGAGTGTATCAAAGATGACAATGTTCACACTAACAAATCTTACATATTTTGCAAAGTATTAAAAAATACCTGAAAAAGCTGTGACATTATCCGTTGCCGCATTTGCTGACTGTTTAATACTCTCCGTGTCAGACAAAATCAAAATATACGAATTTACTTAGCAGTAGCAGCTTCATTGCTACCATTTTGAGATTGAGTTAGAGTATTAAACATAACTTGACCGATCACCGCAATTAAGTTTCCTTCCAACTCTTGTGCTACATGCAGATTTAACCGGAATGCATGATTAGCTTCGGCGACAATCTTCTCTACTGTTACATCATCGATAGGTAATACATTCAACGCTTGACGGTACTTGTCCTTGAATGCTTTCTTATCGGGAATTTGCTCAAAATTGTAAAAAGATGTACCCTCGTAGTCTGAAAGCTTCAAGGCTGACTGGGCAACTTTTTGGAACATTTGACCCCCTGAAAGATCGCCCATGTATCGAGTATAAGCATGTCCCAGTAACAAAAAGGGTTCGGTAGCACTCACTTCGCGAATACGAGCAATGTAAGTTTGAGTAGCTTTTGAGGATGTGACTTGCGATCGCCAGTTTTTTCCGTAATAAAACTCTAGGTCTTTTTCCAAAGAAGCTTTACGATTGAGTTCGGGGAAGTAAAGCGGATGAATCAAGGGATGATTTTGCTGACTCTGTATTGCTGCTTCTAGTTCGCTGTAGACGTAATAGAAGTTGCCTAAAAGTTTGGCAAAGCAGTCTCTATCCACAACCCCTTTCAGAAAACATTTTACAAATCCTACATTTTCAGCTGCAGAGTGAGATTGTTCTGTTCCAGAACGAAGCTTAACGGCTAGATTGCTACTCATGATCAATTCCTTGTCTTTGAGGACGCACACAACAAGAAGATGTGGAGAGGCATTCTCGAGTTTTACCCTATTTCCTCTTCTGTGCTTAACTTATAGCGAAGTTATTCAACTATTTATAATTTTATAACTATAAATTAATTTGCTTTTTTAAACGGTATATTAGTACTCAGTTGAAGTTTAAGATTAATCAGCCAGCGTCACAAATCAAGCTCAGGCTAAGTCAATCAGGCTTTTGCCGTCGTTGTCAAATGAGGTACGGAGCCATTCCACAAAGTCCCGATCTAATTTCTCAGCCTGCTTCAGCCTTTGCAAATCTTCGCTTTGTTTAGCCATTTCTCGAACTGCCATCGGGTGACTAGCGATCGCCTCTACCAGCTTTTTTAATTCAACTTTAGACTCACTGACATTGAAAGATTCGTCGAGGAACGCATCAATACTGTCGGTAACACAATTTGCTACCTTGATAATCTGCTGTGGGGTAGGATCTAAACAGGCTTCCAGAGTATTGCAGATCGCTATAGCTGCCTCTTGTGCTTCCATATCAGACAAGCCACCAAAGTCATCCGAGTCTGGGATTACACCTTCACAATCTTCTATTAATTTACGAATTAAAGCAGCATCCACTGGCTTTGCTTGAAGGATTTGCCAAACTTCATCAAGTGCAATCCGCAGTACGGAAGGATCGCCCCAATTTTCCTGGCGAGAAAAAGCGTTGTAGTTGGGAAGCAGCCTCTCGCAACAAGATGCCGCAAACGCTATTCTATGAAGGGTAGGAAGTTTTTCTAGTTCTTTTTCTAAAGCATCAAATTCGTATAAATGTAGATTCATCTTGTTATTCACTTGTCTTGGAGTTTACTGCTGTGTTTGAGGAAGCTTCAAGTGAGTATTCTCTCTGAAGCAGTACTCCAATATATACAAAATCTTTGCATTGAGCAGGCGAAGAAACTACAAATTGAGAATCAGACTCAGCAAGAGTACTCGCGCCAACAGCAGCAGTATGGGCAAGCTATACGCGAGCATAATTATCAGCTAGCACAGTTAAACATTTCTTTATCAACAATTGACGATAAGCTCAGTCAAATGCCAGTGGTGAGAAGCTTTCGTAGCGGTTATTTCAGAAGGATTAAGCCTTGGGTCGGTAATAATGGGAAGAATAATACCACGATTATGATTAGTTTTACCAAATAGACAGCATCCAAACTTGAACACGTATCCGTAAACAATACCTCCTATCACCACCGTACTAGCTACTACACATGAGGACATGTTTTCACACGTAGGGAAAGCTATAGGATCTCCTAAAACTTGCTCTACCTTGAGGTTATGTGTAGGATACGGCTATTCGCGTTGAGGAAACGTCTATTTGACAAGTGATTTTCACTCTTTGTTTTAAATATTTTAACTAAAGATGGATTTTTAATAGACTTTATGCTTATATAGCTTTAAAAAGATAAATCGATAGTTGGATTCTCATGGTGAAGTCACTTCAAACCTCACAGACGGAGTTACCTTCTGGTGTGAAGGCACCAGTACAGGAAACATTGTTGACACCCCGGTTTTACACCACGGATTTTGAGGCAATGGCGCAGACGGATGTTTCAGCCCAAAATCCTGAGTTGCAAGCAATAGTAGAAGAACTCAAAGCTGATTATAACCGCCATCACTTTGTGCGCGATCGCTCATTTGAAGAGTGTTGGGATAGCATTGATGGCGAAACACGGCTCAGCTTCATTGACTTTCTGGAACGATCCTGCACTTCTGAGTTCTCTGGGTTTCTGCTATTCAAGGAATTATCCCGACGACTCAAAAACCAGAACCCGATTTTAGCCGAAGCCTTTCAGTATATGGCAAGAGACGAAGCACGCCATGCTGGTTTTTTAAATAAAGCAATGGCAGACTTTAATCTCTCTTTGGACTTGGGATCTCTAACTAAAAACCGTACCTACACTTTCTTTCCGCCTGAGTGGATTATTTACGCGGTCTACCTATCAGAGAAGATTGGTTACTGGCGGTATATTATTATGTATCGTCACCTAGAGTCAAATCCAGAATACCAAATTTATCCTTTATTCCGCTACTTTGAGAGTTGGTGTCAGGATGAGAATCGACATGGAGATTTCTTCAAAGCACTCCTGCGATCGCAACCCCAAATGTGGAATAACTGGAAAGCGCGTTTGTGGACACGTTTGTTTCTCCTAGCGGTGTTTGCTACCCACACTCTCACTGTATTTGAACGGGCAACGTTTTATCAATCGATTGGCTTAGATCCCCGCGAGTACAATACTAAAGTCATTCAGGAGACAAACAAAACTGCTGCCAGAGCATTTCCCCTGATTTTAAATGCAAATCATCCCAAGTTCTTCTATCGGTTAGAGCAGTGTTCGGACAATAACATTAGAAGCGCGGAGATTGAAAAGAGTTACCGCCCGCGAATTTTCAAGTTTTGCCAAAAATTCCCCCTGATACTCTCAACAATAGGTCATCTATTGCAGATTTACCTAATGAAACCTATAGATGCTGAATCATTGCGAGGAACAGTCCATTGATTCATCAGAAATTTCCAACTGAGTGTCAGGAGTCAGAAATCTTCTTTGACGAACTGCACAGGTGAAGAAGTTCATAGAGGGAATTGCGTAAGTCCTAATATTGAAATTTTTAACTGAATACAGTATGATGGGAGAGATCCTAACTGATTTTCGATCCTGGCAAGTAACGCTTCAATAATTGCCAACTGATATCATATCTGTTTAATCACTTGTAAATGAAAGGGAAGCTCTTAGTTGTGCCATCGAATAGGGGCGAATTGTCATTAACTCCTACCAAGGATTTCAACACACCGTCAACTTTGAGCCAACACCACCCATTTATAATGGGTGGTGTTGGCTCAAGCATCATTGATTGTCACTTCATGTCTAGTAAGAGAGCGCTGTAGACGCGTTCGACGAAGTCGTTCCCCAAGGGTAGCGGCTTCTCGCAGAGTAGCGCAACTACAAACTTAATACCTGTATTCGTAATGTGCTTTGACATACGTCCGATGGTGATTCATGTACACAAAATGTCCGGGAACGTATACACGACGCTTAGCTCGTGCAATGAATTCTGGTTTGGATGCAACTGAGTGAAAACCAGGATGTACAATCACCTCTGATGCTGATGCTTTTGTGGCAAAAGTCGTCATTAAAGGTATAGCAACGATCACACCTGCGATAATCCTTTTCATACTTAACTTTCCTTTTAGAGATTGTTTGATTGTGCTCTTAACACTCACTATCTTATGACTCAAAATTCTAAGTAGGTAGTTAAAATTTTACTAACTTGTATGTGACTACAGTAAGTAGAGAAATGTGAGTATTGTCATGGATGACTTTTGAAATAATGTGCGATCAGGCTTTGTAAATAAATCATCCTATGACCTCATCACCTGTATCACCACCCCATCTGATAGAATAGTCAAGGGCAAGGCGGGTACTCCCAGTTTGCACTCTTTTTCGCGTAGCAGGAATGAAAAATGAAATAAGTTGCATCTGAGCGATCGCCTTGTGTGGCTTTTCAGGCATTTCAGCGTTACTCTTCGTCCCTCGCATCAAGTTTACGCACTAGGGCAATCGCTTTCGCTTGATTTCGATGAGTTCTCCGTTCAGCAGTTCGAGTTATCAGTATGACAATTCTAGGTGAGTATGAGTGGATCGTAGGATTATCCCATTTCTTAGTACATTTGAACTACTATATTAGTGAATGCTGACTTTTAGCCTAGTTAACGGTGCGAAACTTAGAAGGCTCATTCGATAAAGCCTACAAACCAAGGTTTTAGTTCCTGGAAATATATTAAAGCTGTATCCTTATTCTTTGGAAATTTAGTTTTGCACTCCTAACTAGTCTAGATTTATAGGAATTTCAGCCTGGGTTCTTTCTCACAAATGATTTAGAACTGCTATATATCATCAGGAAGTAAATACAGTAATAGATTGGCTACCTCCGCCATTAGTGACGAAGAGTGGAAGCCCGCCCCATTTTCTAGTAATACAGTTTTGCTGTGGACCGACTTGCACACTTTCTTGTCCAGCTCCCACCTTAAGATCGATTGTGCCAGTATGACCATCATTTGTTTGGGCACACAGTCTTGTTTTACCAGCGAAAGCATTTGTTGGGAACTTAGCGGTAGCGCCAAGAGTGATAGTTTGTGGGGCTGCGGCTAAAGCTGGGTTGATGACAGCAGCAGGAATTGTCGCGATTAGTAAAAGACTAAGTAATTTTTTCATAGTTTTATCCGTGTTTTTGGTTTGATTTTGAGTTTGCTCGGATGGACATCCGTTTGATTGGAAAGCTTGAAGCCCATCCGTTCTTCAGGACTCCTTTACTTTATGGATTAATAACATCTGCGTCGATGAGGATAAGTTAAGGAAAGTTATGGAACTCTTTACAGCAATTTTCACGTAATATCACGTTCGCTTAATTACTTATAAATAAAAGATAAGCTTGTATTTGTGCTGTCTAGTCTGCGGCATCTCCGAAGGGGAACGCTCTTAACAGTTAGCGAGTGCGTTTTCAGGGTGAAGTTCGTCTGAATGTTCTGCTTCTGGGATAATTTGCTTCACCAGCCATTTAGCAACTTCGCTGGTTGTCAGTGCTATCGCCGCCTGCACCGTCGAAGGTAACGCAGCAAAAGCAGTCAGCGTGTATACATAGTAAAGCTTAAGGACGAATCATATCATGTTCGGATGAACACTTTTTATATTGTTTGTAGTTGCGCTTTAGCGCTAAAGCGCAACTACGAACCTATCTTTTATTTATAATTCATTGACCGAACATGATATCCAGCGATATGATATATTCATAAAATACGGTTAGTCTATTGATTTTGTGTAATTAAGGAGTAAACTTGAAAAGTTACTAGGTTAATTTGACCTGAACTGCTAACTGCAATCAATCTTGATACCTGAAATCCACAATGCTAGAAGATGATCTTGGACTGGAAGTAACAACAGACTCAAGTGAGGTGATCGCCGCCATCAACCGCTTTACTGAGCTTGCCCTCGGTTACGGTAAAGATGCCCTGACTGTCCTTCAAGAAGGGATTGCGGCAGATCCAACCTGCGCGATGCTTCATGCTTATGCTGCTGCCCATTTCCTCTCTCAGGAAAATGCGACAGATTGGAAAAAAGCCACGCCTCACCTACAAGTAGCGCAACAGCATTTAGGAGTTATTACCCAGCGAGAGCAGTGGTATGTTCAGGGAATCGCCGCTTGGGCAAAGGGAAAGATTGACAGAGCGATCGCACTACATGAAGAAATCGTCCAAAACTTTCCGCGTGACCTAATTTCCGTTCAACAGGGGCAGTATCATTACTTTTACTTGGGTGAAAAAGAGAAGTTGCTGAAAATTGCGGAAAAAGTTCTCAGCGCCAATCGAGAAAATCATTATCTGTACGGCATGGTGGCATTTGGTTTGGAACAGTGCCGTCGCCTCAAACAAGCAGAAGCAGTTGGCCGTATGGCAACTGAGATGAATCGCGCCGATCCTTGGGCACATCATGCTGTGGCTCATGTCATGGAAACTCAGAAACGAGTAGATGAGGGTATTGCTTGGATGGAGAGTCTTGCTGATGCCTGGGAAAACTGTAACTCCATGCTGTACACGCACAATTGGTGGCACATCGCACTGTATTACCTGGAAAGAGACGATGAACTGCATGTGTTGACGCTTTATGATACCCGCGTTTGGGGTCGTGCTCAAAAGGAATCTCCCAAAGATCAAGTAGGTGCTATCGCACTGTTATTACGCCTGCAATTGCAAGGGTATGATGTCGGTAACCGTTGGCTTGAGTTGAGTTCTCACCTTCTCCCTCGTCTGGAAGAACACGCACTAGCCTTTCAAGACTTGCATTACCTCTACGCCTTAGCTAAAGGGGGACGCAGCGATTGGCTGCAACAGATGCAGTTGAGTATGCACAAACATAGTGAAACTGTCAACCCCTTTCTTCGTTGGAAATGGTCACGTGTGGCAATTCCTGCAGCGAAAGGGATGATTGCTCACGCTAAAGGTGACTGGTTGACAGCGATCGCTCTCCTAAAACCTGTTTTGCCTCATTTACATGAAATAGGTGGCAGCCATGCCCAACGAGTTTTGTTTGAGCAAGTTTATTTAGACGCTTTATTGCAAACTGAAAAGGTGAACAGGATTTATTGCACACATCAAGCAAAAAAGCCTGTAATATCTAGTTTCCATGATCGCATATCATTCTTACCTCTCATGTCTCCTGCCTCCCGTTGCCAGACTGAGTTAAAAGATATTCCCAAATACGTATAGCGAGAAAAACGTCGCCGGAACGCGCAGCTTGTTCGGCACGGTTACTCCGGCAAGTATCTTCCGAGGTTGTGGAAGCAGCGATCGCGTTTGGGTCAACTCCTTGGCAAGTCCTGTGGTCAGCGCAAATTCCCCTAGCTATGCCGATTATTCTCACAGGGTTAAACCAAACTATCGTGTTTGCTTTGGGAATATCGTTAGCTACCTCAATGATTGCAGTGCCAGGACTAGGATTGATTGTGTTGCAGGGTGTTGGTCATCTGGATGTGGGACTGGCTGCTGTTGGAGGATTGGGTATTGTTTTGCTTGGAATTACTGATGAATTGATTAATGAGGCTTTAAGTGAAATTGCCGGGGGATCTAAAACAGTAGGAGCGTAAGCTAATAGACATCTCCGGAAAACATTTTTAAGTGTTAAATTTATACACAAACCTGGTTCTAAACCACATTATTTGTAATGGCGAACAACCTCCCTTGTGACGCGACGAACGTCGCGCTCGCTACCGCTAACGCAGTACACTACATTGTAAGAGCGAACAGCCATTCGCCTTTACGAACGTACCTCACTCAGTTGAAATCTGCTATATGTTATAT
>JAQYWO010000316.1 GCA_029379215.1 Rhizonema sp. PD37
GTTTTTTGTTTTTATTTCTGTGATTTTATGTAAACTGATTTAGCTTGTAAAAATATGCAAGCATTACAAAGACGGTGTCTTTTCATTTAAAACGTCTTTTTAGGAATACTAGTAATAGTGGTATTATTAGTATTTTTAACTAACAATATATATCTTTTTAGGAAATACATTGATATTTTTACTGAGAATAAGTATTCAGGTTTTTTATTGATCAAGTAATTATTTTACAAATTTTACTTAAGTATTTAAATAAAATTTACTAAAGTTTCTAGACAAGTTTTTGAAAGGATTTTTTCGGTGAAGAAAAGAGTATAACAAGTCTATTTTATTAGAAGCTACGATTCATAAAAGTCTATACTCAGCCGATAAAGTCGGGAATATGACAGATGAAAAGCCATATCTGCATCATATTAGGCATTCGTTTCGTGAATTGATGCCTCTACATCCTATGCCCAGTGCTCTGCATTGTTACAATAATCGGACACAATATTAGATGCTACTAAAACCAAAATTTTCCTACAGGCCAAGACAATTCACAAAGAGTGCCTTGAGGGGAAACAGCTTCTCGTCTATATTTACCTTTAAGTTGCCATGCTAAATTCCTAAACTGCTGTGTTCCTCCTCTTTCTTGATATGAGTTAAGACCTATGCCATTATCCAAAACTTTGAGTATATACCAGCTTTGTGTTTTTGTGCAAGTAACTTCGAGACGGGTGACTCCTGTAGCATGTTTTCCGACATTACATAAAGCTTCTTCTAAAAATCGGCAAAGTCCTTGCTTTTGTTGAATACTCAATTGACCCTCGTCAATTGAATTAAATGTAGGTAATACTAGTTGAAGGCTTTTAAAACCGGGAAAGTCGCGTTCCAAAGTATGCCTGTAAACTTGATAAAGAACTTCGTGAAATGGATCTTGCAAATTGAGTTCTAAACCTCTTTTTAAATAAAGTTTATTGTCTTGATCTAGAGGTTCTCGCTGCAAAAAATCGTAAATTCCTCTCAGTTCATAGTTCAATTTTTCTAATTCTTCTTCTACAAACGGAAGTAACTCATTTATCGGTAAACTTCGATCTCGAATGTACCTTAAAGTTTCTGCCAGTGTTTGCAGGGGTCCATTGTGAATTGTTTCAAATGTACGTTCAATGATAACTTGGCGAGCATGAAGTTTAGACTGCAAAGCTCGATCATACTGGTATAAAGCTGTTAGTCCGATACTATTGAAAAAAAACACAAGTATTGCTGGTACGACTGGAACCCACCAACCCCAGACAAGAAGCCAATAACTAATGACTAGCAGGCTTATGCTAGCAATACAAACAGCTAGAAAATTTTTACAGGGAGATTTTATCAGCATAGCAAAACTAATTCCTAAAAATCCCCACTCTACAATCCACAAATATTCCCATCCATTTGACCAAGTATTTAACAGTGGTCTTGAGTCTAAGGCCGCACTAATAATTTGACTAAGAGCATGTGCTTGAATTTCCACCTCATAAACTTGTCCTATTGCTGGTGTTGTAGATGTAATTGCGGAAGTTGTTATAAAGTCTTTTACACTAGGAGCGGTCATCCCAACAATCACAATGCGATCGCGTATCCAGTTTGGGTTAAAATTCCCTGTTTTGATATCACTCAAAGTCAGGGTTCTAAATCGTCCTTGACTATTGCGAAAATTAAGTAGTATCTGAACTCCCTTTACATCTGCGCGTATATATCCTCCTGAGTTGGAAAAAAAACGGGGAAGTTTAGTATTACCTAACTTAATAGGAGTGCGAGCGTGCAAATTCATTTCTAAACTAACCCCTTCATAAGCCAGATAAGCTTTTGCCAAACTTAGAGACAAAGATATTTTGTATTCTTGAGGTGTTGAAAGCAACAACAAGCTCCGTCTCAATTTGCCGTCATTGTCCGTAACTTGATCGGCAAAACTCACTTTTTGAGTTGGTAATCTAGGTAGTGTACCGATTTTGTCTGGTAAAACTTTTTCAACCAAAATCAAATTTTTACTTTCTTTAATTATGGAGACAAGTTCATCATAACCAGGATTGATAGGCATATCTCTAAAAATATCAATACCGATGGCTCTTGGCTGTAAGTTTTGTAACTTTTTTATCAGCAGTGCGATTTCACGATCAGGGAGGGGATAAGTTCCAACACGACGGATATCATCTTGATTTATACCCACAATTGTAATTCGTTCATCAATAGGTTCTGAGGGGCGCAAACTAAGAAAAGTATCAAAAGCCAGCCATTCTAAAGATTGCATTACACCAGTTATACGCAGGATAATGATTAACACAATTACGACACTGCCCGGTAAAGCACCCACACGTAAAGTAGTCATTTCTTCTTTGATTCTCTTCCAAAGACTAAACTCTGTCATTTGTTAATTTTTGTTCTTTACTCACTCCTCACAATTAACTACAAGTTCCTAACTCTTAATTCCTATAAATAAGTGGGCACAACTAAAAATAGCTATGTTAAGAAATATAAATTCAGCTGAAACCCCTTATCCATTAGCTTTTTACAAGAATGTTACACTACCTATTGCCAACGATAAATATTTATGCCGACCGACTTGGCAATCCTAAATCATTCATGAAAAGTCTTATATTATACATCTATGCGCAATGCCTTACAGTAGTAGGTTTAAACCAGTTATAGCGAGCATTTGCCACCCTACTCGAATTTGACTACAAATTCCTAGCTCCCAACTCCTAACTAATCAATCAACCCTTTTTCTCGTGCTCGCATTTGAGTTTGAATTCGGATATTTTTACCATCTTCAGGATAAACTTCTAGAGCGTCTTGCAGTTTGCTCCAGTAGTGACGCACCATGCGTTCAGATACACAAATTCGCTCTGCAATTGCCTTGTCTTGCAGTCCTTCTTGAAATGCTAAAGTTAGCACTTGCAGCCACTCCGGTCTAACTTCTAATCCTAAATGGATACCTTTGATATCTTTTGTATGAGTTAATCCTTGTATCGCCCAATCTACCTTAGTCAGCATTTCCTTGCTAGTCAGACTTTTATCTGCAACTGTAAAGCCTCCTCTATGACTGTCAATGTCAAGTCTAATTCTGATTAATGTTCTGACATGAGCGCTTTGGACGACAAGATTTAGGTCGGGATAGCGTTTCATCACATTTTTGAGCAGTTGAAGACCAACATTAGGTTGCGCTGTCATCCCAGGGCTGTCAGGAATGGAAAGATCCATAACAAGTAGATCGGGCTGTAAACTATCTAATTGATTGAGAACATTATTAGCAGTGAGAGCCGTCATCAGTTGGGCATCTGGGTAATGTCTGCCTAATGTAGCGATTGTTCCACCTAAAACTGACTCATGGTCATCAATCACCATAATTTTCAGCAAAGGCTTTGCTGCTAAAGTTTGGTTTATCATTAATATATCTTTGTAATAAAGTACGGCGAGCATACCAATTCTGTAGCCTTAACTCAATCGGGGAAGGCTACACGGACACAGCATATTTCTGCAAGCAACTCAATACAGGTTAAGCTGCTTTTATCTTGATTTTTCGCTTTACAGTCCTGGCGTTTACATATGTCCAGCTTCTGGTTTTTAACCTGTGGGTTTATACTTATACGCTTCGGGATACACCTGGTAGTACGTAATTATTAGCTTGTTTTTTAATCTACACTATTCTCTGAACATAACATTTTAAAGTTTCTGTAATATCTGCTAACTCTTAGCTTGAAAATGGTGAATTATAAGAAAGAACAGTAACTTAAATTACTTAGATATTACTGACGGATTAAGTTGCTAGGATTTTTGCACCTTGCCCAAAATAATTATACACCACCCTACCGTGACGTCAGCTAGCCAATACTACTTCCTATATTTGTAAACTACAATACAATTGTATAAACAAATCTTCTATACTTTGTAAAGTTTACACTAAGATAAATTATGGTTATAAATATTTTTTAAAGTATGAATAAACTTTGCTTAAAGGAAAATTTAATGGTTTGCGATTGAATGTTAACAATTAATTTTATGTTACCAGTAAAAATACCAAGCCATATTAGCCTTTTGACTGCGATAGAAACATTTACCTGATGTTAAAAATCGAAAACTTTTGCAAAGATAGTTTAACTCCGATTTCTGAGAGTGAAAGATAAGTGTATATATATCAGGATAAGTAAATTGTACTACAAGTTGATTGATATCTTCATGTTGTTTTAAGGAAAGATAAATAGATAGTTGTACCAAATTAGACAAACTTATTCTTAGCAACTCTTCTAGAGTCTTTAAAATGATCAGACTGCGTTCTGCTGGTTCATGCCGCCAGTACTTTGGCATGTCTATACGTAAATCTAGATCAGGATGAGATTCTACCCATAGTTTTAATAAGGACTGAATTGCTAAAGGTAAGCTATCTTGTATGTATGCCGGAGAAAGGCGATCGCTTAATTGCGTCAAGGATTGATGGAAATTATTAATTTGCTGTAAATGTTCTTGAGTTGTATGTGATAACGTTATACTATCTACAGGCAAAAGTTCTAAACGGCGGCGCATTGTGAAAGATTCTTGCAATAAACTATCTCTAATATTCTCAGCTTCTAACGAAAGTTTTATAGACTGTCTAGAATACCACCACTGCAATGCTTGCTTAGTTCCATAGAAATATCTTATAAAGTAGATAAAGGTGAATATGGAAATAGTGAAAAATACAATTTGTAAATACATTTTATATATTTAAAACCCTTTATATAAGTAGTTATTATTCTATTTTATGAGTATACATATAGATAAAACAAGACTTATTTACGCCAAATATATTGCCGTAAATAGACCGTATATTTGGCGTAAATTTACTTTTATAATTTCCTAAAAATACATGGTTATAAGGAATAGCTAATAAAATATAGGTAATAAGCAAGACTAGCCTCAAGTAAGTATTAGAGACAATGCCCAATTGCCCCTTATATATCCGTGATTAACCTTGCTTTTCTCAACATGAATTGTAATGCTGTCTCTTGTTTGGAAATAATATCAGCCGTGGCACTCATTCCGGCTTGAATAGAGCATTGATGAACGCCATGTCCGAATTTTAACATTTCCGGTTTGACTGTTGCTTCAAAATAGCTGCTAGCAGGTGTTGCAGAACTTGTATTACTATTTTGAGGTGTAATGGCGTCAGGAGAAATAGTGCTGACAGTACCTTCGAGGGTACCGTAATCAGGATAGGGACAGCTATCAACTCTTAATTGTACCTTTTGACCTGCTTCAACTTTTTTAAATTCTCCACCAGGAATCATTGCTTTAATAACTAAAGGAGAATTTTGAGGAACAATTTCGGCAATAGCATCTCCTACTCGTACAACTTGACCGGGGTTACGTAAATTCATCTTGAGGATGATGCCATCACTGGTAGCGCGAACAATGGTGTTGTGCAGTTGAGTGTTAAGTTGTTGGATATCTTGCCGAGATTGGTTGAGTTGGTTTTGAACTTCAACTCGCCGCTGAATTAAAGCCTGTTTTTCTTTATCCAAAGTGGCGATAGTTGCTTCACCTTTAGCAATTTCTTGGGCAATACGTTCAGAAGCGATCGCTACCGTTGCTCGGCTGGGATTGAGTGCAGATCGAGCCGTTAAAACTTTTGCTTGAGCAATTTCAACAGCTTTTCGTTGACCTTCAAGTGTTGATTGTGACTGCTCGACAACTAATTTTTTCTCTTCATAGTCACGGTGACTTAATCCTCCGACTTCTGAAAGTTGCTTATATCGCTCGCGATCCACCTCAGCAAACTTTAAATCAGCCTCAGATTTGTGCAAATCAGTAAAAGCTTTTTGCAAGCTTGCTTTTGCTTCAAGCAATTCACTTGTTGTTGTCACTTGCCGCTCTTGATATTCTCTTTGATTTCGTGCTAAATCTGCTTTTGCAGAAGCGATTGTCCGCTCGACAACTCTTTTTTCTGCGACAATTTGAACCTCTAGACTCTTAATTTGAGCATACATTTGAACAAGTTGTAACTTGCTCTGCTCAATATTACCTTGTAACTGGCTTTTCTTGATTTGCAGTTGCTCATCATCAAGACGGGCGATAACATCCCCATGCTTGACAATCTGATTTTCTTTAACCAAGATACTTGTGACGGTGCCTTCCATTTCTGGTTGCACCAAGCGAGTGTCTCCTATAGGACGCACAGTTGCAGCCGCTTTTACCGTCACATTGTATTTAGCCCATGAAGATACACCGATCGCAGTCCCGACAGTTCCAACAAGGAATAGTCCTGCTAAAGATGTCCAAGGACTAATAGGAGGAAGAAACTCGTCAGTTTGAAATGTAGGAAGGAGTTTTTCACTGTGAGTGGAAAGCATAGTAATGTATTGATTGTTATTTTTTATTAGCCATTGGTCAGTTGTTATTATGTATTTTTTAGTTGATATTGATAATTTTTGAAAGTTGAAAAATTAGCTTATCAAATTTTATTATGTTATTTTAAACAATTAACAATCAACAATTAATATACAACAACTAATCAATAACAATTTCAAGAAATTAAAAAATCTAAATGATCTCCTGGTTTGGAGTGCAAATCCTCCAAAGAACCTTGAAGTTTCAGCTTACCCCCATCAAGCAAAACAATCCAATCAGCGCGATTAACAACTTTGGGACGGTGGGTAATCAAGATTGTAGTTTTACCGCGACGATGGTGGAAGAGTCGATCTAACACTTGCGCTTCGCTGACTGGATCGAGTCCACCAGTCGATTCATCTAAAATAAGGACTGGTGGATCTGTAACAATCGCTCGTGCTATTGCGAGTCGTTGACGTTGTCCACCAGAAATATTGGCACCAAATTCTCCTAAGACAGTTTGATATTTATTTGGAAGTTTAGTGATAAAGTCATCTGCCCCAGCAATTTGACAAGCTCTTACAATCTGTTCAAACGTAACCTGAGGTGTTCCTAAGCGAAAATTTTCTACAATAGAACGACTCCAAAAATGAGCGTCTTGAGGAACAAGAACGACTTGCTGGCGGAGACAATCAAGAGAAAGATCATTGAGGTTATAAAGTCCAATGCGAATATTCCCAGATTGCAGTGGATATAACCCAGCAATAAGTTTGGCAAGAGTACTTTTACCACAACCCGATGTGCCGATGAGGGCAGTCACTTTACCGCCAGGAATTGTTGAAGAAAAATTTTCTATAAGCTCAATTCTACCTGCATAATGAAAGTTTACATTCGTACAAATAATGTCAGTATCTCCAGGGATATTAGCAAAAGGCTTTTTCTCGTCGCCTTCATTTTCTGGAGTCGCGTCTATAACTTCCGTTAAGCGTTGTGTAGCAGTTTTGGCATGAGTAAACTCCTCTACGAAACCGATGAGAGTACCAATTAAGCCGAGATAATTGGCATTCATTGAGTTAAATGCCAATAATTGCCCAATACTTAAGTTTTCTGCGGGGTTAATCACTAAATTGCCGCCAACCCAGAGTAAAACAATACTGCCAGTAGCAGAAATCAAGCCTGAGAAAGTATTATTAATAATACCGATTTGAATTGTGCGAAATGTCACGTTAGCAAGACGACCAAATCGGGTTTGGAACTCATCCCAAAATTGCGGTCCAGCCGTTGTAGTTTTAAGGGTTAGTGCGCCTTTGAAGGTTTCTACTAAAACGCCTTGTGTTTCTGCTTCTTGAACTAAAAGCTCACGAGTTTTTTGCTGCAAAGTTGGTTGAAAAACTATCGTAGAGAGAGTCATTACCACGGAGATTAATACAGCTACTGCTGTAAGTTTCCAGCTATAAAAAATCATGAAACAAAACGAAACCAGCGCAATAAAAAATTGGCTGGGTAAACCAACAACGACTTGAGCCACTAACTGATTAATCTGGTCAATATCTCGCAGGCGACTCACGATTTCTCCACTGCGACGTGCTTCGTAATAAGAAAGAGGTAACCTAAGAATAGTCCTACCAAATTCTAGGACTAAACCTAACTGCAGGCGTTGTGCAAAGTGAGCGATTAAGTGAGACTGGATAAATGAAAGGCTGCGGGAAATCAAATTCATCACTACCACAACGATCGCCACAGTTGTCAGTAGCTTGGTATCACCTCGAACCAGTACATCATCGGTCAGGATTTGCAGTAGAAAAGGCGAAGCTAAAGACATCAGTCCTAAAACGAGGTTTAGGGGTAACGCTTGCGCCAGTATTCCGCGAAAAGTCCAGACACGGCTGAAGAAACGCCAAAACCCACCAACTTGCTCGTTTTTTTGAGCAAAAAAGCGGACTGGATCTGGTTCCACCAATAGCATCAACCAATCTCCCCAGTTCTCTGCTAAATCTTGTTTAGAGAGATAACGGACGCCGACTGCAGGATCGGCAACAACACACTTTTTACCTTTATTACCGTATAAAACAACCCAGTGATGCCCTTTCCAGTGAATAATTGCTGGTAGAGGCGCTTCCTTCATCCGGTTTAATAGTTCTACAGAAGTTTGCACCGGACGGGCATTAAATCCAAGCGTTTCTGCTCCTCGTTTAAGTCCTAATAAAGTGGTGCCTAATTGTCCAGTACCTACAGCTTCACGAATATGATTTAAGGTGAAAGTACGTCCATAATGTTTAGCAATTGAAGCAAGACAAGCTGCACCGCAATCTTCTTCACTATGTTGTAAAACGTGAGAGTATTTCATAAACCTAAAGTGCTTGTCTTAATTTATTTATCGATAGATCAAAAGAGTCTGTATTGTTTTAGAAATATATGATCAAGAAAGATAACGGTATAACCCAATACGGTTCAGAGCATAATAAATTCTATAAATAAATAACGCATGAATGTTTTCTGCCAATTTAGTTGTATGTCTGTACAAAACTGATTACACATTTAGGTAGTCTCAACTTCCGAAAAATACACACAGATAACTTTTGGAGGTGCATTCCTAGGAATGTACCTCAACTTGTAGAAAAATATTAAAGCCAATAGATATCTCCGAAAATTAATTATGCGTTCGTTGAAACCTTTGGTAGGGGCGAACGGCCATGACGCTCGAAGACTTGCTAACGCCCCTACGTCCCGAACTGGAGATGTCTAATGCAGTATTTATAAACTCCTAAGACAACGACTATTAACTCAAAGCCGCCAACAAAAAAGACAATAACTTTTCGTAACTTGAATTTCTTGAGCCATGCCTGCTATGTCCATAACCTCCGGATGACGAATTAATTCCAAGCGTAATTTGCGTTGACTCATATGCAGATTGTTGTAAGGAGGAAAAACCATCGTTTGAAATATGGATTGCATTACTTCCGGAAGTACTAATATGTGTCAGTTGGAAGAACAGTGAATCTAATCCCTTTGAGTGTGAAGATGAATGTCGTCGCCGTCGTCCGCCAGCAACTGTCTCCTGTTCGTGTTCAGATAGGTCTATAAATAATTCAGAGTTTTTTGATTCCATATAATTAGACAAAATATGACCTTACTGTTTTCCTGGGTTACACAATAATGTCACAGCAAGAAAATAGACAATTTAAACTGTTTGATTTAACAAATATTGGTAGAGAGGTTGTTAACAGCCTCTCTACCAACACCAAACATCTACCTGATATTTGACTAACTTAAAGACAATCATCAGTAGAGAAGTGGATTCATCTGCGGATTCCAGATTGGACTTTTCCTAAGGTTTCTCTTAAGTGTTAATAAAATAAGAGTTAGAAAAAACTTTAGAATCCGCATACAGATAATTTAGTCTATGCGCTTAAAGCTTGGGTTATTTTGGTTCCACCACCATTTGCCAGGTATTGACTTAGCTCAGCGTTGTTATATGTGAAACCTGCACCTGTAGCAGTACCATTAGCAGTAGATGTACTTGTGCCTAGGAAGGTGAGAGCTGTGTTCTTAGTAGTCTGACCTGCATTAAAAAAGGAACCAGTATCAAAAACAAAGCCACCAGCTACAACTTCTTGTTGCTCTTCGGATACTGCGATAAATAAGTTAGATTCCATGATTGTTACTCCTTAAATAAAGTAGGAAGGATTTGTTTAAGCGAGTAGTTGATTTCCTCTTTTCAGCGGCTCAACTGCTTGCTTGATTACTAAGATACAAGGAATAAACTATCTGGGTCATTTACATTTTATGTAAACTTAATTACCAAATTTAGAAAAATTTATTTCATAATCAGACAATTAAAATTTCCGAAAAATACACAAATTTTTGTTTTAGTTAACACGATAAATTAAATTGCGTTGATAAAGATATTGTAAATTATTAAGCCACAAAATAATACTAAATTGTTATGTAAAAGC
>JAQYWO010000317.1 GCA_029379215.1 Rhizonema sp. PD37
AAACATTGCTATGCTAAATCTATATGTGAAATAAGCAAAAGCTATACAAATTCTAATTTTAGTCCACAATATAAGACAAGTTGAGCTATAGCATTGACAATTAACAAAGCTACTTTTAAAACTGAGGAACAGTTAATATAAGCTGAAAAAAAGTATGTAGCAATTATCGGGCAAAGTTTTTCGCAAAAAGGGAAGTGCGGTCATGGATTTTTTATCTGATACTGTCGTGCTGTCGCGAATGCAATTTGCGCTGACTGCAATATTTCACATACTTTTGCCTGTGCTGACTACAGGTATGGGGATTTATTTAGTCATTGTTGAAGGACTGTGGCTGAAAACTCATAATAGTGATTATTACTACCATGCTCACTTTTGGTCTAAGTTCTATGTTTTGAATTTTGGCATTGGTGTGGCAACGGGAATCCCAATGGAATTTCGGTTTGGCACCAATTGGGCACCCTTTGCGGAGGCAGTCGGTAACTTTTTTGGCAGTGTCATTGGATTTGAAGCTGCTTGGGCATTTATGCTGGAAGCCGCTTTTTTAGGCATCATGTTGTTTGGCTGGGAGCGCGTCAATCCAGTCGTACACTACATTGCGACAATCTTGGTGGCTGTGGGTGCCAACCTATCAACATTGTGGATTGTGACAGCAAATTCCTGGATGCAAACTCCGTCAGGTGGAGAAATTGTTGATGGCAAATTTATTGTCCATGATTACTTTCAAGCAATGCTCAATCCATTTATGGTGAACATTATCTGATGAGAGAAAACAACAGGAGAACTGCAAGCAACTCACTACCGAACAGCAAAAATTGCAGCTTGGACAACGCTTCTTGGTACCATTTTAATCACAATTACGACACCGATATTTTATGAAACAGCCAGACTTCGCTTATTTCATAAGCCATTAGTCTATGTCTTTGCTGTCATTCATTGCCTTGGAGCTTTACTAATTTGGCAACTCGTCAAAAGTTTAGGAAAGCAAGAAGAAAGAGCACCTTTCGTTTGGACAATTCTCCTTTTTCTCCTGACATTTTTGGGATTAGGGTTAATTGTTTTTCCTTACATTATTCCCACGGAAATTACTATCTATCAGGCAGCAGCAGATCCTAGTTCTTTGGTTATCATGATCATATTTATTGGTTTTTTGATCCCCGTAATGTTGTTCTACAATGTGTACCAATACATTGTTTTTCGCGGTAAAGTAACAGAGAATCACTATGGTGGTTAGTTCTTATGTGAACAACGACTATAACTCTCAATAAAAATGTTTCATGCCTAGGTTATATCTATGCTTCTTCTCGATGCTCGCCAAGTTCAAGTTATTGCCGGAGAAAATGCAGTTCATGTTTCTCAATTGCCACAAGTGTGGCAAGATATTGCTGCGGGAATAGCAGAGGTTGCAGTTCCTGACTTGCACAGTTATGTTGAGATGGCTCAGTTATTTCAATACAAATTAGAGAAAGGTGACGTTGACTTATTTAGCGATCGCCCAGAACTAATCCACCTGAAGCCGATGTTTGCCGAGTTGTTCGGACAGTTAGCACGGGAAACGCTCTCGTTCTACGGACAAGATTTTCAAGTTAATAACTATCCAAATTTTGAAAAAATTCTTCGTGAAGTTGAGTTAAAAGGAATAGAGTTTGCGGGTGAGGTGAAAGTTGCGCGGATTTGTCTCGAACTGTTTCAGGAGTTTGGCTATGAACTACCTGCAAGCTTTTACCAAGTGCATCTAGCTCCTATGAACCGAGAACATATCTTTGAAGAACGGGCTTTGCGGTTTGATCCCCGTGATGTAGAACACAAGCGCTCATGGGATGCAATCCTTCACGCCGGCAAAGTGTTTGCCGTGCAGATGAAAATACAAAGCATTGCTTCCAAGTATGGTTTTACTTATCAGCACGGTTGTGGTTGTAACTCTCATTTATCTTCAATTGATCGCACCGTAGGAGCGTTCGACTATGAATTACACCCAGAAAAGCGTCAACGCTGGATTCGGAGTTTTATTTGGACAGCATGGTACGAGTATGCGTTTTTCCCTATTGTCCCCAATACCAGTTACTTAGTAGGTTGACAAACAAAGGCATGTAAGAGTATAGGGGAAACTCTACTAAGTTATCCCCTATACTCTACTTTTATCATTATTTCCTTAACCAGGTATGTTTATACTTACCTGGGATAGATGACTTGTATACTCCTAAGGAGTTAAAAACTATCTATAGAAATAAATAACCTTATTTCTTTAAGAGTCAACTATTTAGTCACGATGGTTGATTTTTCGTAAGCATTCAGGGGAAGTGCCTCTACTCTATCGTGCCCAGTCATGACTTATAAGGGCTAGGTTGGATTTAACTGTGTTTACACTTTTCATCCGTACAAAGCTAATAGCTCAATGCTTACCTTTTTGTTAATGATACATTAAATGGCTCAAGCTGTTTCCGTGAATATTATCGCACGCACCGATTTTTAACTTTTAGTGGGTTAAAAATATTACTTATTGAAGTGGTGAGTTTGTCAGAAAACAAAACTATAAGCTTGATGTTGTGACTAAAGGTAAAGATGGTTAAAAATTGTCAGATTAGTGCCTTTTTGACTTGATTTTTAAATAAATTTATGCTTTAAAAGTATCTTCTCAACAAAGCCAATTTCTGGCAACATAAAATCCATCAATTCAGTCCTTAATTTTATTGTTAACCACCACTTACTCAATTTCGCCATCTTGTGAGGAGCCTTTCATGCATAATTTATTTCGTTCTTCAAAAGTAAGTGCCACATTGTTAGCTTTAGGAGTGACAGCCAGCGCAGTAACTTCTGCAATAACTTCTGCCTCTGTCTTAGCTCAGGATGCTACCCCTCCAGGTTCAACTCCGACTCCCACTTCACCCACAGACGTCACACCTCCAAGTTCAACTCCGACTCCCACTTCACCCACAGACGTCACACCTCCAAGTTCAACTCCGACTCCCACTTCACCCACAGACGTCACACCTCCAGCTTCATCTCCCAGTATCACCGCACCTACAGACACTACACCTCCAGCTTCATCTCCCGGTATCACCGCACCCGCAACTTCAACAACTAATTTTTCTGATGTTTCACAGGACTACTGGGCGCTTCCCTTTATTCAAGCTTTAGCCCAAAGAAATGTGATAGTCGGCTTTCCTGATGGCACGTATAAGCCGGATCAGCCTGTGACTCGCGCTCAATTTGCGGCAATGATTCAGAAAGCTTTCAGTAACCAAAACTCAGTTAGGCAGTTACCTGCTAATGGATTTAAAGATGTTCCTTCTAATTACTGGGGTGCAGCTGCTATTCAAAAAGCTTATGAAACTGGATTTATGGCTGGTTATCCAGGGAATTTATTTCTGCCTAATCAGCAAATTCCCAAGGTACAAGCACTTGTCGCTTTAACAAGCGGTTTGAGTCTCAATGCTAGTGGTGTGACGCCAGATACCCTCTCTACCTACTATACAGATGCTTCAGGAATTCCGAACTATGCCCTGAATAACGTGGCGGCAGCAACACAAACTAATATAGTTGTCAATTATCCAGATGTAAAAACACTGAATCCCCAAACAGCTATTACGCGTGCAGAAGCGGCAGCACTTTTATTTCAAGCTTTAGTCAAGCAGGGACAATTGCAACCGCTTGCTAGCAACGTTGCGGCTAATCAATATGTTGTCGGTAGATCTAGTGGTACTCAAACAGGTAGTACAACTGGTAATGATATTGTTGCCTTAACAGCGTCTAGTAATTCTTTTACAACTTTAACTTCTTTACTGAAGGCAGCAGGTTTGACAGATGCCCTTCAGCAACAAGGTCCATTTACTGTTTTCGCTCCCACAGATCAGGCATTTGCGGCTTTGCCAAAAGGCACTGTAGATCGATTACAGTTACCAGAAAATAAAGACTACCTGGTTAAGATTTTAAGTTATCACGTTTTGTCCGGTGCAGTTCCAAGCACTCAACTGGCAAACGGAGACCAAAAAACACTGGAAGGTTCATCTATCAAAGTTAAAGTTCCTTCTAAAGAGAATCAACCAATTAAGATAAATAATGCCAAAGTTATCCAGGCGAATGTCCAAGCCAGCAATGGGTTAATTTACGCCGTTGACAAAGTCCTGCTACCACCTGACTTTAAGATCAGTCAGTTGAAAGGGAAAGCAACTGCAAGTACTGGTGGCAATGGTGGTGGTCCTTCTATTGGTAGAGCGACCCGTGGTGGTAGAAGTTACATTGGAATTGGGGCTAACTTTGGTATAAGTGGTGATTCGGCTTTAAGCGACACCAATTTTACGGTAATTAGTAAGCTTGGGATAACACGCAACTTCTCAATCAGACCATCTGCCGTTATTGGTGACTCTCCGGTTGTCCTGGTTCCGATCACCTATGACTTTGCCCCACGGTCATATGTTCCAGGTGGATTTCCTCCAATTGCTCCTTATATAGGCGCGGGTGTAGCAATTGATACTGGAAACGATGGAGACGTTGGTGCATTAATAACAGGTGGTATCGATGTGCCTTTAGGTCGTCGATTCACAGCTAATGGTTCTATTAATGCGGCTTTTCTAAATGATACCGATGTAGGCATAGTGTTAGGAATTGGTTACAACTTCTAGATTGTTCTAATGGGTGATGGGTGATAGGAAGAAAGAATGATCACCCATTACCAACCTCTAAAGATTATAAGTAACAAACGGAACTTCTACTATTTCACCCTCAACTTCTCCTACACGGACTTTTGAGCCAACACCACCAGCTTTAGTACGAATGTAGGCAAGTCCAAAGTAACTGTCGCTAACTTGTGTGTAACTCGTAAGTTTACCGACTTTTTCATCTCCGACTGAAATGACTGTACCAGGTTCGGCAGCAGCACTCAGGCGGACACCCCAAAGGTGTTGTTTTACACCTTTATAAGTATTTAACCGGGCAATAGTTTCTTGTCCGATATAGCAGCCTTTATTAAAAGAAATCGTTTGTAGTAAACCAGCTTCTAACGGATTGTAATCATCCGTGAGTTCGAGATCAGGAGCAGGACGACCTTGTAAAATTCGTAATATATCAGCAGCGCGATCGCTCATTGGAACCGCACCCAATTCAACAATTTTGTTCCAAAGTTTTTCCTTATCCAAAGCTGACAAAATCAAGGTATATCCAGGGGACGCTAAGCCACTACCAACAGCAATCAGAACGGGATTCGTCTTCCCTAGATGATCAAGAGGTGTGGAGATATGAGTTCCGTAGGGTTGAGCGATAATTGCCTCAACCCCCAATTTTTGCATAATATCGTCACTTCCAGGTCCGATCAGGCTGAAAGTCACCGTCTCATCAGTTACATCTGTTAATTGCACCTGATCGGCATAAAAAATATAGCGATCCAGCCATTGCATCAAGAACTCGCGACGATTAGGAGAAACTAGCAGTAGCACGTCTTCTTCTCGGACGTAGACACTCACTAAATCAATCGTGCGAGCGGTGGATGTCACCATGACTGTATCACAACCTTGTCCTGGTTTAAGTAGCTGAATATCATTAGTGCTCTGGTTATGTAAGAAGCGGAGGCGATCGCTATCAGAAACTGTAATGCGTCCCCAGTGAGAGCGATCGTATACAGCAACCCTTTCTTGTGCTGCTTGAATCGCTTCTGCATCCTTGTCCTCAATTGTAGATGTTGGCATAATTGTAAACAAAGCTTTTATGCATTGAAAATGTTAACAGATCGGGGCGGAGCGTCAAAATCAATGCCCTTGATTGGTGTACAAAAGCACCTATTAAAGATTTTAACGAACGCATAATTTATTTCACGAACTTTCTTATCTACTTTTCAGGAAAAAGCAACTTTCAACGAGTAGATAAAGGTACGAGCAAGAAATAACCTCTTGTTCAAGCTTATACCGTTTTTTAATGAAGCTGCGCTAAACAGTCGTCTTTCTTAACCCACGGCAATAAAGCGGGAGGAATATCCACACCGCTTTTTGCCTCCCCTTTTTACGGGGAGTTAGGGACATCTTATTTGTAGCTACTTTAATATAGAACTGGTATTACTCAACTTAAACTTTTTAAAGGATTGAAAACTCATGTCACAGCAACTTCTAACCAACCAAAATATGCCTACATTGCGTATCAACGCTCAAGGTCAGGCTGTCACAATTTTACAACTACTTTTCAACAACTTCCATGGTCTTCAAATTAAAGTTGATGGCATATTTGGGCCAGAAACCGAAAATGCTGTCAAAGACTTCCAAGGCAGCCATAATTTGCCTTTAACTGGAATTGTTGATTTCGCTACTTGGGAAGCGTTAGTTAATGAGGACTAAGATCAGGTACGCTTATTGTTATTTGTTATTTATGGCAAATAATGATAGCTGTCCTAAATAAGTCGTCAATAAAAATATGATTGTTGCTAATACCTAACTTTTTCCGAGCTACGGTTAGCATTTAGCAACATTGATTATTTCACAAATTAAATAGCAATGACTATTTCCAAATAAATCTATCTTCAAATATATACAGGAGAAAGAAAATGTTACGCAAGATTTTACTCTTGGCAAGCTTACCCTTGCTAGCTTTGCCTTCCATTCCTTTGAGCGTCACACCAGCAGCAGCAAGACCCATTCGAGAAAACGGATGTCCACAAGGAAATCCCAGCGAATTTGTTCATGCCGAAACTAACCGTTATGATGTTTATATTTGCGGTGGCGATCTTCCCCATATTTACGTTGGCAAAGCTAAGGATGGTAGTGGTGAAATTACAATTCCTCTTCTGCAAACATCTAAGCGTAAAACTTTTGTTGCTCTAAATGAGATTTCTCCTAATATTTACCGTTATACCCTTACGCCTGAGCGGCTAACTGTTACTAAGAACGGTAAAATAATTGTTAGTGAAAGAGCTAGATGGCTTCGTTAACGGGAATATCCGTCACCAATGCATGATATAATGCCTGAAAAATCATCCATAATAAAAGAATCCCTCCCCGCAAGCAGGAAAGAGAGACAATGCACCCCAAAGAGCAGGGTAAATTTCAGACTGCATTAAGGTTAATTTACCGGACATGATATGATAAACAAAGTCCGACTCATGATTTACAATTCTTCCAGACACATTACTCTGCTATTTTACAGATGCTATAACGGGGGGAAAGCCGTCATTCGCACTGGCTTCCCTAGCCCTCCCCAGAAACGGGGAGGAGACGTAAAGCTTTATTTTACTTTTCGCTTTTCGGCGTTGGCGCGGTTGTTGGGGTAGAGCTATTAGGTGTCGTTGTGTTGGTAGTGCGGGGTTTTTTACGGCCTGTACGCTTACGAGTTGAAGGTTTGGGCTTGGCTGTTGTTGAAGGTGTAGTTGCGTTGTAAGGTGCAGTTGTAGTGGAAGGTGTAGTTCCAGTGGAAGGTGTAGTTGTTGTAGGCGTAGTTCCAGTGGAAGGTGTTTGTGCCTGAACGCTAGCAACAGGCATAGCAAATGCCACGCCACAAGTTAAACAAAATGCTGCGAATTTAGCAAACTTACTCATTTGGGTTTCTTACGCGAGATTCAGTATAGTCATTTTGCCTTATTCTTTTTTCAACAATGTGTCATTGATATGACGTTCGTTTGGCAATTTGGCAGAGAGTTTAATTCAGAAGACAGTATATTGTGGATTAACCGACTTTAGTTTGACGATTGTTACCCAGCCCAGCTTTATGCTGGTGCTTTTATTTTGGGGTTTTTTGAGAATGAAGACAGTGGATCGCCTCTTGTGCAATCATTAATCCTTCCTCAACAGGAATGACATAGGCGTGAAGCGAAGAATCATCACTGCTGATCCTGCCAGAGCAATTGATAACTTGTTTATTGCGTTTCGAGTCTAAAGTAAAACCACACCATTTTAATCCTTCGCAAATTCGTTCACGTACAAAAGGGATAAAACCGCATCTAAGAAGTTACAAAAATAGCAAATTGTCAAGCGGCCTGTTAAAAAATCGGTAAAATGGGTCGAAAGCTATATCCTTAAAGGAATTGTGTTTCGGAATCGCATAAGCTTGGCATGTTCTGGAAAATCATGATGGAAGACTGTATCAAAGACTGCGACCATAGGAATATCAGAACCAAGCACATCGTGGGTGGCTCAAATTGCACTAACTGCTGGCGCATTGTGCAGTGGCACAAGTTCTTTTAATGCTTTTTTCCAAAGTCCAAAATTCTTAGCATTAAGCTTCTTGACTCTTTATTGACTTTGGTTCTTATGTACTATTTCACCTACTTTTTGTTGATGTGTGCCAGTTGAGGGTGCGGAATGTGAGTCTTAATCATTGATTCTCTTAGCAAATTCATAAGTTAAATTTATGACTTGTCAAAAACGCTCTACTTTTATGAATTTAAGAAAAACTCTTTAGGGTATGCAATGTAGGCTTGGTGGTTTTCTTCCAACTGATTCCTGCACAATCAAGATAAACCAGTTTGACATGCGAGCTTTCCTTACCTCACGTGCATCTGCGCGAAGATCGATAAATTCTTGTAGTTCTACGTTAGCGAAGCAAACCCGTACGTATCACAGCTTGTAGATGTTGGTTTATCATTGTTCTTAATTAGACAGCTTTTTCCGTAAGTCTTATATCGTAGTTTTTTTCAAAAATCAAATATTAGTCCTATATCAATACTGCTCGGTTAAGGAAATAAGATAGGCTGAAACCTTTGAAATATTGTTGTGTATGATGACCAGAAAAGGCTTAACCGAGCAGTATTGAGTCCTATATCGGTAATATATTGAAACTTATTTCAGTGACTTATCTCTGCTATCAAACCTTTGCCTTTATTTGTAAAATTGACATGGAGAAACGAGGATACTTTCTTCCTAAGTATCCCCGTATCTTCCACTATCTTATTCTCACTTTCTCTACCTCATCACCGCTATATAATTCCGCATTATCCTAATATTCGTTCTTTCTCAATGACAGGGATAAGGCGAACAGAGAAGCTATCTTACATTAACCGCACCCTTGAAATGTCCGTTAGTCCGAGCAAATTTATCTGTCATAATCTGGCGATAAACTTCTTCATAACCATCAGTCATTTGCTGAACGCTGAAACGTTCCTCGACATACTCGCGACAAGCATAACGATCTAGTTCAGTCACATTGCGAACAGCATCAACGCACTCTTCTACATTATTGCAGAGAAAACCAGTCTTTCCATGAGAGATTACCTCTTTTGTCGATCCCAGTGCCATAGCAATGACTGGTGTCCCTGCCGCCATTGATTCAACCATTACCAACCCAAATGGTTCTCGCCAAGTAATAGGGAATATAGTTGCGACTGCTCCACCCATCAATATATTTTTTTGCTCGTGGTTTGCTTCACCCAAGAATTCAATTTGCTTACCGTCGATGAGAGGTTTAACTTCCTTTTCGTAGTATTCCACATCAACAGCATCAACCTTACCTGCCATTTTCAAGCGCCAGCCTGCTTGTTTAGCAATGGCGATCGCCAAGTGTACTCCTTTTTCTGGAGAAATTCGACCTAGAAAAGCTAGATATGGAGGTTCGTCGGGTTTGGCATAAAAATTATAACTATCGACATCAATCCCGTTATAAACTGTTGCCACACAGTTCAAATCCAATCTCGGTTCTCTTTGTGCATCAGAAATACTCACATAAGGCAGATGCTTCGCAAACTTAAATAGTTTTTCGTTCTCTAGAGAAAATGTACCATGCAATGTATGAACTGTGGGTGTTTTCACTAGATTTGCGTATGGCAGCGATGCACATCCTACATGGGAATGAATAATATCGAATTCTTCTGCCTTGTTATACACAGTACCCAGTTCTAACAATTCATAAATACCGTACTCTTTCACCATTGGATCGAGTCTAAGCGCTCTAGGATGAACTGATTCCAGCTTCGCCAAGCTTATAGAATCTCCCGATGCAAATAGAGTGACTTCATGTCCTCGTCTAACTAATTCATCAGTTAGAAGTCCCACTACTAACTCTGAGCCGCCATACCCTGGTGGTGGTACTCTTTCCCATAATGGAGCCACCTGAGCAATCCGCATAAAAACCTCCCGGTAAGTAAGATTTGAAATAGAAGTGACTTCTTGCTCACTAACTTTTCAAATGAATCACTCTACATAAAAGAAAGTTTGGAGACAGACTGAGATGTGAGTGCTTGATCATAACTTTAAGTCTGAACCTTTAAAATCCCTGTCTCCTCCAAACCTTCTATTGGCAATTTAGTGGGACGTGTACCCGTGGCGA
>JAQYWO010000318.1 GCA_029379215.1 Rhizonema sp. PD37
GACTTTTTTATCTCAGTAATCTCCCTGTGTGATAGTTAGGGGTGCGGAAGGTGGGTTAAATATCAGCTATGTGATCTCAGTAAACAGTTCAATAATCGACCTGAAACAACAGCGATTGAATACTTAAATGAGAGACTTACTTTATTGATTCAAAATATTGATAACTTAAATAGTTTACCAGAACCTATTAGCATTATTGAGGTAGAGGAAATAAAGACAGAGGTAGAAAATCTAAAACAATGCCTCCAAAGCGTTAGTCGCTTGGATTTAGAAATTGAGTCAATAAAACCAGCTTTAAGTCAAATAAATGGCATCCAACAACATTTAGAAAGCTTAGATATTAGTGCTGGTGATTTACATGATTATGCCCGACAATTAAAGAATAACGTGGAACAGCGGATTAACCAGATCTATCTGACAACCGCAGAACTAGATGAGCGCACTCAAAAGTTTTTGCAAATACCAGAGCAATTAAAAGATATCGAACTGTTAACTACTGAACTTGATCAAAGAACAATAGTATTAGATGAACGTACTTGCAGTATAAGCAAAATAGAACAACAGTTAAAAGCAGTTCAGTATTTGACTACTGGGCTAGATAAAAGGACTGGGCATTTGCTGAACAGTACCCATAATTTAGATCAGATGCAGCAGCAGCTAACCAATTTGCACGAGTTAATAAATGGATATGTGAAAACTACAGATTTAGAGAATGTACTCTCATGCCTATCCAAAGAATTCTCGCAGCAGATTGATATTGTTGTTAATAATCGAGCATCTGAAATTAACCAATTGCTGAAGGATATTCGACCAGCATATCAGTATGAACTGGTAATTGATCGCTCTGGCAGTCGAAGGGTATTGATGAAAGCATTGGAAGAGGCTCAGCAAAGGCTAATTATTGTTACTCCGTGGCTTTCTAAATACAGCATTAATAAAGAGATATTGTATAAGTGTAGGACTATCCTTAATCAACAGGCAAAAATTCACGTAGGATGGGGTCATCTTTCTGATATCGGAAAGCAGTCTCATCCAACTCAAATGACCACACAGCAATTTTTACAATCTGTTACTCAACACTCTAAAAACTGTGGATGGAAGTATGATGCATTGCCTGATTTGCAAAAGCTGGAGCAAGAGTACTCCGGACAATTCCAGTTAAAACTGTTGGGAACTCATGAGAAGTTTTTGGTGTGCGATCGCTCATGGGCTATGTTAGGCAGTCACAACTTTCTAACTTCTGGAACTTATAGCTCTGAGCGCGAGTTGGGGCTGTTAACTAATGACCCACATATCATTACAGATTTGATTTCACGATTTGACAATGCCAAAAATTTAGAAACAAAGGATTAATTTGAAAACTCCCACGATTATAGCAGTTCTCAGTCAAATACCATACAATCTCGCCCTCTCCAAAGCGTGTGTGTGAGGGGTGCCCATCAGGGCGGTGTGAGTACGTTTTGTATGTGATTAAACCGAGAAATACGACTAAAACCCGTAGGATTTTTGCCTCAATGTAGAAACCTCTCCTTTGTTTGGGTAACAAAAGAGAGGTTTCTACTGCACAAGCAAGCGTTTCTTTTATCTCCAAATCCCTAACGTTCTTGACCGACTTCTTGTGGTTCCGATTTACCGGCACCATTATGCGAATATTCAGGCTCGGATTCAGGTGATGAGGGTGGTGTCTCGTTTTCGTCTGGCTTTGATTTTTTGTGAAATAACTGCAACTCTAAAGTCTTGATCACGACATAAAGTACTGGTACGAGCAGCAAACTCAAAAAAGTTGAGACAAGCAGACCGCCAAAAACAGCCGTTCCTAAGGAGTGACGAGAATTTGCACCTGCCCCAGAGGCAATCACCAGTGGGAAAAAGCCAAGCAGTGCTGCGAATGCGGTCATTAAGATTGGTCGAAAACGTTCTTCTGCGGCAGTGAGGGCTGATTGCACAATCGACTTGCCCTGTTCAAGCGCTTGATTGGCAAACTCGACAATGAGAATGGCGTTCTTACTCGCCAGTCCAATGAGCATCACGAGCGCAATGTTACAGTAAACATCATTTGCCAAAGTCGGCTCGACAAAACGCCGCAGGGCGATCGCACCGAGTGCGCCTAAGATTGCCAGTGGCACCGTCAGCAAGATAATCGTCGGGTCGATGTAACTTTCATACTGAGCAGCCAGCACCAAAAACACCATCACAACACCGAACAGGAAAATCAACGCACCCAAGCTACCAGACGCGACTTCCTCTCGACTCAAGTCCGACCACTCAAATTTGACTCCTGGTAAAGCAGATTCCTTATAAGCTTTTTGGATAACATCAAGTGCCTGTCCACTACTGTAACTCGACGACTGGGCTCCTTGAAGCAGAATTGCTCGATATCCATTAAAGTGGGAAATGACTGCAGGTCCTGTGTAGGGTTTGATCGTGATTAGCTGATCCAGTGAGATTATATTGTTGCTGGTGCTGCTAGTGCTAGTAGTACTGGTACTGCTGGTACTGCTACTACTAGAAGAACGGACATAAAGTTGTTTGAGATCCTCTGGGTTGTCGCGATATTGTCCCTCAAGTTGCACGTAAACCTGGTAGTAGCGAGGTCCGAGAACGAATTGAGTCACGTAAGATGAACCGAACCCTGTACTGATTGTACTCAGTACATCGCTAAAGTTAACATTGAGGGCATTGAGGCGATCGCGGTTGATATCAATTTCATACTGTGGCGTATCGGCAGTGAATTGAGTGTAAGCACCTCGAGGAGGAGTAAAAATTCCCGTTTTGTTTGCCTTTTGCAGAATCTCTTGAGCATTTGCCGCAAATTCCTGAAAGGACAATTTATTCCCCGTCGTATCTTCGATCTGCATATTAAAACCACCCAAGGGGCTGAATCCAGAGATGGGTGGTGGGCTAGACGCGCCAACAACAGCACCGATAATCTTTTTACCCAGTTCTGTGTTCAGACGTTGTATAATCGCAGTCACAACCTGACTGGCTTTCTTACGCTCATCCCAAGGTTTCAAGTGACAAAAGAATATCCCTTGATTTGCTCCGTTGCCATTAAAACCAGCACCACTAATTTCGGCAGTAGAGACAATCTCAGGAATATTTGCCAGACTTTGATGCACCTGATCCAGAGTATTTTGTGTGTACTGAAGTGATGCCGAGTTGGGACCCTGAACCAGACCTAAAATTGACCCTTGGTCTTCACCAGGAACAAACCCCGAAGGCACCGCACGAAAGACCAAAACGGTTGCTACTAGCCCGACAACAAATACTGCAATGACCACATAACGCAGTCGAATCAAAAACTGAACAAGGGAAATATATCTTGCGATCACCCAAGAGAATCCCTGGTTAAATTTGCCGAAAAACCAACCTAATGGACCGCGTGCGGGGCGAGGGGGACGCAACAAAATCGCCGATATACTGGGACTGAAAGAGAGCGCATTAAATAGGGAAACAGCCACAGAGAAGACAATGATTAAGGCAAATTGCTTATACAAAAGTCCTGTAGCTCCAGGGAAGAAAGATACTGGCACAAACACCGCCATCAGCACCAGAGCAGTGGCAATTAACGCCCCAGTCAGTTCGTTCATCGCCTCAAAGCTAGCTTCCCTGGGTGACTTGCCTTCATTCTGAATTTTGGTAGAGATCGCTTCCACAACTAGAATGGCATCATCCACCACGAGACCTGTCGCCAGTACCAACCCAAACATAGTCAGGGAGTTAATCGAAAATCCTAATAGCTTGGCAAAGACCATTGCCCCGAGCAGCGACACTGGAATTGCGATGGTGGGAATAACGGTGGCACGCCAGTTTTGTAAGAACACAAAAATAACGACTATGACCAGACCAACTGCTTCCAGCAGCGTGAGCAAAACTTCTTTATTAGACTCTTCGATAAAACCGACAGTATCATATACCAGAACTCTTTTGAACTCTGGTGGGAAACTCTGCTCTAACTCTTTCATTCTCGCTTCAATTTGCTTGGCGACATCAAGCGCATTGCTGCCTGGAAGCTGGTATACGCCCAAAGCCACGCCAGGTTTTCCGTTGATCTTGGCGGATGAAGAGTATGATTGTGATCCCAGCTCTACCTTACCCACATCCTTGAGCTTAATCTGAGTCCCATCACTTGCCACTTTGACGACAATATTTTCTGCTTCAGTGACATTACTAAACATCCCTTGCAACTTGAGCGGGATTTGATACTGCTGACCTTTAGGAGCTGGTTCAGCCCCAATTGCACCACCACCAACAACAAGGTTTTGGGATTGTACTGCTGTGACTGCATCAGTAACGGTAAGCCCCCGGCTCGCAAGGGCTTTGGGATCTAGCCAAACGCGCATGGCATATTGCAGCTGTCCAAAAATATTGACTTGCCCGACTCCGGGAATCCGAGCAATTTCGTCGTTCACATACAGATCCACGTAATTACTGATGAACTCAGCATCGTATTGATCATTTGGGGAGAAAAACCCGTAGACTACCAAAAGACTTGTTGATGCTGTTTTAACGATGATTCCTTGCTGTTGAACTGCTGATGGTAAGAGGGGAGTTGCCTGTTGCAGGTTATTCTGTACATTCACCTGGTTTACGCTTGGGTTCGTACCGACTCCAAAGTATGCCGAGATATTGCTTGCGCCTGTGGTACTTGTCGAGGAGAAGTACTGCATATCCCGCGTTCCGTTCAGCTTTCGCTCGATTGGAGTTGTCACTGTTGTCTCAATCGTCTGCGGATCGGCTCCTACATAAGAAGCACTAATCTGAACCTGAATTGGTGCAATTTGGGGAATGTATTCAATGGGGAGGAGTGGCAAACAAACCCCACCCAACAGCACGATCACAATTGTGCAAACCGTCGTGAGAATTGGTTTTTTAATAAACGTATCAGCAATAGATAAGATCACGCAGCGATTCTCCTAGCTTCAATTCAACTGATTCCACTGATATGTGTGCAAGATCATGATTTAGATGGGCTGTTTGAATTGCTAGCTTGAGATACAATCGGAGACCCATCTCTGAGCTTAATGGTTCCTGATGTAATCACTTGATCACCGGAATTCAGTCCTTTGTCAATTTGGTACTGTTGCCCTTGAATATCTCCCAGTGTCACTGGCACTTGGCGAGCAACCAACTGCTTTTTACCTTTGACTTGATTTTCTTTAGCAACAAACACAAAGCTTTGCCCACCAATTGTTGTGACTGCATTAACTGGAACGAGAACGCCTGGTTTTGTGTTCCAAACAACTCTTGCTTTCACATATTGACCATCGCGAAGGTTACTGCCTCTGTTGAGAAAGCGTGCCCTAGTGACAATGGATTGAGCATTTGAATCTGCTTGGGAAGAGACAAAGTAGATATTCCCCGAACCCACCGCAGCATTGGTATTTGGATCGAGTAGTTGCACAGCCAACCCTGTTTTTAGTTCACCGGAGCGGCTAATTGGGATCGGAATCTGAAGATCGAAGGCATTGTTTTGGTTAATCGTCGTTAGGGTATCTCCGGTATTGACGTAGTCTCCGACTTTAAGATTAATGTTACCCACAAAGCCGGAAATAGGTGCCACAACTCGCTTCTGATTGACTGTCACCTCGTAAGATGCTGCATCTGCCTGAGCCTTACGGACATTGGCTTCTGCTTGAACAAGATTAGCTTGGTTAGCTGCGACTTGATCTTGAGCCGTGCGAACTGCTCCCTGCTGTACTTTCAAATTTGTTGCATAAGTGTCTCCTGTCGCACGATCTATCGCTCCTTGCTGCACTAGAAATTGGTATCGGGTGTTGTTGGCTTGTGCGAGTTTAAATTGCGCCTGAGCTTGAGACAACTGCGATCTTGTTGCCTGAACATTCTTAGCAGCAGTGTTACGAGCGGCGATCGCCGCCGCAATTGCCGCTTGGGCACTATTGTATTGCGGAACTGTTTGGTCGGCAGTGAGTATGATGATCGGAGATCCCTGCTTCACCTCTGCTCCTGGCGGAACCAGAATCTGCTGAATTCTGCCTTGAATTTCCGGCTTAAGATTCACTGTTTTCTCGGCTTCCAACGTTCCAACATACTCGCTGCTATCTTGAAGCGTGCCCGTTTGCAAACTCTGTAACTGCACTGCAGTTGGTGGAGGACTGCTAGCTTTAGCGGAATCGTTAGCTTTATTACAGGAAGACGTTAAGACGGATAGTAAAAGGACTGTACCTAGTAAAGGATATTTTCTCAATTCAAACCTCCTTAGTGTTAGCAATGGTAGTAGGAGTAAGTATTTGTTTTTATTAATCTCTTAATACTTTTATACTTATTTAGATAAATGTCTTTTCTACTCCATTAGAAGTAAACTACTGCTATTCGGAAGGGATATCTCTCGGCATCAGTATATTATGCAACTCGCTTTTTACGGGATAATATTGAATTCAAGAAATAACAAAATACTTAACCATCAAAGTGGTCAAGTTTCTTATTGATATACCGTCTAGACAGTATAGTAACAAATAACAGCAAATTTTGCCACAAGGTGATGGACTTGTGGCGCTCCCTTGAAATTACAAATGAAAAAGGAAAAAAAGCTTGATTTGTTGGCTTTCTGACAGATCCACAATAATAGCTTTGTTTCCTCACCTCGTGTAAAGAGAGCTCAGGAAAATCAAAGCTTTACAAAGAAAGGCAGAGGGCAGAAGGTAGGAGGAAAGAAAATCATATGCGGGGTGGGAGTAGCGCCCACCAAAACGCACTCGCGGGAGCGAGTTTTACTTCAATTCCACGTTTTATAAGCGTGGGTGCCTTCTGCCTTCTGCCTCCTGCCTTCTGCCTTCTGAATCTGGCTTTGCTAGTTCCAGAAGCTCCTCTATCATCTTGGTGCGCAGTGATTCGTTAGGTGGGTTAAATCCAAATAGATTAGCAAAGTACAGACCATCCAGTGCCAGCCTGATGAGTGTTGCCCGTTCAGGCGAAAGTCCACTTGCTTCCATCTGTTGCTGCCAATCCTCAGTCACTTGCTGTAGAGGCGCTAACAGCTTAGGATTAAAGAGAATTGCTGCCAGCAGACTATAGTGAAGTGCAAAAACTTCCTGATTTAAGTCAGTAAACGAACAAATATAGGCTCTTGCCCATCGACCTCGTGTCTCTAGTGTGTCATCTTGGTCAAACGCCTGTTGAATTCGTGATAACCGTAGCTCAACCAACTGATTCATCATTTCGGCAATGAGTGCCTCTTTATTAGGAAAGTGGTAAAGTAAGCCGCCTTTGCTCACTCCTGCTTCACGAGCCACCGCTTCAAGCGTCATTGCCTCTGCCCCATGAGCGATGATGACTTGGCAGGCTGCTTGCAAAATTATTTCCCGAGTGGCACATTGAGTCTTTGACTTTTTCGTCACAGCCATATATTCAGCACTTCTCAACTGCATGGATTAGAACAATTATACTATCCCATCTGAAATTTCTAAAAACTTAACCGTCTGGATGGTTAAGTTTTTTAGATGAATTAATCGATTATGCTCGTTTTTTAGAGGTTTTTTCCACGGGATTCGCGGACAAATTCTGGTACTTGCCCAAATTACTAGAATATAGTAATATAATGAAGCAACGGAAGGATTTTGTCATGAGCGGCACAACCAGCATCAATCTAGGCGACCATTTCACCGCGTTCCTAGGGCATCTTACGGAGAGCGGACGTTACGGCTCCGCGAGCGAGGCCGTTCGCGCAGGGCTAAGGCTTCTGGAACAGGAAGAGGCAAAATACGAGGCGTTAATGGACGCTTTGGAAGAGGGAGAAGCCACCGGCGAGAGTAATATGTCCTTTAATGAAATTGTCGCACAGGCAAAAGCGGAATTTCATGCAAGGTAAGTACACCAAATCGAAGCGCGCCGATCACGATATAAGGACTATCATTATCCGCAGCATGGCGGATTTTGGCGAAGCGCAGACGGATAAGTACATGGAAGGTCTTGAAAGCACCTTATGCGAACTTGCGGAAGCGTCCGGCAAGGGGCGGCCTTTCGTAAGCGATAGAACAGGGCAGGAATATTCACGATATCGCTATGTAAGCCACGTTATTTATTACCGCAAGCGTCAGGATGATATTTTCATTGTGCGTATCCTTCATGGAAAAATGCTGCCTGAAAATCACTTGTAAAGGGTTCGATTCAGAAAACGGAATATAAAGTACGCTAAGCTGCGAGCATGGTGTTGGGGCGGGGTTCAAAGTCTGGCGGCTTTGTCTTGCAATTCATGAATTCATAGACAAACCGCCCACACTATGCCCCCTCTTGACCCATCTTCCCCTCAGCGTGCTTTAAATTTCGTTTCCTGAAGCCGACTGACTGTACGTTCGCTCCTGATTGAAGGGTAAGAGGAATTAAAACCTTACACAGTAAGGTTTCAACGTGATTCTGGATCTAATGGTGTTAAAACCGTGTAATACTTGGAAAAAGCTTTCGGCGTTAAACGATGTATTACATGGAAAAAAGGAAACTCATTTTTTTGTGTAATACATGGAGAGAGAGAAGTCACAAAAAAGACTGTCAGAAAACAAGCTTTACGGTGTAATACACGGTGACTCTGATGTTGAAGTGGGACATTTAATTCCGTGTATTATTTCCAGGAGTACTGATTTTACATCTAATAAGGCGTAATTATTTCGAGTATTGCACTGCATCTACCTGATAAAGGGACTCAGGCATGTTCATGAAAGAAAGAATTTGTTTTTGCAGCGTGGACAGGGGAGTGATAAAGATGGTAGAATCTGGTAGCAAATAGAGCGTTAAATTACAAAAAGCCTGAAGCATTCTCTCAGCAGATGGGCGATCAGTTTTTCGCTTTGGATTACCATCATAAAGACCAGAAGACAGATTGTTGAGTTTCTAGAAGTGCCTGCCGCACGAAAAACTTCATGACTGTAAATGCCCGCAAAGCAATGTTTAACAAAAACATCAAGCCAGTGATTCGGTTTTGGTTTTGAAAGTAAATGGGTAAAGCTGGCAAAGACCCCCTTTTAAAACGATGAAAACCTCGCTCTAAAAGCCATTCCGGAGCGGTAATACTTTACGGCTTGTGGTAAGGTCAGTTGAGTTGTCGGTGCGTTGCGCAGTATACAATCGCCACCCTGCTAATGAAGGTTTTAAAAAGTCGCTTCCAAATTGAACATGATTTCTTCACCTACAAAGGTTTGCGAACAATCTACGCTCAAGTTTGTAGCCAAGTGTTCAACGGTAATGACCCTGACAACACATTGTATTTAGCGAGAATTTTAGGGCATGGTCGGGGAGAACTGCTTAGGGGCGATAAGTTGATTGATATGCTTACTCCCCAAATCTATAACAGTGATTTTCGGGTTGTGGATGTAGATTGTGTAGGGAAATAGGGAAAGACAGAGAAACTCGAAACATACATGGTTGAGTCAAGATACCCGCATTGTTGATCTGGATTTACCAGCGCGAGACTCTACCACAAACAATAGTTATGTACCTCCTATTATTTTTATGGAAAGACACTCTGTAGAAGATGTCCAAACCTTCATGCAGAAAACTTTTAGACTTTTGGATGAAGGAATATCTAAGGAAAAGTTAAGGTTACTTCTTTTATTCATCCGTCTTTAGAGAGATATTCACAAATAAAGCAGCAAAAATGCTTATATTTGCACAAAAGTGCATTGACAGTATCGTCGCTACTAATGGGAAAATAATACCGAAATAACTAAGAACGCCAAAATTCTTGCATCTACTTAGAGAGTTATATGTCTAAAAATTTTTTGGTACGGAACTTTTTGAAAGCTAGTGGTAGTTTTTTTGTTAGCGCATCAATAAGAGTGCAATCAATACAGTATCTAATGCGAAAAAACTTCTTGTAAATATAGCTTTTAGTCCAAGCAATGCTTGGGTGTTGCTCTATAAAAATTCAATTTTTAGTAAATAATAGGAAATAAATGTCATCGACGGTTTTAATAACTTAGTACACTTTTGAACGTCCACCAGTCCCTTACAACATACAGCAACCAAAAAACGGTGGCTTTAAAATTCTAGGAATAGTTATTAATAGAAATGATCAGACTGGAAGAATGAATGTTGTATAGCGCAATTAATAAATCACATACGAAGATCAGCGTTTTTAATGCCTAAAGACAATAGCTAACAGTGGTAAAACTGGTGACGGGGCATTCGGGAGAATTTCCTCGCTGGCGATTGCTGGAATGATGCCCGAAGGATGGAGGAATAATTAAAAA
>JAQYWO010000319.1 GCA_029379215.1 Rhizonema sp. PD37
AAACATATAAGTATTTTAGCGGTCGCTCTTTGGAGAAAAACTTTTTGGTTTACTGCCTATAAACTTTGTTGCTCCAGGAATACTGACTTCCCACTTGATTGGAGAGCGGTTTTGCTGTAATTGCAGAATGCCTTTAATTTTAGAGGAGCGTTTCATACCGATAAATTTAATAGGACAAGGTGGATTCGGGAGAACATTTTTAGCACGGGATTTGAGATCTCCAAATCAACTACAGCAAGTTGTAATCAAACAGTTATGTCCTCAAATTCCTTCGGGACAGTCACACTTGACACCTTTAGTACTTGAAAGAATAAGAAACTTATTCCACCAGGAGGGAATGGTCTTACGCGCTCTACATCATAGTCAAATCCCGCAAGTATATACGTCTTTTGTTGTAGAAACGCTTGCAAGTCCAAATCCATCCTCTACAATATCCAATGGTCAACAACAGTTTTATTACTTAGTGCAGGAATATATTGAAGGTAGAAATCTTTTGCAGGAGCTACAGCAGAATGGTAAATTTTCGGGTAGGGAAATTGTTGAATTTTTACAACAAATGCTCTCTGTAATAGGATACATCCATATTCAAGTAAAGTAGTCTTGAAGGCTGGACCAATTTATAAACAACATCAACTCGTTCTAATTTCTCCTGCAAGCACAGTCAGCAGAGAAAGGCTTAACCTTAAATATAATAAATATGTTTTCCGCACAGCTTACACTGATTCCACTGAGGCTGGAGACCTTATTAGCTATATGAGGCAATCACAACCCCCCCTGAAGAGAGCTGTTATTGTCAAACACCCAGACCAAGAAGAGGTTTATAGCGATTCTTTAAGTTACGAATTTAAAAAACAACTTACAACAAACAATCAGGAACAGGTAGTTGAAATATGTACTGTAGATGAGAAAATATCTGACGATGAGCAAAAAAGAATAATACAAAATTGTATTAGAAACCACCAAAATAATGCAGATGTTATTCTCGTAGCGCTGGCACGTAAATCTTTAGAAAACAAAGAACATGTGTTTTTTAACGATAATCGTAATCTGAAGGTGTTAGGTGGGGATACTATGTATTCCATCAATCTAACAACAGAATATAGCAATGCTATTAAAGAAAAACTAGTAGTGTCTGTTCCTTGGAATAGAAGTAATAGAAATAAACAAAAGTCATCTTTTGAAAAAGAATCTGAGCATCTTTGGGGAAAGGTAAACTGGCGTACTGCGATGACGTATGACGCAACCAAGGCAATGGTTGACGCACTTAAAAATAAGAACGATAACCCTTCTCGTGAAGATTTATACAACGCTTTAAAAGATAATTTTTCTACAGAGAGTGCTACAGGAAAAGAAGTGAAATTTTGTGACAATAGTGATCGCAAACCAGACACAGGTCTTGGGGTTTTAGTCAAAGTCGAAGATTTAAGTTATGACCATACTAAACCTCAGCTTGATTTTGTTATTACGAATACACCAACAAGAAATGAATCGTGTATGTAGCAATCCGTGCATCAGTTCGTAGAGGAGAACTTTCTCTTCCTATGTGTCACGCCAGACGCCTCAATGCAAACAAAACCCAGGCGCTGGCTCCTGTGCGCTCGCCTACAGTAAGCGGCTCTGTATATACATTTTTCACAAATCTGCGGAGAATTGCTGTATCAAGTTCTATTCATCACTTTGCTGGGCGATCACATATCAATTGAGGCTTACACAATATCATTCATTTTTTCAAAAAACTTAAAATTATGTCTATAAAGCAACGACCGACTCTCATAGCTTCCGAACGCGGAAGAAACCTAATTAGGCAAGCCAGGATTAATAGGAGTTGGATTATAGAGGATGAGAGATGGCTCAAAGAAGCAAGTAAAATTTTAGAGCCTGAACAGAATTGGGATGCCCTGCCGACTGGTGTCTATGCTGCAAATGTTTCTCTAGCTACTTGGAAACGCTTTGGGGAAGCGAGAGTTCGTATTGACGCAAACACTTTCAAGGCTTTCTGCAAGGTATTGGGGCTGAACTGGGAAAATGCAGTCAATCTTTACAGAGACTTAAGTGAAGCGCCTCCTCTATCTAATTTTTATGGTCGCACTCAAGAATTAACAGAACTTCAACAATGGCTTGTTCAAGAACGTTGTCGATTAGTCGTCATCCACGGAGTAGGAGGAATTGGAAAAGCTGCTTTGGCTCGCCAGTTGGTAGAAAATATTGCTAACCAATATGATTATATCATTTGGCGTTCCCTCAATTCTACACCATCTTTTCAACTAATTCTTTCGGAACTGCTGCAATTCCTATCTAATCGGCAGGAAAATAGCGGTAATATTTCACAACTAATGCAGTCATTAAGTCAGCACCGATGTTTACTTGTACTGGACGATTGTGAAGAAATTATGGGCAGTAATGGTGAGAATTATAGCGCTTACTATGAATTGTTCAGACGAGTTGCTAAAGAAGCTCATCAAAGCAGTGTATTACTGATTAGTAGAGAAAAACCTCAGAATCTTGAACTTTTAGAGGGACAATTGGTTCGCTTTAGAAGATTAGGAACTTTAAATTCTGAAGATGCAATAGCAATTTTAATGGCAGAAGGTATTTCTGGTCGCGAAGATGAACTTGAGGAATTTAGCAGGCGCTATAGTAACCCGTGGGTACTTAAGAGGATGGCGAGGACACTTCAAAATTTACGCGGGCATGATGAAGCATCCAATTTCCTTAGAGAGATATCAGTTTTTGTTGACGATGTTATGACTAATTTTTTAGATGAGCAATTTCAAAAAATATCACAACTAGAAAAAAATATTATTTATTGGATAGCTATCAGGCGGAACTCAGCTTCATGGACACAACTACAAATAGATACGAGAAACCTGTTCTCACTGGATGAGATATTACAAATTTTACGTCTTTTAATAGATACGCGTGCATTAGTTGATAAACAACACATTGAAGACCGTTCAATTGTATATACTTTAGACCTGGTAATACTTAAATATATTACCAACAGATTCGTTGAAGATAATTGTGCTGAAATTATACAAGTGATTAAAAGTCAAAAAATTACGAATTATGAACTATTTATTAGTCACAGTTTTATCACGGACAACCCTGAAGATGAGCAATTAACTCAGGAGCAAATTAGAAAAATTGTTAAACCTATTTGCAAAAAGCTATTGCTTGAGTTACAAAGTCAGAAAAAACTTGAGGAGGAATTGAAGAAGATTTTGTCTCTATTGGAAGATAGAGGATTATCGGAAGGGTACGCACGCTCAAATATCATAAGTCTACTCTCATAAGTAGACAAAATCCAGCCATCATAGTTTCTTCGACAGCACATGCGAGCGCAATAGTACAGGCGTTCTCCTTTAGGTGGGATGGGAGTCAATACTGGGTTGGGTTGAGGAACTTCACTCAACATCTACAGATATTTGTTAAGTTTCTCTACGGTAAGCCAACCGACAAAAATCCATTTCCCGAACATTCACAAATCTTAAGTTAAAATATCTGGATCTATGCCAAGATCCCTTAGCCTTTGTGCTAGAGTTTGCGATCGCGTTTCTGCCTCAATGCGACGCTGTTGTTCTTCAAGACGATGCGTTTCTGCCTCAATGCGACGTTGTTGTTCTTCAAGACGAGCCTGTTGTTCAATATCTACATGCCTTTGAGCTTCAACTATCCGTTCTTCGGGTGTGAGCAAGCGTTGCCCAAGTTCGTCATACCAGTACAACCACTCTCGGGTGATCCCCTGGTTAGCTCCTCTTTCCCTACCAATTCCCAAACCCACCTCTGGTAACCATACTGGATTTCCCTGCAATAACTCATAACTGCCATTTACCAAGCGATACACTTCAAAGCGTGGTTTTCTGCGCCGTCGGGAAGAATATACTGCATAGAACAACACACCAAGTTCAGCATACTTTTGTTTTTTGGTACTGTATTCTCCCCGATACTTTTTCGACACGACTTCGAGGACGAAAATCGGCACGACATTTTCTTCCCACAGCACGTAAGAAAGACGTAATTCTTCATCTATCAAACGTGGAACTCCAAGACTCACAAACCCATCTGGGATAATTGGTGGTTGATCTGGGTCATAGTATATTCCCATATCCACACCAAAAAACCAATCCCAACGTTCTGACCAGAGTAACGCCAGCATGGCTTTGAGTAATCCTGGTATTAAATCTTGCAGTTCATTATCCACAGGTGTGTCGTCTGAGTCGGGGAGTTCTTCAGAAGATGGCAAACAATGTAAAGGATTATACTTTAACATCAGAGTTCAATTAGGTTGATTGTAAATAAATTTGAGAACACAAAAATTGTGAAGAGAAATAGGGCGGCTCATTTACCTATTTTTATCTTCTGAAATCTTAAGTTAAAGTATCTGGATCTATGCCGAGATCTCTTAGCCTTTGTGCTAGGGTTTGCGATCGCCTTTCTGCTTCAACTATCCGTTCTTCGGGTGTAAGCAAGCGTTGCCCAAGCTCGTCATACCAGTACAACCACTCCCGTGTTATACCCTGATAAGCTCCCCGATAACTACCAATTCCCAAACCAATCTCTGGTAGCCATACTGGATTTCCCTGCAATAACTCATAAGTGCCATTCACTAAGCGATACACTTCTAGCCGTGGCTTTCTGCGTCGTTTTGAAGAATATACCGCGTAGAACAACACACCGAGATCAGCATACTTTTGTTTTTTGGTGCTGTATTCTCCCCGATACTTTTTCGACACCACTTCGAGGACAAAAATTGGCACGACATTTTCTTCCCATAGCACGTAAGAAAGACGCAATTCTTCATCTATCAAACGTGGAACGCCGATACTCACAAACCCATCGGGGATAATTGGTGGTTGATCTGGGTCATAGTATATTCCCATATCCACACCAAAAAACCAATCCCAACGTTCTGACCAGAGCAACGCCAGCATGGCTTTGAGTAATCCTGGTATCAAGTCTTGCAGTTCATTATCCACAGGCGTGTCGTCTGAGTCGGGGAGTTCGTCGGAAGATGGCCAACAATGTAAAGGATTATACTCTAACATGAGTGATGCCTTGGTTTGTTCTCTAAATATATTTTAAATAAGGAAAAGGAACAGATTGTGTTTGCCTGCGATCGCAGAATTTTGGACAGCACATTTGCTCTCATGTCTGTCTAATTACTTACTTACTTACTTACTTATGAAGAAGAGGGTAACTCGTAGTTGCTTCAGCGCTGTAAATAATTAAGAGAGCGCTGTAGACGCGTCAGCGGTGAGCAGCGCTGCAGGAGGGTTTCCCGACAGAGGCGACTGTGTTAGCGCAGCGTTAGCGAGGGACGAGCGTCACCCGTTAGCGAGTCTTCGAGCGTCAGGGCTTCTCGCAGAGTAGCGCAACTACAAACAAACTTTATTACAAGTGTTCAATCGGATATGCTTTGAATTGTGGTGGTGTTTGGGCGCTCTTTTGTCTGAAACTGGAATATGTGGTAAGCTGCTTTACCTATGACTTGCGTTCTGGGAACAGGTAGTAGCTAAGAAAAACAGAGTTCACAAATTACCCGTTATTATTCTTTGTTTAAGTAGTTGACAAATCATTCTAGGTTTGCTACATTTATTAATCGTGGTCACCAAATTCTCTGCCGGGATAGCTCAGTTGGTAGAGCAGAGGACTGAAAATCCTCGTGTCACCAGTTCAAGTCTGGTTCCTGGCATACTTTACGAAACCTCTGGAAGTCATTACTACCAGAGGTTTATTGTTTCACCAAAAACTACATTTCAGCTATTCGCGCTCTTTGTAATCAAATGCCACGTTGGAGATTTTTACATGACTGGAGTTTGGACTAAGAAGCGAGAGATGACCCAACAGTGTTGAGTTGATAAAGCACAACCTTTAAGGACAAAAACCTTTGATACTAAGCTGCTTTTTCTATCTCTTTACCCGGCTTATACCGTTTCACTTTAAAGTTGATACATTTAGGCAAGCAGTTCTTGAGCAGAGGAGCAGGGGATGCAGGGCAAGCAAATAGTATCAAGATTTTCGTGAAATGGTATTATGCGTATTTATTTAACTATGGAATAGCGAATTATACGTTGCTGTTGTTGTTTTGAAAGGCTGATAAATATGCTGCATTTTTATAACGCAGGTTACAGTCGGTGAAAGATAGAGGAATGTCTGCGTTAGCCAGTAATTGTGTCGTTATTAGTGTTGATGCCTATGGCATATTTGCCATTATTTGTGATGACTACCCAGCACGTTCCTGACTGCGAGTTAAACACTGGTCCGCTGACTAGACGAAGACCACCATCAGAGGTCGTTTTATGGAGTAATGCCTATTCATATCAAATTTAAAAAAAGAGTACGTGTTATTGCGTAAAATATATGTTATTATAAATAATGTTTGTCTACAGTAATATTTTTTGTGACTTATTGATTAATCAATGTGTCTTATAGTAAGAATTTTGACTATGTTATCCTATACTACTCGACTGTAAGTACTTAATATATAGCAGTTATAAATAATTCGTGAATTCCATGAAAGCTATGAGAATTGCCTTCTTTGTCGGAGATTTTCCTATTCTCTCAAAAACTTTTATTATAAATCAAATTACGGGTTTAATTTCTCGGGGACATGAAGTTGATATTTACGGTTATCAACCGAATGAAATATCTAAAATGCATTTAGATGTAGAAAAATATCAAATACTTGCTCGCACTCAATATGTGCCCACAATTCCTAAAAATTACTTTTGGCGCTTTCTCAAAGGGATAATTTTAATATTTGCCAACTTTTATAAAGCTCCTTTCGTATTACTGCGAAGTCTCAACTTTTTTAAGTATGGCAGGCAAGCGGCTTCTTTAAACTTACTGTACGGAACCATACCACTGCTCAAGTCTCAACCCTACGATATTATCCACTGTCAGTTTGGGATGTACGGTAATGCAGGTATGGTTTTTCGAGAGATTAATGCTATCAAAGGAAAGTTAATAACTTCATTTCGAGGTTACGATATTAGTCTGTATATCAAACAGTATGGAAAACACCTATACGACAAATTATTTAGTAGAGGAGATTTTTTTATTGCCAATTGTAACTTTTTTAGACAACGAGCGATCGCTCTTGGTTGTGATGAACAAAAAATTATTGTGCATGGTTCGGGAATAGATTGCGATCGATTTCGCTATAAAGTACGCTATCTCGATCCTCACAGCATAATCCGCATTACTACTACAGGTCGTTTGATTGAAAAAAAAGGTATAGAATACTGTATCCGTGCTGTGGCAAAGCTAGCATTACTTTACCCAAATATTGAGTATCATATTGTAGGTGATGGACATTTGAAAGAAGAATTACAGCAACTCATTCAGGAACTAAATATTTCTGATAAAGTTAAGCTACTTGGTAGTAAAAACCAACAGGAAATTATTGAAATTCTCGACAACTCACATATTTTTATTGCTCCTTGCGTGACAGGTTTTGACGGAAATCAAGATGCCCCAGTCAATACATTAAAAGAAGCGATGGCGATGGGTTTGCCCGTCATCAGCACTCTTCACGGGGGTATTCCCGAATTGGTGGAAGATGGTATTTCTGGTTTTCTTGTCCCTGAGAGAGATGTAGATGCTTTAACCCAGAAGTTGAGTTACCTCATCGAACATCCAGAATGGGAAAAAATGGGTAGAGCAGGGCGTGCTTATGTAGAAGCACATTACGAGATCAACAAACTAAACGATGAGTTAGTGGAAATTTATCAGCAAGTCGCTTCGGAGTTCGCAGGTTTTGAGGAGTGGAGGTAGAAATTTATCTGTAATGGTACAGGAGTTTATACTATCCTCATATTCGCATAGTACCAAATACTAAATAATTAACAGTTAACACTTATTTTATGAATTCTGTTGAAATGACTCCGCAAGTTACGATTGTTGTTGTCCCACGGGAACGTTTTAGCTACACCCGTGAATCCCTTGAAAGTATATACGAACATGAGTCGTATCCTTTTAAATTAATCTACGTAGATGGTGGTTCGCCATCACATATTAAAAATTATCTGGCAAATAAAGCCATTGAAAAGCAATTTCAACTCATTCGTACTGATGATTACCTATCTCCAAACCATGCTAGAAACATTGGTTTGTGTCAAACGAACAGCAAGTATGTCGTTTTCATTGATAACGATGTAATTGTTACTCCAGATTGGTTGAAATCATTGGTAGAATGTGCTGAGGACACTGGTGCTACTATTGTTAGTCCGTTGATTTGCCAGGGTACACCCCTACATGAAGAAGTTCACTGTGCAGGTGGAGAATGTGGAGTTGTAGTTGAATCACCTGTAAGGCGCAAACAACAGGGTTTTGATGCAGAATCAAACGCACAGGATATGACAGTGAGACGGCGGATAATTGAGAAAATTTCTAAACAAGGGCAGCAAGTTGTAGATATGCGCTCCCAACTGCAGCGACAAAAAACAGGGTTAGCTGAGTTCCACTGCATGATAGTACGTACAGAGATCTTTCAGCAAATTGGTTTTCTTGATGAAGCATTGCTAAACACAAAAGAACACGTAGATTTGTGTATGTTGGTAGCTGAGGTAGGCGGTACAATCTATCTAGAACCTAAATCTTTGGTAACTTATGTAACCGGAACACCACTGAAATGGACAGATATCCATTACTATATGCTGCGATGGAGCGATGCATGGGAACGAGCAAGCCTCGAGCATTTACGTAAAAAGTGGAACCTGACTGAGGATGAGTACTTTAAAAACAAGTACAAGAGGTTGGGATGGCGACGGAATATGACAATTATTTATCCCATCACCCGTAACTTATTCTTAGGAAAACTTGCCTCTCGGGTGGCAGGGAAAATTCTGCGTCTTATAGATAAGCAGCTAAACCGCTATCTGACAACCATCTATGCCAACAGACATTTACAAATTAAGGAAAATCTCACCCCAACACAACTGGAAAAATCTGCTATCGCCGCATCATCAAAGTAGAGTATTTTTCTTCATACCCTGCATTTTGCTCCGCGAAAATCAAATTTTGACCGATGACTATCACTGTTAACAATTAATATAGCAGTCCTAAATCATGGGTGAGAATCCCGTTGATTCACAAATCATTTAGGATAAAAGTTTTGAAGCCAAAAAATAATTCAAACTCCCGTCTCCCTGAAGTAATTTATACACCTGAAAGTAAACTCAGGCATCCTATTCAATTATTTAAACAAATGTGGCGAGACTTGCTAGCTTCCCGCGAACTAGCCATGACACTTATGTTACGGGATCTTAGCGCTCAGTACCGCCAGTCAATTTTAGGAATATTCTGGGCTTTTTTACCGCCCATTGTCATGGCGACTGGATTTACACTTGCCAAAAATGGCAATATGATTCATTTCGGGGTAACAGACTTACCTTATCCGGCTTACATCATGTTTAACACAGCGCTTTGGCAGACTTTCGTCGAAGCATTAAATGGCCCAGTGCAAGCCGTAACACTTGCAAAACCAATGCTTGCGAGAGTCAATTTTCCCCGAGAAGCACTAATTTTAGCTAAGTTAGGCGAAGTCTTTTTTAACTTTGCGATCAAGCTAATTTTAATAGTCGCGTTGTTTATCTGGTTTCATGTCTCTGTGAGTTGGACAGTAATTTTAGTGCCAGTAGCAGTGATTCACTTAGTGTTACTAGGCACATTAATCGGCGTTTTATTAGCTCCTTTAGGAATGTTGTATCAAGATGTCTCTAGAGGGCTAACTTTATTGACAGGGTTTTGGCTGTTCCTAACTCCTGTCGTTTATCCACTACCTGCTCACGGGACTTTTAGCTTTTTAGTCAAGCTGAACCCTGTAACTCCTCTACTAATCACAATCAAAGAATTAGCAACAACAGGAGTTGTCTCAGAGCCTGGGCGCTTTTGGGTAGTCAGTGTCATGACTTTAGTTGGCTTATTGCTTACTTGGATTGCATTCCGTCTTGCTATGCCTTTTGTCGTTGAAAGAGTGAGTTCGTAATTGTGGTAATATACGAGTTTACATTTTTTTGAATACGGTCATTTATCTTTTTTTCTTAGGGTTTTTCTGACTAATGATAGATGACAAATAAAAATATATAAAGTTTAGAAGTGATTAAGTAATTTTAATATGTAACACCTGATGAATCATTTGAAAGTAAAAGAAATTTTCGATCCACCTGAAGAAACTGAAGTCCTTGTCTCAGTTAACAAT
>JAQYWO010000320.1 GCA_029379215.1 Rhizonema sp. PD37
ATTTACTACTATCGTATTTTTTGTAACAATTCTCTCTGGGGAATTCCCACAAAATAAATTTACATTGTTCATCTACCAGAAAATTTATCTCTTATGAAAAACAACAAAAAATTCGGTCCTCATTCTTAAAGTATTAATGGTAAATAATATGTCTTTTGAACAACACTATATACTAGATAAAATAAATTTTCATCAATCCAATCATACTAAAGTTCAAGTAAATCATCCAAAGCCTGATTTAGGCACTGTACCAGATGCAGTCATTGCTTTTGTTCCTTTAGGGTTTGTCATTATTTGGACAGGTTTATTTCTCATGATATCCAAGATGAGAACGATGACAATAGATAAAATTATTATTACTGCCAATCCTTTAAAGAAAGTCCCGTGTAACAATTGTCAATTCTTTTCAAGTAATGCTTTTCTTAAGTGTGCAGTACAACCTTCAATTGTCCTCACTGAAGAAGCAAATAACTGCTCTGACTACTGTCCTAAGAATAGCACATCGTGCTAACTGAAAAAAGGTTCCTTTTTTAAGGAAATACAGTTTAAATTATACTTTGTCGTACACATTCAAATAGGGTGTAGAGATGCCAGATAAAGGGACTCCAGAATCATCCGAACGGTTTCAGGACGAAAGAAGTCAGTACTTAGGCATATTGACAAAATTTACTCACTTTTAATATCATGTCCGTTCAATTAACCTTAAATACTGGAAGAACCCCAAGAGCGCTCCTCGCTGCGCTTTGTCTCCCCTCCCCGCCTGCTTTGGAGGGGTTGGGGAGCTCTTCGGGAATGACGGCTTTCCCGACAGAGGCGACTGGCGTGGTGGGGTTCTTTTCCGCATGGTTATGCTACCGGACATGATATAACTTGTTAAAAGTGAGTACAGATATTCTAAAATAAAAGCCTGTATTGCTTTCCATACAAGCCTGTTGGGTATAATTCGTACATTTGCACAAGGGGAAGTTCAGCCTAAACGTCTAACTCCTCGATAATCCGGCTGATTATATTCCAGGTATCCCGCAACACCTCTGCCGTCAGGCAATATGGCGGCAACAGATACACCGTGTTCCCTAAAGGGCGCAGCGGGAGATTATGTTCTAGGGCTTTTTCCCGGATGATTTTACCAATGCCTGCGACCGTTGGCATCCTTAAGGACAGCGCCCTTGCCTTCGGTAATTAATAGGGGTGGTGAGGCAGTCTGGGCCTGGGTGAAGGGGGTCCAGATATGCCAACAATCTTTTTCAACTAGAAATGACAAAGTCATACTAAGAGGATGTTTTAAAAGTGGGGGGTTGTTGTAATAGAACTCACAAAGCTAATCGCTTCATTTGAAGACATCAGCACCGCAGCGAGCAATGACTAAAACATATCCTAACAATTTGACATGGTAGCAGTAGGAATTAATTGCAAACCTTTTCCTGGAATTAAAACCAGGTGTTCGTCCAAGAAAAGTATCAATTTACGCAATTGCAAATGCGATCGCATTATGGATCTCTATAGCCAAATTATGCATTAAATCTTCAGTAGATAGTAAATTTTGCCCCTGCTCGACAAGTTTTGTCTATTTAACGATGAATTTTGTTGTCATTTTATGTTCGTGTGAATACTTATAGCATTGCATGTAGTTGCGCTTTAGAGCTATCATTGTATTGATAGCTCTAAAGCGCAACTAAGAACCAAAATTTATTTACAACTTATTTGCCGAACATAATAGCTCACCATCAATTATCTTGTCCAGTCATATGTATAAACTTCGTTTGATCGCGTCTCTACTACTACGTAAAATATCTTTCAGAACTGTATTACAGCAATTTTCAGGTAATTAGACCACAGTTGTAGGGGCGATCTTCGTAGCGTAAAGCCTACGGCATAGCTTCGCTTAGAGCGAGTCTTCTCACTCGGGGAGACGCTGACGCAAGGGAGACTCGCTAACGCGCTCCCTTGCGTCACGGCCGTTCGCCCTTACCAACAGTGTGGTTCATAGAGCGTGAAAATTGCTGTAATACACATCTGATCGCCTAAAATGTTCAGATGTTACACAACGAGGTTGTAAAATCCCTCTAATTCCTTACCTGACTCATAAAATAAAAATATGACAAATCTGATAGAATACGAAGACAGTAGCGATGAAGTACGTGCGGTGTATGATGATATCCGCACTACGCGTTCATCTGATTATATCAACAACTTTTGGAAAGTCTTAGCCAACCATCCTCCTACCCTGCGGCGAACCTGGGAAACACTGAAGGAAGTCATGGTTAGCCCTGGCGAAATAGATCCATTGATGCGCGAATTGATTTATATTGCCGTGAGCGTGACTAATAATTGTGAATACTGTATTGCCTCACACACGGCAGCAGCGCGTACCAAAGGAATGAGTGATGCTATGTTTGGCGAATTGATGGCGATTGTTGCCACTGCAAATATGACCAATCGTCTTGCCAATGGCTATCAAATTCCGGTTGACGATAAATTCAAGACTTTGTAATCTTTTGCTCTGGGATAATGAGGTAAGAAGTGCGTTGTCATTGTCTAGATTGTCAGCGCAAGTTATTTTTGTTGTAGTTTTAGTAGCTCTGGCACAGTCACAAATCGGTAGCCACGTTTTGTCAGACCGTCGATAATGTAAGGTAAAGCTTCCATTGTCTTGTAGTGAGATCCTCCGCCGTCGTGCATGAGTACAATACCCCCCGGTTTGGCACCATCTAGCACGTCTTTGACCATGGTTTGCCATGTGGCGTGCCGATTAAATTCCGGACCATCATCTGACCACATGGTAACAAGGTATTTGTGCTGTTTAGCATAGTCCGCTAATCCGTTCTTAAGAAAGCCACCAGGAGGACGGAAGAGATCCGTTTTCACACCAGTGGTTTGATAAATAACTGCGGCTGTCTTGTCAATTTCATCCGCAGATGTGGCAGGGTTCATCGGAAAATACCAGTGATGCCAAGTATGATTGCCAACAACATCACCTGCAGCTACCACTTTCTGGGCAATCTGAGGATAATTTTTCACGTTTTCTCCTATCCAGAAGAATGTTGCCTTAATTTTGTGTTGTTCCAGGAGATTGAGTACATGCTCAGTGTTTTTAGGCCAGGGACCATCATCAAATGTCAGTGCGATAACTTTATTCTGTCCACTTAGTTTCGCTTCACGGATAGTTGTTCCCTCAAATTGCTTAGGTACGCTAACAATGATATCTTTTGTTATGGGCGATTTTAACGGCTTATCTTGGTTTAATGAATCTGCTGGACTTACACTTTTTAAATTTGGGATCGGCGACTGTCGAGCTTGGGCTAAAGGTTCTGGAGTTTTTTGATGGGACCATCCTCGAAAGAATATCAGACCAATACCGAAACTGCAAGTACCAGCAATTAATGCTCCCCAAATAAACAATTTACGAGATTTGGTCAAAGTCACATCTCCTTCAATACTTAACAACTGCTTTCCAAAGCTCTATGGTCGCTCAAAGCAAGGAAAAGAGCAATGATTGGACTTGTTTCTCATGTTCGGTTGAACACTTATAATAATGTTTGTAGTTGAGCTTTAGCTCTCTCAAGATTTTGAGCTAAAGCTCAACTACGAACCTATCTTTGATTTATAACTCATTTACCGAACATGATATTAGCGATCGTACCTTTTGCTGCCCACAGTCTAGATCGCTGTAGCGCTCACAAAGCAGCGATTCGGCGAGCAGCTCATTGAAACGGCGTACCCCCTAAACGCTGGGATCATTGCTGGCGGCGATGAGTCCTATATATATAATTAAGCAATAGTCAGTCTATGAAGAGAACAAATGTTAGAAAGTACGTCAAATTCAGAAATGTTATACCGAGTTCTTGGCAGTACAGGAGAGAAGGTTTCTGCGATCGGACTGGGTGGTTGGCACATTGGGTTGAAGAGTGTTGATGAACAACTTGGTATACGTATTGTTCGTACAGCCATTGATCGTGGCATCAACTTTATGGACAACAGTTGGGATTACAACGATGGAGTCAGCGAGAGTCGTATGGGGAAAGCGCTCCGTGATGGCTACCGAGACAAAGTGTTCCTGATGACGAAAATTGATGGTCGCTCTAAGAAAGAAGCCGCAAAACAGATAGACGAATCACTCCGACGCTTTCAAGTTGATTGCATCGATCTCGTCCAGCATCACGAAGTGATCCGGTACGAAGATCCACATCGCGTTTTCGACGAAGAAGGGTCGAATGCGGCCTTCATTGAAGCGCAGAAAGCTGGTAAACTCCGATACATTGGCTTTACTGGGCACAAAGATCCTTATATTCATCTGCATATGCTTGAAGTTGCAGCTGAGTATGGGTTTAAGTTTGATTCGGTTCAAATGCCGCTCAATGTGATGGATGCACATTACCGAAGCTTTGCGAAGCTGGTAGTGCCAGAACTGGTTAAGCAAAATATTGGTGTTCTCGCCATGAAAACTATGGCAAATGGTATTCTTCTCAAGTCAAAGACTGTAACGCCTATTGAGTGTTTACACTATGCCTTGAATTTACCGACATCAGTTGTCATTACCGGAATTGACAGCATGGATATTCTTGAGCAGGCGTTTGAAGCAGTGCGTACCTTCGAGCCAATGAACGAGCAACAGGTGCAATCGTTATTAGCAAAAACGGCTGAAGCGGCGTCACGCGGCGAGTTTGAGCCATTCAAAACTTCATCAATTTTCGACAGTACTGCTCAGAATCCGGATTGGCTGGGAGAGGAGCCACAGCGCCTCCAGCAGTTGATGCCAACCTGATAGCACTGTACTGTACATCTGTATGGGCTATAGGGGAGTATTGCATACGCTCCTATAGTTAGAGCGATCGCTCTAAGAGCAAAGGTGAGCGGTGACAGATGATATCAGTTTAAAAGTTTAAATTACTGGCCATTGAGTTTAAATCGCTTGTTTTTATGTTATGTTAAGTAACATTTCGCTAACGATATCCATTGCTACTCACGTCCCAATACTAAAGTCAGTTCAAGGAATGCGGAGTAAAAAATCCAATGTTTCGGTTCTTAATATCACCAACAACCATAGCCCGATCCAAAAAACGGTTGAACTCCTCACAAGCTGTTTCAGGTACTAAAGCGCAGCTGTGGCAAGCTGCCAAGTTACATGAATCTGGTCCCTGTCCGCCGCTTTCACCAACTTCCATACATACAGGATCAGCAGAACACCAACTAGCAGCCTCCAACAAAGAGCGCACTACTGGCTCAAAATTACCAGGCTTGCCCATTCTCACAAGTCCCCCCATTGTGCCTTCGGAATCACCAGCAGCAGTGTAAATCAGCACTCCTGCCATGGGCGCATCAGGGTTATCTGAGACATAGAGCCTTTCTCTCAGTGCTGCTGAACTGTAACCACACTCAAAAGTCAACCTATTCATTAGTAAATGTGCAAATGTGTGTAATAGGATAAATCGTGGTGTGATAGAGCGTTTCCGTAAATGCCTTTGTTCCAGTATTTTTTGATAACGTTTGACTAGAGGCTGTATTCTGTGGTGAATTTCATCGCCGTGTTTCTGCAACCACTGATGGAGTCTGGTTTTGTTGAATTCAATAAATATGCCTTCACCGTAGACAACATAAGCGGGTAGCCATGAATCTTTTTGTGGTGGCTTACGCCATAAAAGAGATTGTAATTCTTGCAAAGGTTGTTCGGTTTCCGGCAATATGCGGGTAAATCCCGTTAAAATCCTGGTCTCTTTCAGCTTATCAACCAACATAATTCTTGAAAAATAATCCGCCATATCGGGTTGATAATTACTTAGTTTTATCGTCCGTATTTTGAGATTATCTTCACAACGCTCAGTTCTCAAAACATTAAATTCTTGCCGACGAAAACTTGTTTCTGGATCATCCCCTTCAATATCATCTGTATTAATCTCGACATTTTTCTCTGACAAAATAGTTTCTAGAGCAATTTTTATATATTCATTTGAAAAATCTTTTAGTAATAGAGGATATTGCCCTTTTATAAATTCAGGTTCAATCTTAATTTTAGCAGTTGACAAAGTATTAATGAGAGTTGAAAGCGGTGGTTGCTCCAAAAGAGAAACCAGTTCTCCACCATTACCTCTTTGCAGATAAATTGCGCTGCGTGTTTGTGCATAATAAACGTTGGATGCACTTCGCAATGCACCCCGTAGCTGATGGTCGGAGCAGGGTTCACTATCTTCTGTACCCAACCAAGGACGTTTACACTGACAATAAAATAAAGAATCACTCTTACCTATCAAGTCATTACTCTTATCTACCAAGTTTTTGCTGAGTCTTGTTTCATCACCATCAACTTCCGTAATTCCTCCAAGAGAACGTTTAGCACCACACTCACACCGGACACTCAAACCGGCAAGGGTTGCACTTCCAGTTCCCACTAGACGCAGTGCTTTATCGCAAGTTGGTTTAACTGAGCGATGCACCCATTCTCGCCAGGGAAAATCTTGGATATGGCCGCGATCGCACATAGCAATAATCGGAACCTGTGCCATATATTTAGTTTTTTTCTTGCTTTCACACTCCGGGCATTTTACCTTACTGCGGGCAGTCAGAGGAAACTTTTGTAGGAGATCGCACGCAGAACAAAAATGCCATTGGGGAAAACGTAAAAATGGGAGAGTTAAATAAGCGTTAAGCATCCTATCGGCTTTATTAGGTTTCATAAAGTCCGGGGGTAAGCGAAAATGCTCAACTCCCAAAGACTGGGCTAAACGCCATTCATCTACTCTAAATTCCGATTTATCTTCAGCTTCGCTACCACTTTCACGCTTATACCAGTGATCAAGTCCCGCTGTAATTAAAGATGTACCATCCCTTACCACCAGCATTGCACCTACACCGAAAGGAGCAATCAATTGAGCGCGTCTTATTGGACCTTTAGGCATCTTCTTCTGCTCCTTCGTTTAAGTAAAGATTAGTAATCTCTGCCTGACATTCTGCGTCTACATTTCTCATTGACATCGGTGTAGCCCAAGAATAAAGTTGCCATTCTGGACTGGCATAATCTCCTGCTGCTCTCAATAGAGGTATATCAGTAGTATCTCTGTCCTTTCTCTCCCAATTTATCAGTTGCCGACTCTTCCATTGAGAAGTGCGTTTTTCAAATACCTTTTCAAAATTTTCTATCTCAGCTTCGTCAATTAATTGAATGCGAGGAATTAAAATTTCTCGTAGTTGTTTTATCAGATTTTCTGGGTAAGGATAAGGTGTTTGAACTATATCTTGGTTTCCAGTTTGCCTCACATAAGTTGCCATAATAGCGTGTAAAGCTCTATCTAAAACTGGTGGAGAAAATGGAGTAATGCTAGTTGGTTCAACTTGAGCATAAAGCTGCTGGTGATAACTACGAAACTTCTCAAAATGGGAGCGATCTCTTGGTCTTGTGGGACTGTATAAAGTAACTACTAACCCTGGACGTTCCCACCAGCGACGGCCAACACGACCCGTTACTTGGATATATTGAGAAGTTGTCTTGGGCTGACCAACTACAGCCATCAATGATAGTCTGTCAATATCAACTCCTACTTCAATAATGTTAGAAGCTAGACAGACATCAATAGGTAGTTGATTATTGGTATTGTTGCATCTAACTTCTAGTTTGCTAATAGATTCAGGAACTTGATCGCTGCGTATTCTTCCAGTTAATTCCAAAATATTCCACAAGCGACGCATATTTTTCCACTCTAACCCTAATCGATTTTTAATGACTTTTAAATAATCTGGAATATCTGATTGCAAAAGTGATAAACTCGTTCCTAATTCTCTGATGCTATTAAAAAATAATAGTAAAGTCCACCAAGGATCTCGCTCTTTATCTGTTAGTAAAACTGGGACTTGCAATATAGAAGCAAATACACGCTCCATAGCAGTTGGTAAAGACCTTAAACTAGGCGCATGAACACCTACATAAACTCTACCTCGTTGCAATGTTCCATCTACATTACGAGCATAACGTGAGAAAAAAGAATCCTCAGCGTCAATTCCTGGTGGTGGAAATAGCACGACATTCACACGCCCATCAGCATCAACACGCCCATAAAGTGCTTTTAATTGGTCAGCATAGCGGCGTATAGTTGCTGTAGAACAGACAATTTTTGGTTTAATTTCTTGTCCATTACGTCTATCAGTACAAAGTTCCTCTATCACACTTTCATACAATCCTATAACTGAACCAAGAGGACCAGAAATCAAGTGTAATTCATCTTGAATAATTAAACCTGGGGGTGAATTTTCTCGCTCACCATCTATGCCAATTCCAAATAAGGCTCGTGCTTTTTGTGCGTAACTCCAAGCCAGTCCAGCAAATTTATCCACCGTTCCAATAATTAAAGAAGGTCGTTTTTCATAAATATCCTCGTCAATCACATAAATTGGCAATCCAGTATAGAATTCACAAGCATTGTCAGAACATTTCAAAACGACAGTTCCACGGCTTTGCTGATAACCAAGAAGATTCGCACCTTTTGGCATACCCCGCGCAAGTCTTCCTGGATAACGCCCCATTTGGGCGTTACACCAAGGACATTGACTGATAATGAAAGGATTTTCTGCCGATGGGTCACTTTGGAGTTTGTTCAACTTAGATACTGCATCTTTTCGGTTATTTGGAGTAGTTTCTCCACCAACCCAAATACCAATAGAAAATGGTTCTTCCCCCAATTCTGTTTCATTTTGGCGGCGTATATATTCCATCGAGCAAATCAGCGCAGAAGCTCGTTGAAACTGTTGTGCAGTTAACAATCTTAGGGTATATCGCATTAAAACATTAATACCTACATCTGCTGGATTCTTGAGACGGCGCATAAATAAAGAAAAAGCTGATAAGCCTAAATAAGCTTCAGTTTTACCGCCCCCAGTAGGAAACCAAATTAATTCAACTGTGCTACGTTCAGGAGTTTCACCCTCAGATGTTGACTGTACGGACATTAATAAGAATGCTACTTGAAAAGCCCGCCAATTACCACGATTGCTATTACTTTTTAGAGGAGTAGGGGCTTGATAAGTGGGGGAAAAAGTATATCTTTTTGCTGTAGAATCGTAGGTAGCCTGACGCAAATCGCGGTTAGAAATCTGCTGTAGTAATATAGCATAATTAGTCAGTTGAAATGCTCTCTTAACTTGGGCATTATTTTGTAAGTAATCCAGACCATTCCTCATCCTTTGAGCGGCTTTTCTACATTCCTCTATATGCCTATTAGCAGCATTTTTATATTCTGCATCAAGAGATGAAATTTCAGATTCTTTCTGATTAATCCACTGTTCATAAAGGCTAACAACTTCTGACAGAGATGTAAACCCATCATTACCTTTTACTAACCCTGCCAATGGAGCCATCGGTACTTCTATACCAATATCAGGAGTAATACTTGGAGTTTCAAAATTAGGAAGACATTCTGCTGTTACAGCTTTAACTCTACCAGCAATAGATTCTTTATCCCAATCAGATGCACAACCATGTCCTACCGCGTAGGTTTCCATTTTGCGGTAAAGTAGTGATAGAGATTGTTCTTCATAATCATAGTAAAAATCTGGTTTAGGATAAGGCAATATATGCGCCTCACCTGTTGGGGAAACAATAGTTACTGTAAAGCCTGCCTGAAATAAACAATTTTCATCTCCAGATCCATTTGTCCGATTAATTAGACAAACAGTTACTAAACGTATACCTTTTCTGTTTTTTTTATCTGGTCTCGAGAAAACCTCAATACTCAGTTCAAGTTCATCTATCTTTTCAGTTTTAACAAGCTTTCTCCCTTTTGTATAACAGATATCCTCAGCGGGAAACTCTGTTGTAAAATTAACTGATTTACGCAACCACCAGGTTACTTCATCTCCACCAACTTTGACTTTTTTCTGCAAATAACGACCGCAATCAGAAATTTTAATTACTAAAACTGAATTTTCTGGGAACTCTGCTAAAAAGCTGATCCCCATACTACTGGGTTTAGATGCGTTAGCCGCTGACAAGTTAAAATCATCTGCATTATCTTCAGCTATTTCAGATATCTGCTCTTTAATTTTCTCAAGATTTTCCTTAACTTCATCTGTAATAATATCTATTTC
>JAQYWO010000321.1 GCA_029379215.1 Rhizonema sp. PD37
CAATATTACCATGTTCTATAATTTCCATTAACTGTGAAAAAGCATTTAATAAATCGTTTAACCATTCTTCTCCTTTATTTTTTATTTCTACATTAATCATTTCTAAAAATATTTTTATGACTTGCAAAGTTTCTATCTCTTTTAGATTTTCCTCTAAATATTCAAATTGTTCAATCGTTTCATTTTTTACATGTTCTATAAATTCCCATTTTATAATTGTGATATATTCTTGCAAGACTCGTATATATCTTAATTTTTCTACTGAGTTTCCCAAATCTCTAACTTTTCTGAAAGTATTGTAAATTTCCTGAATTTCTTCAAGGATTTTCTCTTGGGTAATAAGTCGATTACTCAACTTAAAAAGATTGTCTAACCTTTCAGTAATTTTTAATATCTCACCACCTATAGCTGATTTAGTTTGAGCAAGAGAGTTTTCAACTTGGATAATGTTGTCTATTACTAAAGACATAATTTTACTCCTGTTTTAGATAGAGTGTAGCTAATACGACTGCACTTGCTAGTCCCCAGCTTAGATCCAGGATAATAAGAAGTGTCTTTTTATATCAAGGAGTGGTCAACATTAGCAAGATCGCACTATCGAATTCTTGTCCTCAGCTAATTTTAGCCTAACGACTACGAGAATCTATAACCATTGCATTAAGGTTGAAGCTTTAATCGCCAACATTCTTGAGCGATCGCCCAATCTTCTTCAGTATGAATCACCAAGACTCGTACTGCTGAATCGGAGGTGGCGATATCTATATCAACAGGTTTGCTCTGATTTTTTTCCGAGTCAAGTTTTAATCCCAAAAATCCCAAAGCTTCACAAGCTGCAGAGCGAATATTAGGATCGTTTTCTCCAACGCCTGCAGTAAAAACTAAAACATCTAATCCTTGTAGACTGGCAATCATCGCACCTATATAAGATCGCAGGCGGTGGATGTAGATGTCTACGGCGAGTTGAGCGCGAGAGTTTCCTTGAGCGATCGCTTCTCGAATTGAGCGCATGTCACCTGAAACGCCAGAAATACCACGTAACCCGGAAGCTTTATTTAAAACATCTTCAATTTTTTCTACTGAGTTATCCTGCCGCAAAAGGTAAGTTAAAATTCCTGGATCTACAGCACCAGAGCGACTACCCATCATCAATCCGTCTAGGGGAGTGAATCCCATCGTTGTGTCAATACTGCGACCGTTTTGAATCGCTGCTAAAGAGCAGCCGTTTCCCAGATGACAGTTAATCAATCGTAAAGATGCCAAATCCCGACCGAGAATTTGAGCGGCACGTTGAGCGCAGTACTGATGACTAATGCCATGAAACCCGTAACGACGGATACCTTGCTCTACCCACTCGTAAGGACCGGGATAGATTGCCGCAGCATCAGGAAGATGGGAATGAAATGCGGTATCAAATACAACAACTTGGGGAATTTTGCCCAAATGTTCTTCTATTGCTTTGATGCCCTCTAAATTGGCTGGATTATGTGCAGGTGCAAGGGTTGCCAGATCGGCGATCACTTTTTTAACAGACTCATCCACAACCACACTTTCTCGGTAATTCTGACCGCCATGCACCACCCGATGCCCTACGACATCAATCTCTCCTGGATGAGCGATCGCTTGAGTAGATCCCTGCCAGAGTGTATCGAGCATCCTTGCAATGACTTGAAGTCGAGAATCAACAGGAATTTCTTCTTTAAGCAGTTTACCCGTAGCTGTTTTCACCTCAATTTCTGCCATGTTTTGGTGATGAGTCCAATCTACTTTTGCTTCCCACAGTGGTTGTGGTGGTAAGTTAGGCAGAGTTTCACCTGTTATCTCGTAAAGATAACTCTTTTGACTGCTTGAACCAGCATTTAGCACTAATATTTTCATTAATTTCCGTTTTTCATTAAATAGCTAGGGGTTAGAGACTTATAAATTATGTGTCTACATAACAACACTTAAAGTTTTAGTATATAAAGAAAGTTGTCGGTTAGTTTACTCTTAGTCTTAGCTACTCGATCCATCTGTGTGCGGGAGTGTCCTTATGTTTCAATTTGGCTCATTATGCTCATTGTCATATCAAGGTTTATCTATTAACTACTATCCTGCTAATGGGATAATCTGTCTCACCGATTTGTGGCGTGCTCAATGCAGTCCTGCCAGTCAACGTCCGCTTGCCTGGGTAAGGCTCTTGGCAACTCAGAAACTACTCAAGCGACTGGCATGGACAAATAGCGTAGACCCATTGTGGTCACAACGGCAGCAGCTCGGACAGAAGCCTGAACAGTTGATAACGGCAATTCCAGGTATCTTAGAGACAGTTAAAGAGGAGAGTGATCTTCTGACTTACGCAACAACCAATCTAACCGTCGTATATGCCCATTATCTGGCACCGGAGTGTTATGAGTGGGCATGCGCGAACTTTGCAAAAGAAACTGCATTGGTGGAGGAATGGTCAGCATACCAGTCTCAGGTAGAGTTGCACAAACAGCACAAAACCTTTACCAGGCGAGCAGTGGTTGCCGCAGGCTGGTCAATCCCTATAGTATCTGCATTGGCACTCAACCAGCGAGCTGCCGCACAAGTTTCCGCAGGGCGTAGTAACACTGGAACCACCAATACTACCGGAACGACTAACACTACCGGAACAACTAACACCGGAATCAACAATACTACCGGAACAACTAACACTACTGGAACGACTAACACCGGAATCAATAACACTACCAGAACAACTAACACCGGAATCACTAACACTACCGGAACGACTAATACTGGAATCAACAATACTACCGGAACGATTAATACTGGAATCAACAATACTACCGGAACGATTAATACTGGAATCAACAACACTACCGGAACGATTAATACTGGAATCAATAACACTACTGGAACGACTAACACCGGAATCAACAACACTACTGGACTCAACAATGCTGGAATCATCAATGGAACCACTACCACTGGAACTACCACAAATATTGGAGGTACTGTAGGTGTTGGATCTACCACAGGTATTGGAGCTACCACAACCACTGGAACTACCACAACCACTGGCACTGGACTCTAGAAAACAGCTTACAGAGAAAATTGTCAGCTTTTCCCAATCATAATTAATTGTTAACTCGTTTTGCTCAATTCCTTCTCCAATTGTGAGCCTGCTTTATTGACCGGATATTGGCAGGGTAATGACGATCGCACTATGCTTTGCCGATCGCAACGACTAGAGGTGCAACTACTCCTTTGTTGCACCCGAACTTTTATAAATGCCGCAACGGCAGACATTATCGAAACCCTCTGTTGTGGTAACCTAGATTGGACTTGGTTGCTATCGCTGGCAGACGAACATGATGTGACAGGCTTGCTCTATCAAAGTCTTCAGGATACCTGCCCGGATCTAGTTCCTGTCGCAGTCATCGACAAACTTCGCCGGGATTTCCAAACAAGTACCCTTAATACTCTGTTCTTCACGCAGGAACTGGTAAAACTCCTCCAATTGATAGAGGCATATGATATTCCTGTTTTGCCATACAAAGGACCGGCACTAGCGATCGCTCTCTACGGCAATTTGTCGTTGCGTCCCTTTTGTGATCTGGATTTATTAATCCATCCACAAGACCTAGTGCGGGTGAAACATCTTCTAGTCGCAGAAGGATACGATACACTTGAAGTAGAAGATGCTCAAGAAGCTGCTAATATCTGGTCTGACAATGAGCGAGATTTTGTGCGGCATGATCGCAAAGTTGTCCTCGATCTGCACTGGCGGATTACACCTCGGTTCTTCCCTTTTGAACTGCCTATTGAGGAAATCTGGAAACGCCGCCATTCGCTGTCAGTGCTGGGAACAACAGTTTCGACTCTCGCGCCTGAAGACTTGCTGTTGGCGTTGTGCGCCCATGGAGCGAAAGAGTGCTGGGGCAAACTGAAATGGATCTGTGATATTGCAGAATTGATCCGGGCTTATCCAAACTTGGATTGGAACTGGGTACTCACTCAAGCAAAGCAATTACACAGCCAACGAATGCTGTTACTTGGAGTTGGGTTGGCGTGGCAGTTGCTAGAGGTAAATTTACCAGAGACAATGCAAGCAGCAATCCAAAACGAACAAACTCTCCCCGAGCTTACGCAACAAGTATGCAGCTACTTGTTCGGTTCGCAACCAGGAGAATCTCGCTTTATTCCCACTTTGTTCCGATTGTGGGTTCGCGATCGCGTTTCTGAGCGAGTACAATATTTTGTCTGGCGGTTGTTCGTGCCGAATGTGCGCGATCGTCGTCTCATTGTTTTGCCCAAGCCCTTGACTTTTTTCTACTATTTGCTCCGCCCCCTGCGATTACTTGGGGAGAAGTTAGGATTTATTGCTCGGCGTAATCTTGGCAGTAACGATTCCGAACAAAAGCAATCGATAGCAATTCAATCTGATGTTGATTGGGTTGGGAAAGCGATCGCCTCTGCACGTCCTCGCAGCAAAAGTTTTGATGTCTACGATTTAGGCGACGAACTACTAATCTATGATCTCGAGGGAGAATTAGGTATTACCCTTAACCACTCATCCAAACAAATCTGGCAACTCTGCGATGGCACTCACACTATAGAAGATATGGCAACTATATTATGTCAACAGTTGGGTTGTGCTGGAGAGGTTTTGCTGGAAGACATTTACACAACAGTTACCCAATTTCACAAATTAGGCTTGTTAGAAAGTTTATAGTACTGAGTTGCGATCGTCCGACTACGCCGATCCCACTCACTTCTTTTGAAGGCGATCGCTTATGTGTGCGGTGTTTTTCACAAATGATTTAGGATTGCTATATTTTTACTCTAAAAAAATTTTAGCGATTGCAACTCTATATTACAAAGAAAGGCAGAGGGCAGGAGGCAGAAGGCAGAAGGCAGAAGGCATTCTGCTTCCAGTCCTCTTAAAAAACTTTAGTTCTGGGTTTAAAGCCCAGTTTGAAAAAAGATGTTTTTCGAGACGCATAGCGCGAGAAAAACGGCGTCCAAGTTTCAATCCCACACTTTTAAGTGTGGGTTCCTTCTGCCCTCTGCCCTCTGCCTTCTGAAAGCGTTTTTCATTTATTTGAACCACAATCTTTCGTAGGAGCGCAAGGCCGTCGCGCCCCTACAGTGTAGTCTATTTACGTAAAGCTCGCGTTCGTGAAACTTCTCTCCCGCAGACTTTCTATTATGTCCGGTTAATTAACCGTATTTTGCGTAGACATTGAACCCCACCCCCAACCCCTCCCCGCAAGCGGGGAGGGGAGACAAAACACAGCTTTGGCGGAGAGGGGTTCTTTTATTATGGGTAATTTAAAGGACATCATATTACTCGAAAATTGCTGTAATCAAGAATTATTATCAATCTTTTCTCTAATTATCAGCATCCCCCTTATTTAATGATTCTGTACAGTCTTTTTTTAGGAGAATGTATGGCAGGTAGCGACCAGATAGGTGACCAGATAGGTGACCAGATAGGTGACCAGATAGCTACCAGATAGCTACCAGATAGACGACCAGATAGCTACCAGATAGACGACCAGATAGACGACCAGATAGGTAACCAGATAGGTAACCAGATAGCTACCAGATAGCTACCAGATAGGTGACCATATAGCTACCAGATAGGTAACCAGATAGCTACCAGATAGGTGACCATATAGCTACTAGACAGGCGACCAGATGGCTACCATATGGCTACCAGATAGGTGACCATATAGCTGCCAGATAGGCGACCAGATGGCTACCAGATAGCGACCAGATAGGCGACCGAGGGACCCTATGCAAGAGAAAAGAAGTTAGCAAAAATTTTTCGGTTTGTCACCTGTTCTACGTAAATTTTTATTGATAAAAGTTTTCGTCCTCTTGTTTTATTAGTTGCAATAAATTTCAATAATCTCTTATGTTCTCTTAATTTATAAATTCAGTAGCACTCCAGGGGTTCACACAGAAATAATGAATCTAAAGCAATTCGCTCACAGTTTGTTCCTAACAAGCGCTGTTGTGGTATTGTTCACAACGAGAGTGCTAAGTCAGGAAAAAGTATCTTCTTCAGTTGACTTGAGTAAAGCATCTACTGATAACAGGAGTTCTACTCAAGTTGCATCTCTAGGTGCCAAAGGAAGGCAGGTTAAACCGATCACAGAAATTCGGCGACTCAGTGAGATCAAGCATCTTTCCCAGAGTGCTCTTTTGTTACTGGTGCAGTCGCCAACACAACTGAGCAAGCCTTCTGCTCAAATCGTGCAAGTCACACAAGTTAAGGCAAATCCTAGCAAATTAGGATTGGATCTGATTTTACAGACATCACAAGGGCAACAATTACAACTGGTAAATCGCAGCGCAGGAAAAAGCTTTATCGTTGATATTCCGTCTGCTCAACTGCGCCTACCGTCGGGCGATGGATTTACATTTCGCTCAGACAAACCTCTCGCAGGTGTGAGTGAGATCACAGTGACAAATCTTAACACCAGTACAATCCGGGTGACGGTGACGGGTGACGCAAAACTACCAACTGTTGAGTTGTTTGACAGTCCCAACGAAGGTTTGATCTTCTCTGTGGCGAGTACTACACCTGTGGCGCAACAGGTACAAGCATCTACGCAACAACCCCAAACACAGCAGCCAACTCGTCAGACACAGCCAACTCCACCATCATCTACTGGTGATGAACCGATAGAGTTAGTGGTGAGAGGCGAACAAGATGGATACAATCCACCAAATGCATCAACTGCCACGAAAGTCGTTACAGATCGGCGCAATATTCCCCAGTCGATTCAAGTCGTACCTCGGCAAGTCCTTGAAGATCAGCAGGTGACAAACCTGGCTGATGTCCTCAGAAACGTACCAGGCGTAGCGCAGGGAGGGAATTCATCAACCCGTGGAACTTTTGAGCAACCTTTAATCCGAGGCTTTCTTGCTACGAATGATATTCAGAGAAACGGGTTGAGAGACAGTAGTTATACATATCAGGGTTTTGATACAGCTGGGATTGAACGGGTAGAAGTCCTCAAAGGACCAGCTTCGGTTCTCTACGGTCAAGGTTCTTTGGGAGGGGTAATTAATTATGTTACCAAACAACCTCTGAGCGAACCTTTCTACGCGGTGGAAGCGAATGCCGGCAGCTTCAACTTCTATCGTGGTGCAATAGATCTTTCCGGTCCGCTTAATGACAGTAAAACACTGTTATATCGTCTTAACCTTGCGGCTCAGACGACAGAAAGTTTCCTTGACTTCTATGATCAACAAAAATACTTTGTTGCACCTGTACTCACCTGGCAATTTAGCAATCGCACCAAGATTACCTTCAACGCCGAATATCAGGTTCGACCCACAAAGTACGGTCAGGATGGGCTTCCTGCGGTGGGCACTGTCCTCCCTAATCCGAATGGTCAAATCCCGCGCGATCGTAACGTAGCAGAGCCGTATAGTACATCCGATCTAAGTTCCTTTCGAGTTGGTTACGATCTCGAACACCGCTTTAGTGACAACTGGCAGCTACGTAGCGCATTTGGATTTTCGTCGGTTCAAAGGTATACTAATAATATTATCAATGGCACTACCTTAGGAAGAGATAGACGTACTCTGAACAGAAACACATTTACAGGTATTGATGACGAAAGATACTATAATTTTGATACTTATTTAGTAGGTAAGTTTGCCACAGGCAGTATTGGGCATCAACTGGTCACAGGTTTTAATTTCATCAGACAAAACGATTTCACCAACCGTCGTAACCGTCGAATTGCTTCCCTTGACCTGTTCAACCCTGTATACGGTAGTCAGCCATTCGGGGAAATTGACTTAGATCGTAGTTTCAGCACCTCAGATATACTGGGTTTTTATGTTCAAGATCTGGTGACACTGGCAACTAATTTAAAATTGCTATTGGGTTTGCGCTTTGATACGCTTAGCCAAAGCTCAGGGGATAATGATCAGGGTACCGTAACAGCACAATCGCAATCTGATAATGCATTGAGTCCCCGTGTTGGTCTTGTCTATCAGCCGATAAAAGCGATTTCGCTGTATGCTAACTATAGTCGTTCGTTTACCCCAAACACGGGAAACGGAAACGCGTTTAATGGGAGTGCTTTTCAACCAGAGCGTGGTACTTCCTATGAAGTTGGCATTAAAGGAGATATCAGTAATCGACTTTCTGCGACACTTGCCTTCTACGACCTGACACGCTCTAATGTCTTAACAGATGATCCAGATCATCCTGACTTCTTCATCCAAACAGGTGAGCAACATAGCCAGGGGGTTGAATTCAGCATTGCAGGTGCAATTTTACCAGGATGGAACATTATTGCAGGTTATGCTTACACAGATGCAGAAATTTCCCAGGACAATACCTATGCGGTTGGCAACTTACTAAACAATGTCCCCAAACATAGCTTTAACATCTGGAGTTCCTACGAAATTCAATCGGGGAGTTTAAAGGGATTTGGCGTAGGTGGAGGATTGTTTTTCGTGGGTGATAGAGAAGGTGATTTGAACAACACTTTTAAATTGCCCAGTTATTTGCGCACCGATGCTGCCATTTACTACAAACGAAATCGATTCCGGGCGGCGATTAATTTCAAGAATCTGTTTAACGTGGACTATTTTGAGTCGGCGCGGAGCACTGTAAATGTTTACTATGGTGATCCGTTCACTGTGCAGGGAACGATTTCATGGCAGTTCTGACCCCAATGTCTATGATTGACAGAATAATTATGCTCTTCTTCCTTCATTAATAATTCTGTGTAGTCTGAGTTGCTAAACGTTCCCAACTTAAAAGAGTTGCTGTGGATGATTTGTCTACTAAGGCGGATAGTTTTCTGCTATGAAAATAAACTTTTAGCCTCAAAGGGCTTTATGAATACCGACACGATATAACTCAATACGATTCAATTATAGCAGTTTTCACATTGATAGACTACAGAACTCGTGTAAGGGCAGGTTTTAGATAATATTGGATGTACCCAGAAATCTAGATGAAACCCTTACCCACTCCAAAACTGTGGTCTATACATCTGAAAAGTTTTTGGCACTAACTGAACTGTATTGAGATTTGAGTAGCCGTCTGTCCGCGACTCTAGCATTCTATAACCTGACTCGCTCGAACTTGCCCACCGAAGATCCTAATAACCCGTTGTTCTCTATCCTAGTAGGAGAACAGCGCAGCCGGGGGATTGAGTTTGATATTTCCGGCGAAATTTTGCCTGGATGGAACGTCATTGCTGGCTATGCCTATACCGATGCCGAAGTTACAAAAGATAATACAATTGCGGTGGGCAATCAAATCAACAATATTCCGAAAAACTCCTTTAACCTGTGGACAACTTACGAAATTCAATCTGGTGCCCTCAAAGGATTCGGAGCTGGTTTGGGATTTTACTATGTGGGAGATCGACAAGGAGATTTAGACAACACATTTAAATTACCGAGCTACTTTCGCACCGATGCTGCTCTGTTTTACAAACGTGGGCAATTCCGTGCTGGGCTGAATTTCAAGAATTTGTTCAATATCGATTATTTTGACTCTACAGCGTTTCGGGGTCGCGTTTTCTATGGTGATCCGTTTACGGTACAGGGAACGATTTCATGGCAGTTTTAATTGCAAAGATATTTGTAGTGGACTGCAAATATAAATCGTAACAACCGCAAACAAGCCGATTTTGAAACCCCCTATATTTACAGTTAATATGGTTTCAATTTTGACTTGTTTGCGGTTCTAAGCATTCATGTTCGCAGTTCATTACACTTACCATGTTGTTCTAGCGATAAAGTTGGAACACGTCTCTCATCAGGGATTGCTCACGCAACAACAACAGTCAAAACCACGCACGCTTTATCAGTAAACCAAAAAGTTTTTCTCCAAAGAGCGATCGCTAAAATACTTATATGTTTTGATACTTTTGGACACACAATTCTCTAACCAGTC
>JAQYWO010000032.1 GCA_029379215.1 Rhizonema sp. PD37
AATATGTGAACTTGAATCAATTTTTCAAAAGTATAGTAAAATTAGGTTTATTGTTGCTCTCATTGCAAAAAGTCAAGTTTTTCCAGATTCTTCTTTATCGGATTATTTCTGTATCAAGAATCCATTTGACTATCGAAAAATGATTGAACTTCCTCTGCCTGATTGGACTATTGAAAATATAAAAAATTGGCTAGTTAATTTTCAAGGATTATCTAAGTCAGAAAGTTACCAATTAGCAAAGCGTATTTATAGTGAAAGTGAAGGGACACCAAGTGTTGTTTGTTCAATTTTAGAGAGGGACTTTAAGGCATGACAACATCTGAGAAATTAGAATTTACAAATAATCCTAAACTTCGCTCTGAAAATCGACATCAAGATTCACCAACGCATCCAGAACCTTATGTGGTTTCCAATGAATTAAAGAAAGCCGTAAATTTAGCAATCTATCTCCGGCGACCATTACTATTAGAAGGAGATGCGGGATGCGGTAAAACTCGCCTAGCTTCTGCTGTTGCTTATGAGTTGGGTTTTCCCCTCTACCGTTGGGATGTGCGTTCTACTACAAAAGCTCAGGATGGACTATATGAATACGATGCAATTCTGAGACTACATGATGTGCAAACGCAGAAAGTAGAGGAACAATTACCAGCAGATGAAATAGAATCGGATGAAGATGAAGATGACGAAAGGCTAAAACGCAATCCGGCTAATGCTAGGCACTACCGTAAATTTGGAGCCTTAGGAAAAGCATTTAAACTTAAGGATTGTCCAGCAGTTGTGTTAATTGATGAGATTGATAAAGCAGATTTGGATTTTCCTAATGATTTGCTGACTGTATTAGATGAACCTTGGGAATTCAAAATTAAGGAAACAGGAGAAACGATTCGCGCTACCTACCCACGTAAAGATGCTGAAGATGATGTTATTGACTGTAGACCAATTGTCATCATTACCAGTAATAAAGAAAAAGGTAACTTACCTGCGCCATTTTTGCGGCGTTGCTTATATCATTATTTAGAATTTCCAAACGATGCGAAGCTTTTAACAAAAATTGTCAAGAAGCATTACCAAATTCGTGAGGAAACACCGCCGCCGAGCGCTTTGGTGGAGAATGCAATTGAGTGTTTTCTAAAAGTGTGGGAAAAAGATGGACTATTTAAGAAACCGGGAACCAGTGAATTTCTTGATTGGCTAAAAGCACTCCATACCTTTGAGCCAAAACCATACGATGCAGATCTACTAAAAACAGACAATTTACTTCCCTACAGAGAGTTATTATTTAAGCTTCAGCAAGACTGGAAGAAATACGCTAAAGCCTCATGAGTTCCTTTAACCCCCAAGATTGGATTACTCCCGCCTTTATTCGCCTACGGCAAAGTGGTTTTCAGCTTGGCGTAGGCGAACTTTTGGCAGCGAGACAAGCAGTTGAGGGGAAATTTGGGGAAAGTCGAGAGGAACTAGCCGAGACATTGAAAATTTTATGGTGTCATTCTCTATCCCAACAAATCCGGTTTGACGATATCTGGAAGTCTCTACAAGTCGATTCACCCTCCAAACAACCTGAAAAAAAGCCTCAGAAAGAACCACAGCCTGAGACTCATCAAGCAGTGGTGGAGGAACCCCCGGAAATTTCCTCACCACCGCCTCAGGAGACTGTAACTGAGCTAAAACCTGAAACGGAACTATCATCATTACCGATTCGCGCACCATTTACACCTGTAGAGACAGAGGATACATCCGTATTACAAGCATACTATCCCATTTCGCGTCGTTTGATGAGCTACATTTGGCGATATCTCCGCCGACCGATTGGGGATGGTCCATTAAATGTGCTAGATATAAATGTTACCATTGAGCAAACAACTCAGCAGGGATTTTACTTAGCTCCAGTTTACCGTAGACAAGAAAGAAACAATGCCCATCTTTTACTGCTGCTTGACCAAAATGGCTCAATGAACCCGTTTCACCGCTTCACTCGTGATTTAGTGGAAACGGCACTTTATGAGAGCGACTTGCAACCGGAAAAAGTAGATGTATTTTATTTCCATAATGTGCCTGCTGCCAGTATTTACAAAGACCTGTACTTGACAGAACCAATTACTTTACTAACTGTATTAGCCGCCTGCGATCATCAAACTAGTATATTGATTGTTAGTGATGCTGGGGCTGCACGGGGGTATCGGGACTTGAAGCGAATTCGGGCAACTACCAGTTTTCTATTTAAATTGAAGCAGTACAGTTCTTTGATTGCTTGGTTAAATCCTATGCCAGAAGAACGCTGGATTGGCAGTTCAGCAGAAATAATTGCTAATTTAGTACCAATGTTTCAGATGGATAATAATGGCTTAAGTAATGCTATTGATATTGTGCGCGGACAACCTCTAAAACACTTACATTAACCTTTCTCATGACAGACTTAGCTGATGCAGGACAATTGCGAGAACAGGCGAAACAAGCAGTAGATAGATTTGTACGGCGTTTCGATGAGTCTTATCGGCTATTGGCGTATCATGCTGCATTACCTTTGGTCTTAACTCCAGAATTAGTACACTACTTACGCAATGAGTTTTTGCGAGGTGAGCAAGTTCCTTGGGTAGCAGAGGTTGATCTGTTGTTGTCTGACTTGTGCAGTCAAGTTGGGTATGAACTTTACGCAATGGATACCCATGTGCGGGAATATCTGCTAGTGGAAATGCAGCAAAACCTATCTTTTGGCAAGTCGCGAATGCAGGAAGTAGCACAGGTTTTATATAGTTATGTCAGCTATCTAAGTCGGCTTCATCCCGGAAGACGGCAACAGGAAATAGAAGCTCAACGATGGGCCGCAATGGTATATTTGGGGGATGAACAGTGCAAAAAAGCAGTGCGTGAAATTGCCCAGCGACTTATAGAAACTAGTAGTGGAACTGTTTCTGCAAGTCTTACCGAGTCGGGATTTCGGGCAGAATTAACGCGATTGACCCGCATTACCGAAGAACTATCACCTCAGTTACAACAAGAGCCAGCTTTACTAAAGTACGCAAGGCTGGTACAGCGAGTTTTAAGAACACTAGAAGAAGTCACTGCGGCAGAACTGCGTGATTCTTATCAGGTGGAGGATTTGGATCTGAGGGTTCCAGATAGATTATTGCCAGAAGAGTTGGCAAAGACTTTGACATCTTCTACCATTGATGATGAGAAATTATTTAATCTGCAACCTTTTGGATTTGATGTAGCACTTATAGAGGTTAATCAACTTGCTCAAATCAGTACAGATAATCCTCTAAAAATTGCAGATGAGATTACTTTTACCAAAATAGGAAAACATCTCAACGATACTGAACAGTTGTTAATACAAGGAACATTAGCAAACCAAACTTATGAGCAAATTGCAACGTCAGCAGAATACTATGTGCGTGACTTAAAGAATGTTGCTATTAAGCTATGGGGAGTTTTATCAGAAGTATTTGGTGTAAAGGTCAACAAAAAAAATCTAAAAACTGTTCTCGAACACTTAGCTGCTGGTCATCATTTAACTATTAATCGCTATCGTCAGCAATCTCTTTATTATACTGAAAATTTAGGGAATGATGTTTTACTAGAAATGGTTGCCATTCCTGAAGGCAGTTTTATCATGGGTTCACCAGCATATGAACCTAAGCGAAATGAGTCTGAAAGCCCTCAGCATACAGTCACAATTAAACCTTTCTTTTTAGGCAAATATCCAGTAACCCAGGCGCAATGGCAAGCAGTAGCAGCACTTCCACAAGTTAACCGAGAACTTAACCCAGACCCATCTAGATTTAAAGGACAAAATCGTCCAGTTGAGTCTGTTTCATGGTACTCTGTAGTAGAGTTCTGTGATCGCCTCTCTCGTCAAACTGGCAAGCCCTACCGTTTACCGAGTGAAGCTGAGTGGGAATATGCCTGTCGCGCTGGTACGACAACGCCATTTCACTTTGGCGAAACAATTACAGCGCAACTGGCTAATTATGATGGTGGATACTCTTATGGTATAGGTTATAAAGGAACTTATCGAAGACAAACTAGAGTCGTAGGAAGTTTTGGAATAGCAAATGCCTTTGGGTTATATGATATGCACGGTCAGGTATGGGAATGGTGTGCAGACCATTGGCATCATAATTATAAGGCAGCGCCAACGGATGGTAGTGCGTGGTTAAATGCTGACAATGAGAATCAAACACTGCTGCGGGGTGGTTCGTGGTACTTTTATCCTGGCTCTTGCCGTTCTGCTTCTCGCTACAGAGTACATCCCCGACAACGACAACGACTTCATCGGTTTCCGTGTCGTCTGTGGTGGTGCTGCGAGGACTCTTTAGCCCTTGCCCTTTAGCACTCTACTCTTTGCAATTCCTTTTCTTTGCCCTTTTTCAGAGTAGCGGAGCGGAGCGATCAAATTTTTTTGCTATATAGCTAATAATATCATAGTTTTGGGTTTTCGATAAAAAATTCACAAAAGAGGCAGTCGTAAAAAAAAAACAATGGCAAAAATAATCATTAATAGTAACAAACAGACAGCGCAATATTATTAAGACTTTACTCAGATCATGTCCGTCAAATCACCCATAATAAAAGCATCCCACTCCTAATCCCTCGCCGCGAGCGGGGAGTGGTTCTTCTGAAATTAAGGTTAATTGAGCGGACATGATATCAAGTGGTATCACTATCTCTGACTGAGTCGCAGCACTTCGGGCACTGATACTTACCTATTAACCATTAACGCCCTCGCGTTTGACATCGGTCGATTTGCTGCATCAACTTTTCTAAACTTTCTGCGGCAGGAAGACATTTCAATCCTTGACAGACTAAGCCTACAGTTGTTGGTGAAAGATTGGATGCTGTTGCAAACATTACAGTAGGCAGATACATAGTATTGAGAAAGTTGATTTGCTCTGTTGTGGTGCGAATCAAGGTACAGTTCCGATACCAATCCAAAGCCTGAAACAAACTCGGGCAAGCTTGAGGAGCGCTATTCATCACACTTCTAAAAGATTTCAATCCCAATTCCGCAAAATCTAGATAGTGGAGATCGTCAGTTAGGAGGGCAAGGCGAACAAGGTTGGCGATCGCGATTCCATTAGCTGAAGGAGTTGCATTATCCGCATAACTGCGTTCTCGCACAATTAAATCTTGACTAGCATCACGAGATGTGTTATGATAACCCCCTAATTCAACACTCCAAAGAAATTCATTAAATTCCTCCTGGATAGTGACTGCTTTTTCCAACCAAAAAGAAGGAGGAGTAAGCGAAGAGAGTTCCTTGATTCCAAGAGTTGCGTGATGTAGATCTAGCAGGGCTTTAATAAAGAAAGCGTAATCTTCCGATTGAGCGAGAACAGTTGGTTGACCTTCATAATTCAATCGATAGAATCGTCCATCAACAAACTGACAATCTATAATGAAGTTCGCTGCTCCTGAAGCTAGTTCCAGATACTCTGGTTTTTGGAACACTCCATATGCCCTTGCCAAACCAGAAATCATCAAAGCATTCCAAGCCACAATCATTTTTGTATCTGTCACTGGAGGAATGCGTCCGCGCCAGTTGCCTGTTCTTGCTTCCTGATTGTCGCGGGCAGGAGGGATGGTAATAGAATTATCTGATGTAAGGGAATGAAGTGGCAGATTATGACGTGCGGCAAACAACTTTGTTAGTGTCGTTGAGAGTGTTTCACTAAGTTTGCCTGGATAACGCCTTTGCAACACATTGTTACCTTCAAAGTTACCGTTAGGAGTTACGGTAAATTGTTGTTGCAATTCCGTTAGCTCTCTTAGAGTTAGCAGTTGTTCTAATTCGCTATAACTCCAGATGTAGAATGCTCCTTCTTCTGGTTCTGCTGCTGTTGGATCTGTAAAACTATCAGCATCTTGAGCGGCAAAGAAATATCCACTCTTGTCAGTCATTTCCCGCTTCAGCCATTGCACAGTCGAGAAGATTGCCTGTTCAAAAGCTGGTTCTTTCACTCCTGCACTCCATAAAGAAGCTAGATACTCGACTATTTGACCGTTGTCATAGAGCATCTTTTCAAAATGCGGCACCGTCCAGGTATGATCAACCGTGTAGCGGTGAAAGCCACCACCTACATGATCATAAATTCCACCCAGTGCTAAGTCTAATCCTCTTTGAGTACAAACCTGCTTGCTGTCACCCGCTTCGTTTTCCCAATTAAACCTAGTTAAGCGTAGAGCTAATTCCGCGTAGGGAATCATTGGGAAGCTATTGCCCGACGGGTTTGGTGTGATGATCCGAGTACTGATTGAGCAGCCTTTTTGTAATAATTCATTATCTTGAGACTCCGTGACGTTGTCCGCTTGCAACACCACAGCAGTCAGAAGCGACTCCAGAATTACTGCTTTGCGATTGTGCAAGTCTTCTTTTTCTGTATCATAATAGTGGCGAAGTGCTTGTAAAACTTGCAGAAAACCAGGACGACCGTAGCGGGGATCAACTGGAAAATAAGTTCCAGCATAAAATGGCACTAAATCTTCTGGAGATAGAAAAATGTTTAAAGGCCAACCCCCTTGACCACTCATCATCTGCAGAACTTGCATATAAATACTATCGAGGTCAGGTCTTTCTTCCCGATCTACTTTAATAGGAAGAAAATTAGCGTTCATATACTCAGCAATAGCTGGGTCAGAAAAAGCTTCCCCTTCCATGACAGTACACCAGTGGCAGCTCGAGTAACCAATGGAGAGAAATATTGGTTTATTCTGTGCCTTTGCAGTTGCGAGTGCTTCATCGCACCAGAACCACCAGTCTATGGGGTTGTGAGCGTGTTTGCGGAGATATAGACTCTTAGCTTCGGCAAGGCGATTAGTCATGATTAAATACAGGAATTTGCCTTCTGCGCCTAGTCTACCTCGAAAAGATTTGAGATAATAAATTTTGAATTTTGAATAACCCTCAGAAGGGTGTTTCCACTTTTAATATAATTAATTCTTAACGCACAGAACTCAGCAGCGTTTTCGCGATTGGCGCTGACGCCGTGTCCGAAGATGGGATGGCTTTTGATTGAAATGTGGTGTTGGGATTAAGTACAACGATCAAGTGGAGTAAAAAAGTAAGAATCGTAGCTTGCACAAATTTTTCTAACATGGCTCGTTTCTCCTCAAGGGTGGATGTTTTTCTAACGTAGGACTGATTAACACAAATCCACTTCCTATTATTTATATACACTGACAGATTAGATAATTCCGGAAATGTGACAGTAAAAATGCTGACACAGTGAGCGTTTTCTGACAAAATTAAACGTTAACCAAAAGAAGAAAGCGATCGCACAAAACAATCAACTGCTGAAATCGTTAAAATATTTGTAAAATACCTATTAGTAGACTAGATGATTCCTATCGTTATTGAACAATCGGGTCGGGGCGAACGCGCCTTTGATATCTACTCACGGCTGTTACGTGAACGCATCATCTTTTTGGGACAGCCAATAGACAGCAATGAAGCGAACTTAATTGTTGCCCAACTGCTGTTTTTAGATGCTGAAGACCCGGAGAAAGATATATATATGTATATCAATTCTCCAGGTGGTTCAGTGACGGCAGGCATGGGTATTTTTGATACGATGAAGCACATCCGCCCGGATGTTTGTACCGTGTGTACCGGATTGGCAGCAAGTATGGGTGCTTTCCTCCTGAGCGCCGGTACTAAGGGCAAGCGCATGAGCTTACCTCATTCTCGGATTATGATTCACCAGCCTTTGGGAGGCGCTCAGGGACAAGCGACTGATATTGAAATTCAAGCTCGAGAAATTCTTTATCACAAGCGGCGGCTCAACGAGTATTTAGCCGAACACACAGGTCAACCCATAGAAAAGATTGCTGAAGACACCGAAAGAGACTTCTTTATGTCTCCTGAGGAAGCCAAAGACTATGGCTTGCTAGATCAAGTCGTGGATCGTCATGCCGCAGGTAGCCGTCCAATGTCAGTTGTATAAGTAAGTGCTGAGTCTTGAGTGCTGAGTCTTGAGTCAGAAGAAAGTGAAGAAAGTGAAAATTCCAAAATTTAACTAATATCCTCTCTTCTTCAGCACTCAGCACTCAGCACTCATTACTCATTTCAAAACCCAGCGATGGGATCTGGGGGTGTGGGTTCAGATGGCTGAGATTCTAGGTATTTGAGAAAATCTAACAATTCTTCTGGTTTCAGTAAACTGCGAGCTATCTTACCATAAGTCTTTTTCAGATATTCCCGTCCCTGCTCTGGTGTCCAGTGCAAACGCTGCATTTCGATATCAGTTTTAGTGATGGCATCTGAAAGATCGACTGGTTCAGTCTTCTTGCTTTTCTTTGCTGTTGGCGTTACAACATCCTGTTGAGAAGGAGTGTAACTTCTTGGAGTAAAGGGTGTGACGTTACTGGGAGGGATATCAGGTAGCGACTGATTATCTTTTAGTTCACCGGAGACGACTTCCAAATTGTCTTCAGGAAAATTAAACTGAGCTTGTTGCTGACTACTAACGGCACGTCTATCTATGTCTTGCCTAATGGTGTCACTTTTTGGTTTGACAGTTGGTTCTGTTTGAGGAAGAGGGTTTATTGTGGCGGAATACGCAGATTCGTTTAATCCACTTGTCTTTGATAAGGAAAGAATTGGCTGAACTTGCGTTATTGGTTCTGAAGGAATTGTTGCCGCTTCTTGTGACGTACCTGTGATTCCTAGAACTATCAACGCCCTACTCCGAGCTCTGTCTTCTGCATCTTCCAGAGTTTCCGCGCTAGCCATACCAGTGGCGCGGGTTACACCTTCAATTTGCACGCTCGCTCGGACAATGTATTTTCCTTGATAAATTTGTACTAGTTCAGAAATAAGACAGGCTTGGGGATACAAGTTCTGAAGTTGAACCAACATAATACTAAAGTTATTTCTGTCATTGTGCGGGACTCTGGACTGATTTCAATTAAGATTTCCATTCCCGCCCACGGTTATGTGTTGCAATTTACTTAATTATATCAGATGAAGAGTCGTGCCGTCGGGAAGTCAAAATATACTAAGGACTCGCCTTATTCTTCGGATCGCTCTTTATCTTCCCCTTTGTCTCTGTTATTACTTTACGTATATCCTAGATGTAGCTTGAAGGTTGAAGTAACTTTTTAGCTACCACTGACTTACTACAGGTGATTTGCGAAGTGCGTGCTATACTAATTACCCAATTAGATTAGAACTATTTTCAAAGAAGTCCTCCTCTAAATCTACAATAATGAAGTAATGGTTCATCCTCACAGCATACTTCCGCTGCTGACCTAATTGTTACCGATTCTGCGTATGGGTTGATTAGGTTTGCCAGCAGTTTCGCTTAGTTCACAATCGGAGTTACATCGTGTAAGAGTACCTTTACTCTAGACAATCTAATACCTGTCGTATCCTTAAAGATTGATGTATGGGTAGTGTAGATCAAGAAAACAAAGCCGGATTAGAAACCCGTAGTAGTTATCGAGTGGGGAAAATCTGAACCGGATTTGCTTTATTAAGATTGTTTAGAGTCAGGACTTGAACGCTCCTTCAACTCTGAAACGCTCCTGTAGAACTTTGTTTCGGAGCTATTCGTCTCCAGCAAGTGTCTGTAGTTCGTGAGGGTAACACGAGAGAACCAGATTCAAAAAAAAATGATGTTTTGACCAAAGGTCGTTCACTGCATGGAATTTTCAATCGCTACACTCCTTACCAATTTCACCGATGATAAATTGGTAGCTCGTAAATTGTTGGAGAAGAAACTTGGTTGTGAAGATGAAGACGGGTTACAAAAACTTCACATCGCTTTGGAAGTACTGGAGAAAATCGGGATTTTAGTAAAAGATCGTGGAAAGTATCGACGGATTTCAGAAGAAGGATTGATTGAAGCAAAACTCCGGTGTTCTAGCAAAGGTTTTTGCTTTGCAATTCAAGATGTGGAAGGATCTGAGGATATTTATATCCGGGAAAGCCATCTAAGTAACGCTTGGAACGGAGATCGAGTTCTGGTAAAAGTTCTTAAAGAAGGTAGTCGTCGCCGTTCTCCAGAGGGAGAAGTTAAGCTGATTCTAGAACGCTCCAATCACACTTTACTCGCACGAGTCAAGCAAGTAGAAGGTGGTTTTCGCGCTGTACCTCTAGATGATCGCCTATTATTTGAACTCAAACTTTTAGCATCGAACCTGAACTTGGAACAGGCAATCGATCACCTCGCTCACGTTGAAGTCCTGCGATACCCACTTGCCCAATATCCGCCAGTAGGTCGTGTGGTACAAATTCTCGGGAGCGATGCAGAAGCAGCAGCGGACATAGATTTGGTAACTTGTAAACACGATCTATCACGAAGTTTCCCTGATTCTGTTCAAGAAGCAGCGGCAAAGTTACCGAAAAAGCTATTAAAAGCAGACCTAAAAAATAGACTGGATTTACGTCAAAAGTACACCATAACCTTAGATAGCGGTACGAATGGTAAGTCCAAAATGGTAGAAAACGCTTTGAGTTTGGAAAAAACGTCAGCTGGGCGTTGGCAATTGGGCTTTCACATAGCTGATGTTTCTCACCATATCCAACCAGATGAACCGCTGGATCGAGAAGCACTCAGACGGGGGAGATCGGTGTATCTTGGAGAACTCGTTCTGCCAATGTTTCCAGAAGTGGTGGCAGAACGCTGTTCTCTCTCACTTGGAAATGATCGCTTAGCAATGTCTTTTTTAATCGCGATTGATTCAAAATCTGGAGAAGTATTGGAGTGGGAAATTCAACCAAGTGTCGTCAACGTAAACGAGTATTTGAGCGAACAAGAAGCCGAAAATATTCTCACTAACCAATCGACAGACTCTTCGGCGGAAGTGGTTGAGTTGCTTCAACAACTGAAAACAGTGCAACTGAAGTTGAAACAAGTACGCTTAACTCGTGGTTGCTTGCAGTTAAATTTACCTCCAAGCCAAAACTCTTACAACGATGAGGGCATTTTAGGGTGTGTCGTCGTGAACGATTTACCCGTGCGATCGCTATTAACTGAATTTTCGCTACTCGTTAATCAATTGATGGCAACTCACTTGAACGCTCTCGCTGTTCCCACAATTTGGCGAGTCCAAGGCGCACCTGATGCTGAAGATGTGCAAGAAATGCTAAAACTAGCAATGAATTTAGGCATTGAACTGGCATTAGATCCAGACGTTGATGTTCAACCCATAGATTATCAACATTTGACCAGGGTTTTTGCAGAATCTCCATCAGAACAAGTTTTAACTTATTTATTGCAGGATACGCTCAAGCAAGCACTGTACAGCACAAATAAAGGACCTCACTTTGGTTTAGCATTACCAGAAGGTTATACTCATGCTCACGCTCCCTTGCGTCGTTACCCAGATTTACTGATGCAGAGAGTATTTTATGCGTTGCTTGAACACGGACGCGATCGCCGCAATACTCGTGTAAAAGAGCGTGTAAACCTTCGCTCCTCCTCATGTCACAGTGAAATTAATTGGAATGTTCTACCACCAGAATTACAACAAGAACTTCAAACTGATTTGACTAGGGTGATTGTTCAACTCAATGATCGCGAAAAAGAAGTCCAAGAAGCCGAAGCTGATTTAGCAGGATTGCAAAGAGCCTCTTTGATGAAACAGCGCATTGGTGAGGTTTTCACTGGTGTAATTACTGGTGTCCAATCTTATGGGTTCTTTGTAGAAATCGAAGTTCTACCACCTGAGTCCGGTACAGAAGGGCATCCACGCGTGCCTCTACGGGTAGAAGGATTGGTACACGTCAGTTCTCTCAAAGACGATTGGTATGAATATCGTGCCAGACAACAAGCACTGTTTGGTCGCAAAAATCGTGCCTCTTACAGGTTGGGCGATCGCGTAGCCGTACAAGTAAAAAGTGTCGATTATTACCGTCAACAAATTGATTTGGTCACAGTCGGTAATGATGGTTTGTCAGTTAGAAATTTTAGTATTCCCAATGGTCAAACCTCAGATATCTATTTACCACATGATATGGATCTTGAGACCGACGACCTAGAATCCTATGTTGATCGAGAAAGAAGGGACTAGAAGATTTATGAGTGAAGAGTTAAGAGTGAGGAATGAAGAGTTTTTATTTTTAACTTCTCACTCATAACTCCTCACTGCTCACTTTTTTATAATCCCTATCAATTTATACTGGCATGTCAGTTTTAAATAATACTAAACCGCTCATTTTAGGAATATCAGGTGCATCAGGTCTCATCTATGCTGTTCGTGCTCTTAAATTCTTGTTAGAAGCCAATTACGAGATCGAATTAGTAGCTTCCAAGTCAACATATATGGTTTGGCAATCCGAGCAAAACATCCGTATGCCAGTAGAACCTATTCAACAAGAACAGTTTTGGCGGCAGCAAGCAGGAGTGGAAGGAGTTGGTAAACTACGTTGTCATCCATGGGGTGATGTTGGAGCAAATATTGCCAGTGGTTCCTTCCGTACCTTAGGGATGATTGTGCTTCCATGTAGTATGAGTACCGTAGCAAAGCTAGCTGCTGGCTTGAGTTCAGATCTCCTAGAAAGAGCTGCGGATGTACAGCTAAAAGAAGGACGAAAATTAGTGATCGTTCCTCGAGAAACTCCTTTTAGCCTGATTCACCTCCGGAATTTAACAACTTTGGCAGAAGCAGGAGTTAGAGTTGTCCCAGCTATTCCCGCTTGGTATCACAAACCCCAAACCATAGAGGATATAGTTGATTTTGTAGTTGCTCGTGTTTTAGATCAACTAGAGATTGACTGCATTCCAATTCAGAGATGGCAAGGATAAACCCTAAGTTATATTCAAAATTCGATGCTATGAGAAATTTAAACAATCATTTGGAATTTTAAGTTTGGTTAAGCAAGGTCATTGCTAATCTCAAACATAGATGTCATTATTTCTTCGTCTAATACTAATGACCAATAATCAATGACTAATGACTATTAATTATGGCTGTAATTCGCTTATTTTTATTAGTAGGGGTGATGGGATCACTGACGCTGTTGTTAGTGCAAAATTGGTCACCTGTCCTACCACTTACGTTTTTGGGTATGCGGACACAGTCCTTACCACTAGCGTTATGGATTTTGTTTAGCACTGCGGCTGGTACTTTTACATCTTTACTCATAGCGAGTTTGTTTAAATTGTCAAATTACTTTGTGGGACAACAACGTCAAACCTCGCTCAAGTCATCAGCCTCTAATAGAAGTGCCAATTCAACTTCCACTAGAGAACCCATACCTCGAACACAAGCATCTCAAGAGCCGACAAGCAAAACACAGAACAGAGCAAGTAACGCTTCAGATGATTGGGATATAGAGAACAGTCAAGATGATGATTGGGACTTTGAGGAAAGCAAGAATGCTGCGTCTACTCCTAATTCTCAAAATACACGGGTTAATGACTCTAAAACCAACGAACGTCAACAAGACTCTAAAAGCAGTTCTAAGTCTAGCTCAGCTTACTCATACGGCTACCAAGAACCAAAAGATTCTGGAGTAGGAAAAACCGAATCAGTATACGATGCTGATTACCGAGTCATCGTACCTCCTCATCAACCACCGACTACCAATCAAGCTGAAGATGATGATTGGGGATTTTTTGATGATGACGATTCTGAGAAAGATAAACGCTCCCGATGACTAGAGGCGCGAAAAATCGTATACCGTATCTTTATAAGTATCACATTAGAGGAGACAAGCATATCATTACATGTACAGCTACCGTAAGATAAAGACTGTGTTCATTTAGGGACTTGCAAAGCGGTACTAGATACCACAACGCTCACGAGACTCTTGTTTAACTTGACCAGTCATTGCAGCTTCCTGCAAACTCATGAAAGCATTAAAGTCTTCCAAGTCATAGCGAGTTGTTAACAGGTATCGCAGCTGATTTTCTGCTTCAACCGAGAGGTAACCAGTTGCTAAAGCTTTTTGGACAACATCACGAATCCGAATCATGGTTGAAACCTCAAACGACCACATTTATTTATTCAGCCTTATTTGGATAAGGTATGCAGTAGTTTTCGTATCTCAATGCTTAAATTGGCTAAGGCTTTTGGACGTATCATTTGAAAATAAGTCATATTTTACACCTTGACCTACAAACAATCATTTGTTAATGACAATTGGGGCTTGAGACAACTAGATAATTGATATATATCAGTTTATTTTGTAGTGTGTTGGTAGAAACACAGTGTTATCTAAACCTAAGGCAATTTACGCTCTTCGTAGAATCTTGCTTGTTTGTATTGACTGCCATATTGATCATAAAGTTTCACAAAAAATTGTGAAACTTACTATTAAATTTTATGGCTGAAGACTTTTTTATCGTTCTACCCCAAAAATTATTTTAAATGAACTTCTTACAGTCTGCTCTCAAACACTAGAAAAAGGTGTAGAAATTAAAAATTGTATTTTACAAATAATGAATTTTTTGTGTTCTTTAGGTTGTCTTACTATAGCGGATGGATTTGAATCCATTTTGTACAGTGCCTGTGTTGATGAGTTCACTTGCGCTCCCCACAAACAGTTGGGAGCGCAAAAATTAGTGTTGCAAGCTATAGAATTATGACAAAAGAGTTCAATGAGTAAGCGGCAAGCGTCTAGCTGTTCCCAACTTTTAGTTTAAAAGGAGTATATCCATAAAGAAATATATGGAGATTTATTGCTCGTTGCTAACATTTTTGAAGCACAATAACAAAAGCAGATAAAAATAATTGATATAGAGACAGAGAAAACGTTTTTCTGTAGATGCGCGCTATAGCGCTTATCTTATTTTAACAATCAATTATCAACTAACGAAAAAAATTGCTGATGACAACAGAAAATTTATTGCAAGGAATCAACCTGTACTTAATTGGGATGACGGGCGCTGGAAAGACGACAGTGGGACCCGCACTCTCCAAGCAACTGAGTTATAGGTTTATAGATATCGATGAAGCAATTACTAAATTAGCCGGACGAACAATCAGTGAATTGTTTGCCCAAGAAGGCGAAGCAGCATTCCGGCAACTAGAAAGCAAAATGTTAGCACAAGTTTGTGCTCACAAAAATTTGATTATATCAACTGGTGGTGGTATTATCTTGTGCCGAGAAAACTGGAGTTACCTGCACCACGGTTTGATTGTCTGGCTTGATGTACCAGTGGAACTACTTTACACACGTTTAAAAAAAGACACGACAAGACCACTACTGCAAGATGTAGATCTATACACAAAGCTGCGATCGCTTCTCGAACAACGACAAGCACTCTATGCCCAAGCCGATCTGCGCATCACTGTAAGTGCTGACGACACAACTGAGCAAATTGCTACAAGAGTTATTCAGGCAATTCCTCAAGTTTTGAAACCAGAGAAATTACCTCCATCCTTTTCATAACAAAGAGACTTCTTGGAAAGGAGTTATTGTTGTCCCCACGAACCCTCTCTCCAGAACAAACCACTCTCCACTCACCATTGTCGATGTTGCTTTCGCCATATAAGCTAAAATGCTTATAGGCTACTGATACAGCAGACACTTTCCCATCATCTGAGTTGTATTTTATCCAAACTACAACAGCTATAAACTGTCAACAGTTTCCCATAATGATCAACGATACTGAGTACATTAAGCAAGATGCAGCCACTCGCGTACAAGTACTGAGTGAAGCATTACCTTACATTCAGCGCTTTATAGGTCGAACTATCGTCGTAAAATACGGTGGCGCGGCAATGAAAGATAGCAATCTCAAAGATAAAGTCATCCGCGATATTGTCTTCTTGTCCTGTGTAGGTTTACGACCAATTCTAGTACATGGCGGCGGACCAGAAATTAACAGTTGGTTAGATAGACTAGGCATTGAACCCCAATTCAAAAATGGTTTACGAGTGACTGATGCCCTGACAATGGATGTCGTAGAAATGGTTTTGGTCGGTCGAGTTAATAAAGAAATTGTTACCCTGATCAATCAAGCTGGTGGTTCGGCAGTCGGACTATGCGGTAAAGATGGTAACTTAATCACAGCTCGTCCTCAAGGTCAAGAAGACATTGGTTTTGTAGGAGAAGTTAGTGGTGTAAATATCAAAATTTTAGAAACACTTGTTAACAATGGCTATATTCCGGTAGTGTCAAGTGTTGCAGCAGATGAAACAGGACAAGCTTATAACATTAACGCCGATACCATAGCTGGAGAAATAGCAGCTGCTATGGGAGCAGAAAAATTAATTTTGCTGACTGACACCAGGGGTATTTTAAAGGATTATAAAGATCCGTCAACCCTGATTCCTAAAGTAGATATTCAAGAAGCCCGCCAACTCATTACTACTGGCGTAGTTGGAGGTGGAATGATACCAAAAGTCAATTGTTGTGTGCGATCGCTCGCTCAAGGAGTCGGTGCAGCACATATCATAGATGGCCGCATTCCTCACGCCCTGTTACTAGAAATTTTTACTAATATCGGGATTGGAACGATGCTCATCGGCTCTAAAGTTATGTTGTAAAAAGGTGTCAGGAGCTAGAAGCCAGAATATATAATAACAATTCTGTGTAATCGGTAAATATGTCTCCTGGAGCCTTTCTCTTTGATTCAGTAGGTAAGCGCGTGGAAACACATTTAGAAATTGCTAAAACTCGATATCAGGCAGGAAAAGTTGCTTTTGAAAATGGGCAATACAGAGAAGCCGTTGAACAACTCGAAAAGGCAAGTGCCTTATTGGTTCGCAATTCTCGCCTTGGTGGAGAGGTTCAAATTTGGTTAGCAACAGCTTATGAAGCCGCAGGACGAAATGAAGATGCGATCGCTTTATGCGAACAACTCAAACGCCACCCCGATCCCGAAACTAATAAAGAATCACGGCGGTTGCAGTACATCTTTCAAGCGCCCAAGTTACAACGTCCAAAGGAATGGATGACAGAAATTCCCGATTTGGGTACATTGCAAGATACTGAAACCAAAATACGTTTGAGTGCTAAGACGAGCAAATCTTCTGTCACGCCTGAGCAAACCTCGCCAAAATTCGACGATCTCACTCAGATTAATACCAGAGATAATCGCTTTATCTGGGTGGCATTAATCGCGATTGGTTTCACTATAGCGGCATTGGTTTGGTATAGTTTTTAACGAAGTGAGAACATTCGCATTCAGATCTCAGCCATCAGCCGTAACGCAAATGTTGCTTGTAAGGATTAGGCGATATTATGAAAAAAAGTTTAGGACTGGTATTCAGAGCATTTGATTTTGTCCTGGGGAAATTTAATCGTGCCTTTGCAATTAAAGAAGGCAGAAGGCAGGAGGCAGACGGCAGAAGGCAATTGGATGGGGACTCAAACCTCATCCAATTGAAGACCACCAAAATCGCAGATTTGGTGGGGGACTTAAACCCGGTTTGGGCAAGGCTAATGGACTTTTATAAAAACTTTTTCTTACATAGCTGCCCTCTGCCTTCTGCCCTCTGCCTTGCCCGGAGGGCTGTTAAAGTTTGCCACGGAGAGAAACCCTACCACTCCTCGCCTACGGGTAACCCGCCAGATACTCAGGCTAACACGCAACTTTCCGCAAAATCTCACATCCAAAATTCTCTTGTAGGTCTGGTGCTGTTAGTATCCCTACTACTGTCTGGTTGTGTCCAATATGACGTAGGTCTGAACTTTAGTAACCAGAATCGTGGCGAACTGGTGCAGCACATTAAGTTGGGAGAACGCTTAACGAGTTTTAGTGGTGATTCCGTATACGAATGGTTAAACAGTATAGAAAATCGCGCTCGGAAATTGGAAGGTAAAACGCAACGACTTTCAAATGAAGAAATTATTGTGACAATTCCTTTCAGTAACCCTCAGGAGTTACAATCCAAATTTAACAAATTTTTCCAACCCACTAGCTTTCAAAAATCTGATTCTTTTCAGGGATCGTCAGACTCGGAACTGCCGAAGATTGAATCAAACTTACTGTTGAATCAGAATAATTTTTTACTCATAGTCCGAAATCGATTGATTTATGACTTGGATTTGCGATCGCTTGCTCTGATTGCGAGTAAAGCTTTGGTCCTAGCTAATCCAGGTTCAATTTTAGATTTAGAATTCACCTTGAAGACTCCTTGGGGTGCCAGAAATATTCTCTTAACAGAAAATGCGGTTCCGCCACAAATTAATAAGAATCAATTCGTGTGGAAGCTACAGCCTGGGAAACTAAACCATATAGAAGTCGTTTTCTGGCTTCCCAGCCCCATAGGTATTGGCACGTTATTCATTATTTTGTTTGTCTGGATAGGAATATATCTGAGATACAGTTTTATGCCTGATCCCAGAATTCAGTTTAATTTGTAAGCAAATGTTGATAGTTAATAGTTGATTGCAATTAACCATTAACTATCAACATTTAACGAACGCTGAAAAACTAAGGCGACAAACGCTGAATATTCCAACTACCATTATCTAACAAAGTATAAAGCAAGCGATCGTGCAGACGACTGGAGCGTCCTTGCCAAAACTCAATTTCTGTGGGGATCACTCGCAAACCTCCCCAGTGTTGAGGGCGCAAGACATCTTGATGTTGATATTTTATCTGTAGTTCTTGTAACTTTCGTTCAAGAACTTCACGACTTTCTATCACCTCACTTTGATTCGACGCCCATGCACCAAGGCGACTGTTAAAAGGACGGCTGTGATAATACTCATCCGACTCCTTTTCTGAAACTTTCTCTACACGTCCAAAAATGCGGACTTGGCGTTCTAGTTCTCCCCACCAGAAAACCAGGGACGCTAGGGGATTTTCTGCTAACTCTTGTCCTTTGTGACTGTTGTAATTGGTATAAAAAACAAAGCCCCGGCTATCAAAATCTTTCAGTAAGACAATTCTTGCTGAAGGTTTACCTTCCGGAGTAGCTGTGGCAAGAGTCATTGCATTTGGTTCCAAAAGTTGAGTGGAGAGTGTCTGGTCAAACCATTTTTTAAATAGTATAAAAGGATTAGGGTCAACCTCGGTTTCGCTTAAACCCTGTAAAGTGTAGTCTTTGCGAAGATCGGCAATATTCTTGTCCATGATGATTTGCTTCGGTGAATATCGGTTACGCTAATATATGTCTTTGCTAAAAACACTTAGCATAATTATTAGCGTCAACAGAGTATTATTTTGCCAAGGAGCTCTTAAAACAAATTGCAAAAAATGCGCCGTGCAACGTCTATTCAACGTTTGTTAATCTATGGTCTGAGCGGTCCTGTAATCGCTCTGAACATCTGGCTATTATCTTCAATTTTTCAGTATTTTCAGCATCCATTTACCATCCTGGCTGTTGCAGCAATTCTGGCTTTTTTACTAAGCTATCCAGTGAAGTTCTTTGAACGTGCCCCCATGACTCGTTCTCAGGCAGTGATCATTGTGTTACTAGCTACTTTAACGCTTTTGGTTATTTTAGGCGTGACACTGGTGCCGATGGTATTGGAGCAAACAAACCAATTGTTACGAACGATTCCTAGCTTGTTAGAGAGCAGTCAAAAAAACTTACTAACTTTACAAGAGTTAGCGAAAAAACACAATTTGCCATTAGATTTGCACGTTCTCAGTACACAAATCAATGCTAACATCGAAGGATGGGCGCAACAGCTAGCAACTAATGCTGTGGGTGTAGCTGGAACTTTACTATCAGGGTTACTAGACCTAGTATTAGTAGTCGTGCTGGCGTTTTATATGCTCTTATATGGCAAGCAAGTTTGGCTGGGTTTAATTAATCTGTTGCCATCTAATATTAGTGTTCCCTTTACGACTTCTTTGCGGCTGAATTTTCAAAAATTCTTTATTAGCCAATTGTTGCTGGGGTTGTTCATGGTAGTGACCCTCACCCCGATTTTCTTAATTCTTAAAGTGCCTTTTGCCCTATTGTTTGCTATATTGATCGGCTTATCTGAACTCATTCCCTTTATTGGAGCAACTTTAGGCATTGGTCTAGTGACTATTTTGATCCTGCTGCAACAACAATGGTTGTTAGCAGCTGAAGTGGCTGGGGCAGCAGTTGTCATGCAGCAACTTAAGGATAACCTATTGGCTCCTAGATTACTAGGCGAATTCATCGGACTTAATCCCATCTGGATTTTTGTCTCTATTTTGATGGGATTCGAGATTGGTAAATTGCTAGGGACAGTCGTTGCTGTTCCAATTGCTGGTACCATTAAAGGCACCTTCGATGCCCTCAAAAGCAACAATTCTGTCAAGGAATCAGAACTCAGGACTCAAAATGATATAACTTAAAGTCCGGGGTTTCAATCAAGAAAGCTAAAGTCCTGACTAAAGTCATAATATTCGGAATTCCAAGTTATCCTCAAATCGTTTCTCAGTGTTTTACTAAAAAAACATATTTGGGAACACAATTTACCACAAAAAAGGTGAGCATCAAGTATAAAGTGGTATTAGTGCGTACTTGATTGTTAAGCATTGTTACTATACAATCTTGATGTGAATCTGTAAAGCTTGCATTTATCAATAGCTATTCGTGGATGATGCGTGGGCTAGTGGCTAACAGCTAATTGTGTTTCCCAATCTCTGAGGGGAAACTTTTGTAAGGATTCCGCGACCTTATAATATAGGACTGCTAACAACTTATTAACCCATTATAGCTGACGGCACGACTGCTTACACTAGTAACTTAAATCATTAGATTATCAAGTTGCACAATTTTAGCGCAAGATTCAAAATAGTATTGATCTCAAAGATTGGGGAACGATTAGGTCAAATTCTTTAGGTAATACTTAGGTTTCCAATGAGACAAGTTAACTTTGTCATAATTTTTATTTTGTGTCTGGCTTTCGCATTATTTACTATCGAAAACACTGAAGCAGGAACAATTCATCTTGTCCCTAATTTACAGTTTTCAGCTCCGATCGCCGTCGAGTTGCTCTTAGCAGTTGGTTTAGGTGCAGTTCTTGCTTGGATATTCAGTATCTGGACACAACTACAACGACAGTTAGCATTTAGTCAACAAGTTCGCCAACAAAATTCCCAAATTAAGGAATTGGAGACTAAGGTTGAACAATATCAGGTAGAAATTCAATCATTACAACTAGCACTACCACCTTCGTCTGGTAATTCTTTAAAAGAACTAGCTAATGGTTAGTAGGAACGTGGTGGTTAGAAAAACTAATAACCACCAGTAACCAAAAACTATCAACCGCCAACTAACAAAAAACAACTACCAACTCTCAATTGTTTAAACTTGTCGATGGATGCTTCCGAGCTATTGGAAACAATTACACTGCTTATTCACCAGGCTGAGCAGGGGGAAATAGACCCTTGGGATGTCAAGGTGATTGAGGTGATTGATCGATACATAGAACTCATGGCACCGGAGACAATGACAAGAAGTTATGAAACTGATTTATCTAAATCAGGACAGGCTTTTTTGTCAGCTTCAATGCTTGTCTTATTCAAGGCAAACACTCTCATGCAATTGCAATCAGCTGTCGAAGAACAAGAAGCTGTCGTCGAAACAAATGAAGACGAGTTCAGACATCAGGGTTCGAGATTGCCTTTAGAAAAGCACTTGCGTCGTCGCCCAATAGCAATGCCGCCGCCGAAACGCCGTGTGACTCTGCAAGAGTTGATCGAGCAATTGCAAGTCATGGCACAACAGCTGCAACTTGTAGGCAAAGCAAGCAAAACTGTCCGATCCCGACGTCAACCCAGTCTTCAAACCATGCGAGCAGCGCTCTCGTTAGCTCATCAGGAAAATCTGACAGAAGTGGCTTCGGAATTAGAGCAGGTGTTGCAACAAAAGGCAATAGAATGTTCGCAAAAAAACTGGTTGAATCTTGAACAGCTTGTAGAATTATGGGCCGAGACAAAGCAAGCAAACCAACATCAGTCTACTCACCAGTCACATAACAGCCAATTGATTAGTGTTTTCTGGGCACTGCTACTTCTATCCGCTCAATCTAAGATAGAAATATATCAAGAGGAGTTTTATCAGGATATTAAGATTCGTTTACTAACAGAGTTGGCAAGCAATAGCAATTCTTTGGAAGTGCCTTTGTGCTGAGCAAGCTTGTCATGATGAGAGACTTATAACTAACGCCTGTTGAAAAAATGAGAGATTAGCGATACCTTTTATACTGAAGATTCTACTTAGTTCAATGACTAACCGTAATTTCGGGGATGACTGATAACAGAAATAAATTGATGATCAAGTATCAATTGATGAATCGTAAACTGGCTTGTGGTTGAGGAATAAATATCTATGAAGGCGATGATTCTTGCAGCTGGTAAGGGTACTCGTGTACGTCCAATTACTCACATAACTCCCAAACCGATGATGCCCATCCTGCAAAAGCCAGTGATGGAATTTTTACTAGAACTTTTACGCCAGCATGGATTTGACCAAATTATGGTCAATGTTAGCCATCTGGCAGAAGAAATTGAAAGCTATTTCCGAGATGGCCAGCGATTTGGCGTGCAAATTGCCTATTCTTTTGAAGGTCACATTGTTGACGGTACATTGGTGGGACAAGCGATTGGTTCGGCTGGTGGAATGCGTCGTATTCAAGACTTCTCGCCATTTTTTGATGACACCTTTGTCGTATTGTGCGGCGATGCTTTAATCGATTTGGATTTAACAGCAGCAGTAAAATGGCATAAATCCAAAGGAGCGATCGCGACCATAGTGATGAAATCTGTCCCACGAGAAGAAGTTTCAAGCTACGGTGTCGTCGTTACCGATGAAAGCGGTCGAGTCAAAGCTTTCCAAGAAAAACCAAACGTCAACGAAGCCCTCAGCACCAACATCAATACGGGTATTTACATCTTTGAGCCGGAGATCTTAGATTATATACCTTCTGGTGTAGAATATGACATTGGTAGCCAGCTGTTCCCGAAACTAGTAGAAATCGGTGCGCCCTTCTACGCTATCCCAATGGATTTTGAATGGGTAGATATTGGTAAAGTACCAGATTACTGGCGAGCAATTCGTGGTGTTTTGCTTGGGGAAATCAAAAACGTCCGCATCCCCGGACATGAAGTTGCACCAGGTATTTACACTGGCTTAAATGTCGCAGTGAATTGGGACAAAGTGGATATTACAGGTCCAGTTTATATAGGTGGGATGACCCGGATTGAAGACGGGGTAAAAATTGTCGGTCCAGCGATGATTAGTTCCAATTGCTGGATATGTAGTGGCGCAATGGTAGACAACAGCGTGATTTTTGATTGGTCACGACTCGGACCTGGAGTCAGCTTAGTTGATAAGTTGGTGTTTGGGCGTTACTGCATAGATAAAACTGGAGCAACCATAGACCTGCAAGCTGCTGCTTTAGACTGGTTGATTACTGATGCTCGTCATACGATCCCATCCCATACCCCCGTCGAAGGGCAGGCGATCGCGGAATTGCTAAGGACTAACGGAACTTATTAGTTAGTGATTAGTAGTTATTATTCGGCATAAAATAAAACAAATTAATAACTACTAACCACTATCTTTACAATGCCAAGTAAGTATACCTTCTTAAACTTTGTTCATAGGTTTGGAGTAGTCGCTGAGATTCCGCTAAAGTAATACGATTTTCTTCCAAAGCGTGTTCGCAACGTTGGCGAATACTCTCCACCATATCCTCAGAATCGTACTGCACGTAGCTCACAACTTCACTCATGGTGTCACCCTTGACAACATGTTCGATTTGGTATCCTTTGGGAGTCAATTGAATATGAACAGTATTCGTATCACCAAATAAGTTGTGCAAATTGCCCATAACTTCCTGGTAAGCCCCGTTGAGGAACATTCCCAGGTAGTATGGTTTTCCTGGAGTATGAGAATGGAGTTCTAAAACAGACTTCACATCTCGGAGGTCAATAAAACGGTCGATTTTGCCATCACTATCGCAGGTGAGGTCGGCTAAAATTCCTCGCTGCGTTGGTTCTTCACCTAAACGGTGTATTGGCATGATCGGAAAGAGCTGATCGATAGCCCAACAATCGGGGGCTGATTGAAACACAGAAAAATTAACGTAGTAGATGCTCGCCATAATTTTTTCTAGGTCTTCCAAGTCATCTGGTACGTAATCGTGCTGTCTGATGATATTCAGTATTTTCTGGCAACAAGCCCAGTAAAGCCTTTCAGCTTTAGCTCTTTCAGTAAGACTCAAAATCCCCAAGTTAAAGCGGCTAATTGCTTCTTCTTTAAATTGGGCAGCGTCGTGGTAAAACTCTTGATAATTTTCGGTGTTGATAGATTGGAAAGTTTCCCAAAGGTAAAGAACAATTGGAGATTCTCCCTCTTTTGGCGGATCTATTGAGTCAGAGGGAATGTCACTCGTACTGAGAACATCAAAAATCAACACTGACTGATGGGAGGCGATCGCACGTCCACTTTCACTAATCAGTGTTGGGACGGGAATATTTCGCTCAGTACAGGTATCTCTCAACTCTGCTACGATGTCGTTGGCATAGTTCTGCATGTTGTAATTTTTCGAGGCGTAGAAATTGGTCTGCGAACCGTCGTAATCCACCCCCAAACCGCCTCCAACATCAAGGTACTTCATATCCGCCCCTAACGCTGCTAATTCTACGTAGATGCGGCTAGCTTCCTGAATAGCATCTTTGATGACATTAATCGCAGAAATTTGTGAGCCAACGTGGAAGTGTAGCAATTGTAAAGAATCCAGTAGATTAGCTTCGCGTAACTTGTCTACTGCGCCGATAATTTCTGGGATTGTCAAACCGAATTTAGCGCGATCGCCGCTTGAACTTCCCCAGCGACCCATACCATGAGTACTGAGTTTAGCTCTAACACCAACAATCGGCTTAATACCCAACTGACGATTTGCCTCAATTACCAAATCGACTTCTTCTATTTGCTCTAAGACGATAATCGGCGTTTGTCCAAGTCTTTGAGCTAACATCGCTGTTTCGATGTATTCTTGGTCTTTATAGCCGTTGCATATTAGCAACGCTCCTGGTGTATCCAGTAATGCCAAAGCAATCATTAGTTCTGGTTTAGAACCAGCTTCTAAGCCAAATTGATGAGGTCTGCCAAACCTGACTAAGTCTTCTACTAAGTGTCGTTGCTGGTTGCATTTGACAGGAAATACACCACGGTAAGTCCCAGAGTAATTATAGCGAGCGATCGCCTTGGAAAAGCAGGCATTTAACCGCTCAATGCGATCTTCCAAAATATCAGAAAAGCGAATCAACAGGGGCAATCCTAAGTTACGCTGCTTGAGAGCGTTAACTAATTCAAACAAATCTAGAGAGCCACCATGATCGCCTTTAGGAGCAACAGTGATATGACCGGCAGCATTAATCGAAAAATAAGGTTGTCCCCAACCTTCAATACGGTAAAGTGCTTCACTGTCCTCAATTTTCCACGAACGGCGTGTGTCTAGTGAAGTAGTCGATGCCAATAGCTTTTTAGCCTGACGATTACTCACTTCAACCTTGCTTCCATTGGACGCCGATGTAACGGCATGATCATCTGATGTAGCAGTTGGCTCAACATGCATTGCTTACTAACCTCTGTGTGTCACCCACAAATTAACAATTTAACTTATCTAGACATACATATACTCAGAGATTGCTTTATGAATGTTAATCTCAAGTTGGTCATTCATCATGCGTCATCGGTTTTTTGTCATCATTTATTGACAAATAGCAACCTACAAAGGACAAATGACCAGCCCTTCGGGCAAGGCAGAAGGCAGAGGGCAGAAGGCAGAAGAAATAAGTAATCTTTTACACAAGTTACGACTCTGTTCTCTGTCCTGCCTTACCCAAACCGGGTCCAAGCCCCCACCATACCGCAGGTTGGTGGTCTCCAATCAATGGGGGTTCAACCCCTCATTGTATTGTATTATACCTTCTGCCTTCTGCCTCCTGCCTTCTGCCTTTCTTTTTGACATGTTTACTAAGTTTTAGGAGATAGCTTTGGAACGTACATTCTTAGCAATTAAACCAGATGGCGTACAGCGCGGACTTGTCGGTGAGATTATCCGTCGCTTTGAAAACAAAGGCTTTACCCTTGTTGGCTTAAAGTTTACGAAGGTCAGTCGGGAATTAGCTCAACAGCACTACGATGTTCACAAGGAAAGACCTTTTTTCGGCAGTTTAGTGGAATTTATCACTTCTGGTCCAGTGGTGGCTATGGTTTGGGAAGGTGATGGCGTTGTCACCACTGCCAGGAAGATGATTGGAGCAACAAATCCACTTACCGCAGAACTAGGAACGATCCGAGGTGATTTTGGCATTAATATTGGTCGTAACCTCATCCATGGTTCCGATGCTATTGAAACAGCACAACGGGAAATAGCTCTATGGTTCAAGGATGAAGAATTGGTTGGTTGGCAACCTCATTTGACACCTTGGCTGCACGAATAGCGACAATAAAGTTATTCGTCATGAGTAAGGAATAAAACATCTAACTCCTCGCCTCCAATACGGGCGGGTTTAGTTGAAATCGTATTATGAGCAAACACGATATCTATATTAAACCTGCCCATATTTCATGCCTCCTAACCGATCTTCCCGACTTCCTCTCTATCTATGACTTCGGGTTTTTCCGTTTCCTCTACTGTTTGTGATATTTCTCTTGGAGTTCGTTTGGAAAATCCCCAAGCTAAAATCAGAGAGATTGCAGCGATCATTGCCCACTCCGGAGGTACTAAAGTATCATTGACTACCTTTATAAAGAGTCTTAAGCCCACCAGTGCCACAGTGATATAACCAGCATCCTCTAAGTAGACAAATTCATCTAACCACCGGATAAATAAACCTGCCATAAAGCGCAAGGCAATAATGCCAATGGTAGCGCCTGTTAGTACCAGCCACGTTTCATTAGAAACAGCGATCGCTGTCGTAACACTATCAAGAGAAAAAGCTAAATCTGTCAGTGCAATTACAGGTATAACTTGCCAAAGAGAATTATAACGGGAACTAGATTTTCCCTCTTCCTCGCTTTCTTTAGGCTTAAAATGTTGGAATACCAGCCACAGTAGGTAAGCGGCACCAAGTAACTCAAACTGCCATAACTGTTGCACCCAGGTAGCTGTCAGAAGTAACCCGATTCTCAAGACATAGGCAACTACCAAGCCAATGTTAAGTGCCTGATTTTCGAGTTTTTCGTCTTCTAGCTCTTGGGCAATTGCTGCTAACGCGATTGCATTGTCAGCAGAAAGCACTGCCTCTAACAAGATGAGGATGCCAAGGACGACAAGAGCTTCAACGCTGAAGTTAAAGTGTAGGTAGTCTGAAATTTGCTCAAGCATTCCACGTTTCTCAAACGAAAATAAAAAACTAGTAGTGAATAGCAATCTATATATAAAAGAACAACAAAATGCTACTTTATTAAGCTTATCACCCGATTCAAGTCCATTGAACTCAACAGCCTAACTAAGCTGAAATCTCTTTACTATCCCACCCTTATACCAGTTTTACATGAAGATGCACAAATCAGATCCCCCCAACCCTCCTTAAAAAGAGCTTTCAAGGGTAGGTTTTTAAAATTCTGTTTGTGATAGTGGTGGGGAAGGAACTGGTTGTTTGTAGTCAATTCGTATGGAATAACCACCTCGGTCGTAAATACCACTAACATATAGATTGCAAATCTACAGTTATTACTATTATAAGTGTATAAATTGGTTTGTATTTAAATTTTTTACAGTTTTAATAGCCAGTATCCCTCTTGCCGCATCTGGGATAGTAGAAATTGCATTGTACACACTAGCTACCGAAAATAAACCCCGTTGCAGTTTAGGTGATAAGCCGAGCCATGAGTTCTTAAATCCTGAAATTGTGGAAGTTATCGTAAAAACTTGACAAACAGCGAGGTCACAATTAAATTTGGGTTTTATAGGTTTGCCCAATGAGTGACAAACAGGTTTATCACCAAAATAATCGTAAATCCTTACTTACCATTGGAAGTATAACTATTGTTGTTAGCCTATTTCTTTGTTTAGTAGCGAGAATATTTCTGCCAACTTTAGCATCAGCTTTTATTCTATTTATAATAATTGGCAGTTTTATAATCGGAATTGCAAATACTAAAATAGTCATTTCATCAGAAGGAATTGAGTTGCATCAATTCGGCTTTTGTACTAGAACACCTTGGAGCAATGTAGCGAGGATAGCACCATTTCAATCAAGTAACATTTCAACACAAGCGATTTACTTCCATCAGCCTGCTAAACAATTCTTTAAAATACTTCTGTTTCAACCAGTTACTTCAATTAAAATGATTCCACTTTATCAATTTAGATTTGATGCAGAGAGTAAATTAGGAAGAGCTTTACGATTGTATAGACCTGATGTGTTTAATATTTGAGTCTTGAGAATCTCCAGTTGATTCTTATTTTTAGCGCTTGAACTGTAGATGAGTCATTTATTGAAATCCCCGCGCCTGAATTTATGGGGATTCTCTTTCTACTTTTTACTTTTTACGAGTTTGCCCCCGCCACTTTCCTCTTACTAAACGAATTTCGTCGTAACTGTAGCTTTCGCCAAGATATTCTTTAATTGGATTCAGAGAAATATCGCCAAGAGTGTCTAAAACCTGCCAAATTTTTTGCTGGCGTTCTAAGGGAATTAACTGATTTAAATCTACTGGCTGATTTTTCTCAACTAAATCTGAAAGGTGACGGATAATTGTTGTTGGACGAATATTACGTTTTTGGGCAATTTCTTGAACATTAAAGCCTTGCTGATGTAACTGTAATGTATATAATTCTGTTTCTGAGGGTGAGTTGACAAAAGGCGTAGAATAATCTTCCAACGTTAGTAAACCTTGTTCAGTACGGTAGGCGCGGATTTCAGCGAGGAATTTGTCTCCATATTGGGCAAGTTTGTGGCTACCAACACCAGAAAGCTTACTAAATTCTACTTTTGTCTGAGGTTGTACTTGGGCCATCAATTTGAGGGTAGAATCTTGAAATATTACGTAAGGTGGTACAGATTGTTCATCAGCAAGTTGTTTGCGAAGCGATCGCAACCTCTGCATGAGGACTTCCACTTCTGCTGCCTTCTCAGTCCCGTATTCCGGCGTAATCTTTTGTACTACGGGAACAGCAATCGATACAGTTCTCTGTCGCCGCATGACTTCCCAACTGAGGGCGTTAAGTCTCAGTACCGAATAACCATCATTTGTTTGTTCTACCAATCCTTGATGCAATAGCGATCGCCCCAGCATTCGCCACTCATCCAAACTTCTATCCTTGCCGATCCCATAGGTAGAAAGCTTGTGATGTTCGTTCTGATTGATTTTCTGATTTTTCGCTCCCCGCAACACATCAATAATGTGAAGCATTCCAAACCTTTCTTTACATCGTGCCACACAAGATAAAAACTTCATCGCTTCTATTGTCCAATCTTGCATTGGTTTGGGATGACGGCAATTGTCACAGTTACCACAACTTCCTGGAAAACGTTCCCCGAAATAACCAATTTGAATTGTGCGACGGCAATCTGTTCCTTCCGCATAATCTATCATCTGCCGCAGTTGCTGTTTGGCAATCATCTGTTCTTGGGAATCAGATCTTTGATTGATGAGAAATTCTATTGTCTTAATATCACCGTAACCGAAAAAAAGCGTACACCGGGAAGGTTCTCCGTCCCTTCCTGCCCTTCCCGATTCCTGATAATAACTTTCTAAATTCCGAGATATATCATAGTGAATCACAAACCGCACATCGGGTTTATTAATTCCCATACCAAAAGCAATCGTTGCTACCATAATTCGGACATCATCGCGAATAAACCGAGTCTGGTTTTTTGAGCGTTCTTCATCAGTTAATCCAGCATGATAAGACAAGGCGGAAATCTTATCGTGTTCCAGTTTCAACGTGATTTCGTCAACTTTTTTACGTGTCAGGCAATAGATAATTCCCGAACCTTCATTTTCTCGGATAATTTCTAAGAGTTCGGCATAAGCAGACTTCGTCTTAGGACGAACTTCATAGTAAAGATTTGGGCGGTTGAAACTGGCAACGTGAACAGTTGGTTGCTTGAGAGCGAGTTGTTGGATAATATCATTGCGGACGCGATCAGTGGCTGTGGCGGTGAGGGCAAGAGTGGGGATATCCGGATAGCGTTTTCGTAGAGATTTCAGTTGGCGATACTCCGGACGAAAGTCGTGTCCCCACTCAGACACACAGTGTGCTTCATCAATAGCAAAGGCAGAAATGCCCACTTGATGATGAACTAAATCGAGAAACGGCAGAAAGCGATCGCTCAGTAACCTTTCTGGGGCAACGTAAAGCAATTTCACCTTTCCATTGACAATCGCTTCTTCACGCGATCGCGTTTGATAAGGGTTAAGACTACTATTAAGAAATGTTGCAGCAATACCGTTATCTCGCAGTGCTTCTACTTGATCCTGCATCAAGGCAATCAACGGCGATACTACAATACTGATACCTTTCTTCAGCAATGCTGGTAGTTGAAAGCACAACGATTTTCCCCCTCCCGTCGGCATCACAACCAGTAAATCCCGATTTTGCAGCGCACCTTCTATAATTTGCCGTTGTCCTGGGCGGAAGTTGTCGTAGCCAAAGTAATATTTTAGTGCTTGTTCTAAATTAGAATACTGAGCCATAGGTGACTGTTTGACTTTGGAGGCATACAAGCCCTGTCCTAAATCATAACCAATACTAGGCTAGAGCGGGAGTCAGCTTACCGTTTAAATTTATTCAACTGGTACATGCACTGATTGTTTTAAGAACTTTTCCCTGAGGATTGATCTCGAAAGCTAAATCCGAACGGTAAAAACACACATCAAATTCTGCAAAAAATATAAGCGCCCGAGTATTAAAGGGGTTTCTCTAGATTCTGTCCCTTGCAAATGCAAGAAGGATAGGTGAAAACTCATCCACTAAAGCTGACACTACCAAGCCGCGTGCTTGTAAACCAGCCAGATTTCCACTCAGAGTGACTGGAGTCTTTTGTTCTTCCCAAACTGTGCCTAGTTGCAAACAAATATTATAAAGAGACTTTTAAAGGTCGGACTGCCAAACAAAAAGCGCAGCTTAACACTTTGACAGATCTGCCGGACAAAGAGATCGATACAGACGATATTCCCGAAGTCGAGGACTGGATTGGTGCCAAGCGTGGTCTATTTTACCGTCCGGTGAAGCAGCAGATTACATTACGGCTTGATGCCGATCTTATAGACTGGTTCAAGAGAAATCATCCGGAAGATGAAGGCTACCAAACTAGCATAAACCGCGTTCTTCGAGAATATGTAAAACACCATCACTCGTAAGCATCACGTTACGGTTCAATACCTAGAATGGTCATAAGAGGTTTTCGATATCCCTCGCACCATGAAGAACGCGGATGACTTCAATGCCATCGTTTAAGGGACGATGAAAGTATCAGCTTTTGGTCGATCATCTCAAGAACGCGATCACAGCAGTTTCTTCATTCCGGGCAATATACTGCCAAATATCAGCGAGATCGGCTCGTGCCTGGAGGATTTCCTGGATGCGTCCCATGCCTTAGAGATTGAACGATCTTTTAATACCGATTCAACCCATGCCTAAAAGTTTATGCTCCCGGCATGATGACTGGAATAGGTTGATTCTTGTGCTTTCGATAGATCAAGAAGTCGCTGTCTAGGGTTAAGACAAAGCTTCCTGGATAGCGCTCTGCCATTCGTACCAGACTTGCATCAGCCAAGGAGATAGGAACAGAAATATATCGGGTTAATAGCTCAGTAATTGACTCAACTTCTTCATTGAGGTGAAAAGTAACCAAAATTTGCTGACTTTTGAGTAATTCAACTAAAGTTTCTCGCCCATTGCTCACACGTTGCAATAAGAACCATGCTTCTGAAATAACTGCTTCACAAGAAAGTAATGGAGGTTGGATTGTGGCAAGTTCTGTCGTTACCCAAGAGTGATAATGATCACGGCGATCAATGAAAGCTATCAAGGGACCAGTGTCAAGGAGGATTTGCAGACGCATTAAGCACCATATCCTTCCATGTACTCAGGATTAGTAGAAAGATCTCCCGGACCTGAGCCTGCACCGATATAAGCTTGGGCTGTTTCTAGAAAGGATTGAGCTGGTTGCACGTTCGGGGAAGGCAGTCTTTGCCGCTTACTCGTGAGAAACTCTGCAAAGTCCAGAACCTCTTGTTGTTCACTAGGAGACAATCTCTGGAGTGTTTCAATGACTTGCTGTTGAATAGGCTGCATAGAGGAAATTTTCGTCTGGTATTAAAATTAATTATAAGAATATCCGTTGTAAACCTCTACGCTTGCTCCAAGAAAGTTCAAGTCTTTTTCAAAGAATAGATATTGCCATTAGAAACTATCAAGTTTATTCCGAAGTAATACTTGTAATATCTCTCTTTGCTCTTTCAATAGAGTTTGCTGTAGTGTGACTAAAATTGTTAATTGAGTTAGCAACAAAACTAAATTTTGGTATCGTTTTAGTAGACGAGTTTCTTCTATTTGGCGACGGCGTTGAAGACGATAGGCAATTAACGGTGAGCGATTCAGTCGTAACCGTTTGCAAGTAAATTCTCCTGTCGTAGTCAGAGCCAGCAACTACCCATCCTCTAACTCAATAAAATGTTTATTGCAGTTTTCAGAGCGAGGATTCCATGTTTTTGGTAAAGACTCATCCATACTCCAGTAATCTTGCTTATATTGATTACAACAAGCACAACAATAAATTAGGTTTTCTAAATTGTCATAACCTCCTCTTGACTAGGGTTGGTACTGATCGACTGTTAAAGTTCCTCCCACGTCAGTTTCTCTCACCCCACAAAATTCGCAGGCATAGTTTGCTCGTTACTGATCTCTGAATTCTGGCTGTACAACGGTAAAATCCTGAAGGTTTACAGACTCAATGGCAAGCAATATTCCGAGGTTGATTTTAGTCCTACCTTTCCCTCTATACCAGTGGAAGAAATTCCCCAATTTATTCAAGCTGTTAAAAAGAATGGGGAAATAGCAACTAATAAGAGTTTCCGTGCTTTGGTTAGAAGCTTAATATGAGTGATTACTTCAATGCTACGCCATACCTTCTGCTGCATCTCCCTCCCCTAAGAACGGCAAGTATGAGTCGCTGGTTTGATAGCTGTGACAGTAATGATGAGTTCATAACAGCGATCGCGGCGATCTAATTCGTGTTTGTGAAAACCTCTGTATGAATCAATTGTAAGGGCGAACAGCTTGCCCCTACATCGGTATCTGTGGTGTTTTCCCCTTGTGATCATCACTGTTTCATGAGAAGAGCAATCGCATTTTCCACCTGCACTCTAAGTGCTTTTTTTCATCAAACTCACCAACGCTTCGATCAACGTCTGGTTTTGTTCATCAGTGCCTACCGTAATCCGCAGCTTATCCTCTAAACCAGGTTGCTTAAAGTAGCGCACCAAGATTCCTCGTTCTTTCAATGCCAAAGAAAGAGACTCAGCATTTCCCTGTGGAGAAGTTGCTAAAACGAAGTTACCTTGAGAATCAAGCACTTTCCATCCCAGATTCTTCAAATCTACCGTTAGCTTCGCCCGAGAAATTTTCACTTTGTCGGCACAAGCATTCTTGTAGGCTTGATCCCGCATTGCTGCTGTACCCACAGCTATAGCGATCGCATCAATGTTGTAACTATCTTTCACCTTAAATAAGCCTGCCAGGAGTTTTGGATTTGCAATCCCGAAGCCCATCCGCAAACCTGCCAAAGAATACCCTTTTGACATAGTACGCAAAACAATTACGTTCTCGAATTCTTGTACCAACGGTAAAGCTGTATACTCAGCAAAGTCAGCATATGCCTCGTCAATCGCCACAATTCCGGATACTCGCTGTGCCAATTCCCGTAAATCGTCCAAAGGTACCGAGTGTCCGGAGGGGCTGTTCGGAGAGGCAATAAACGTAATTGCTCCATTTGCGGCAACGAGTTCCTCAATCGGTAACTGAAAGTTGCCATAAGGAACTTCAACTACGGATGCAGGTTGCATGGCTGCTAAAGTTCGATACAGTACATAGGTAGGCATGGGATACACGACTTTGCGTAGGCTTAGCCCGCCGCAGGCATCGCGCTCCTCCGCACAGGATCGGATCAGCACATTCAGTATCTCATCGCTTCCATTACCCACAATGACCCAATTCGCCGGTACTCCCAACGCATCGCTGACTGCCTGACAAAACTCTTTCGCAAATGGATCGGGGTAGCGGCGCAGCCACTCACTATCTACTGAACGTAGTACTGCCATTGCCTTGGGAGAAGGCGGATAGGGATTCTCATTTGTGTTGAGTTTGATAATTTTTGTTCCTGGTTTGGGTTGTTCACCAGGAATGTAGCCAGTCATGGCATCAATGGCAGGACGGAAGTAGCTCATATTCAGCATTCAGCTATTAGGAATCAGCGAGTGATTATCATCACTCAGGTATGGTAGAAAAATTTCCTGTGAAGTCGAGAGAGTGTCAAAATGTTATTGTAAAGTTTATTCACATTTGTCATTTATGCCAAAAGCAATCTGGAAGGGCACCACTTTAGCCGAAAGTGATAATACAGTAGTTGTGGAAAACAACCATTACTTTCCTGCTGAATCTATTAACAAGCAGTACTTTAAGGACAGTAACACCCATACGAGTTGTCCTTGGAAAGGTCTCGCCAATTATTACAATATTGAAGTTAACGGAGAAGTCAACAAAGATGCTGCTTGGTATTATCCCAGCGCCAAGGAAAAAGCAAAGCAAATTGAAGGCTATGTAGCTTTCTGGAAAGGAGTAAAGGTCGAATCTTAGTCAGCCGTCCTTACGAAAAATTTCCGGGAATTAGGTAATGGTAATTGGGGTTTAATCATTGTTCTTTCTTTCTATTCCCCATTACCATTACCTCTTATTCTCTAGCAATTACTATATCATTAGACTTAATAACTGCATAAGCTTCTCCTCCCTCAACGAGTTCTAATTCTTCTGCAGATACTTTAGTGATAATTGAGGTAAGTTCAACTTTGTGAACAATCTCCAGCGTAACTTCACTGTTAACTGCTCCTGTGACAACTCGTTTGACAACACCCTTCAAGATATTGCGGGAACTCACTTTTAGTGATTTCTTTTCACTTAGAACTTCTCTGTGATTATCAGTGTAAGCATCGTAAGCATAAGCATTAGGATTGCGAATATCCTCCGTTACTCTCCGCATATTTGGTCGTGAGGGTGGTAACGAATCCGGTGGTGGGGATTCCTTATTTAAACCCCGTACGAGTTCCCGCAAGATCTCAGTTTTGGTGCGTTGAGAATGCTGGCAGAACTCTTCGAGAATTTTCTTCTCCTCCTCTGATGTCTGAAATGTAATCCATCCTTGATCTTTTCTAGGCATATTTTTACCAATATTGTTGGTAATCTCTAATTATCTTGGTACAATCCTATCAGGCTTAAATCCTTTGAGAAACATTCTTTGCGATCGCATCTTTATTTCAAAAATTTCTTTCCTTGGTACATAAGCCAGTTTACTCCTAGCACAGGGCGAAGAAGTGGCTGTCCCGTTTCCTGTTGTAACACAATCCAACATCAATATACTTGTTTGCGCTGCTGTTATCACAGAGAATCAGTGTGTTTACATCAGTCAGTAAGAACACTCGTTAAGATCGATGATAATTTTGAGGGTACCAATGCCTATTGAACTTGGAATTCCAATTGTCCATCCTATTTAAAAATAGTCAGAATATCCTGGCGATCCAGAAATTGCTCCAGATTTCGCTTAAGCTATCCAGTGGCAAAATCGGTTTCTTGTGCGATCGCCACTCAGACGCCGTTAATCTGTGACAAATTTATATATACCAATCCGATTCAATTTGTGAAAATCGCGCCTGCTAAGATAGCCGATTTCTTTAAGAAGTCGGCTATCTTACAACAAATAACGAACCATGAACAATCTTTAACTTTCTTAAAAACTTGTAATATTCAAGAAACGAGTAACATTAAAGACAACCTTCACCAGTCCAAAGTGAAAAGTCAGATGCATAACAGATGATTAAATATCCTCAACTTCAAGCTGAGCTGCGGTTACAGCATCAAAAGCGAAAGCCAAAATAAGTGGCATTGGACACTTGAACACATAAGTAGAAACAATGGCAACAATTGTGCCAATTACTGCCGATATAGACCACCACCTTTCCTCAAAGGTTAATCCTTTTTCAGCTTTAATGAACCTGAGGACTTTAGGCGGAATAGGTTCAGGCATGACTGCCCCTGGAGGAAAAGCCCAGTAATTGTTGTTCCGTTCCATAAATAAATCCGTCCAGCCATTGTCATGACACCATTCGTTAATCCATTCATCACTGTAATGTTTCATCTGCATGGGTGTTACTCACTCTTGTGAATATTGAAAAACTTATAAGGTAAAGATTATCAAAGCACTAACTATTAAATAATTGTGAAATTTTTAATTAGGTAAAATTTTTTCAGACAGCAGTCCTAAATAATTTTTGAAGAAATCTATCTCAGGAGCGTTCTTAGGAGTGCGAGACGCTGCGCGTACCCCTTCTCTCTAAGCAAGCTACGTCAAGAGACGTGGCGTCAGCCAAGGCACGGCAGTCTCACAACTGCCAGGAAACTCGTTCAGCAATTCCCTATGGCGGCAAATCCGCATACAGGAATATTTCACCAAAGCACCGTCCTGTTTTGACGGTTCATATAATACTCAGAAGATCTTTGGAATTGCACTAGTAATAGACAAAAATAATTTCTTACTTACCTTACTTAAGAGGCTAACAGGACGTAAAGTCAACTTCCACGAAAAGAAAACAAACTTTACAGCAGTTAAGTGAAAGGTTATGTGAATTATGAAGATGGCTCAAAAGTCAGGGGATCTTAATAATTGTTTATAAAGCTTAACAAAGTCATCGGAACTTTACAAACAGAGTATAAAGAATTGACGAAATGAGCTAAAACCGGTGAACAATAACCATAGCTCATCCAGGAGTTTTGCTCATCTATGCAGCCTATTCGTACATTTAACGTCTCCCCTTCGCTACCAGAGCGACTCGAACCGCTAAGGAAGCTTGCGTACAACATACATTGGGATTGGAACGTTGAGACCAAAGACTTATTTCGCCGCTTAGATCCGAATTTATGGGAATCCAGCCGACACAATCCGGTTCTGATGCTTGGTACCATCAGTCAAGTGCGGCTAACGGAAGTTGTGGAAGATGAAGGCTTCCTAGCGCAAATGGATCGAGCTGCACGTCAATTAGAAGATTATTTGCAAGAACGCACTTGGTATCAGAAACAGCGTTCAGCAATTAATACTCAGCACTCAGTAGATCAAACTCGTCTGGAAAAGTTTGCTCTGTCGGGAAACCCTCCTGGCAACTTTTCGCAAAATCCCGCAACTAAGAGCCAAAATTCCGAATGTTACGCTTATTTTTCTGCTGAGTTTGGGCTAGTAGATTGTTTGCCCATATATTCTGGAGGCTTGGGTGTTCTCGCTGGGGATCACCTCAAATCTGCTAGCGATCTAGGGCTACCTCTTGTTGGTATAGGTTTACTTTATCAGCAAGGTTACTTTGCTCAGTATTTAAATGCCGATGGTTGGCAGCAAGAACGCTACCCAATCAACGACTTTTACAATATGCCTTTACACTTAGAGCGCAATCCCGATGGTTCAGAACTGCGAATTACCGTAAACTATCCGGGGCGCAGCGTATATGCTAGAGTCTGGCGCGTACAAGTGGGAACAGTACCGCTTTATCTGCTAGACACTAACATTGAACCTAATAATGAATACGACCAAGACATCACAGATCAGCTCTACGGTGGCGACATAGATATGCGTATCCACCAGGAAATTATGCTGGGTATTGGTGGTGTACAACTACTGAAAGCGTTAGGGTATAAAGTTACTGCCTATCATATGAATGAAGGGCATGCGGCATTCTCCGCCTTGGAGCGTATCCGCAGCCTGATTCAGGAAGAGGGGTTGAGCTATACTGAGGCTAAACAGGTCGTGGCTTCCTCGAATATTTTCACTACTCATACGCCAGTACCGGCAGGCATTGACTTATTCGTACCAGATAAAGTTTTGTACTATCTGGGATACTATGCAGATGTCTTTGGCTTGAGCAAAGAACAATTTTTAGCCTTGGGGCGAGAGAACGTTGATGAACCATCAGAGCCTTTCAGCATGGCAGTACTGGCGCTGAAAATGGCAACATTTTCTAATGGTGTGGCACAACTGCACGGTGTTGTATCGCGGCAGATGTTTAAAGGTTTGTGGCATGATGTGCCAGTAGACGAAGTTCCGATCGCCGCAATAACTAATGGTGTTCATGCCCGTAGTTGTGTTGCCAAATCGACTCAGGAATTATACGAGCGCTACTTAGGTCCCAATTGGTCATCAGCTTCAACTGACAACCCGTTATGGGAGAGGATGGACGCTATTCCTGATGAGGAATTATGGCGGAACCACGAGCGTTGTCGCTTGGATATGATTTTGTATGCGCGAGAACATTTGGTCAAGCATTTACACGATCGCGGTGCTTCTTTTTCGGAAATTGCTTCTGCACAAGAAGTTCTAGATCCTACGGTATTAACTGTTGGCTTTGCCCGTCGTTTTGCCACCTACAAACGTGCTACTTTATGGATGCGTGATATTGAGCGGATCAGGCACATTTTGCTCTCCAATAAACATCGCAAAGTACAATTTGTAATTGCTGGTAAGGCACACCCGAAGGACATTCCTGGTAAGGAACTTATCCGCGAAATCAACCACTTTATCAAAGAACAAGGTTTGCAAAAGCAGATCGTGTTTATTCCCAACTACGATATTCACATCGCCCGATTAATGGTGGCAGGTTGCGATATCTGGTTGAACACACCGCGTCGTCCACGGGAAGCTTCCGGTACCAGTGGAATGAAAGCGGCAATGAATGGTTTGCCGAATTTAAGTGTACTCGATGGCTGGTGGGATGAAGCCGATTATGTCCGTACTGGTTGGGCGATCGGACATGGGGAGATGTATGACGATCCCAATTATCAAGATGAGATAGAGGCAAACGCCCTGTACGATATTCTCGAAAAAGAAGTTGCGACTCTGTTCTACGATCGCGATGTTGATGGCTTGCCCCGGCGCTGGATTGCTAAAATGAAGGATGCTATTCGGATGAATTGTCCGTTCTTCAATACAGCACGGATGGTGCGAGAATATGCAGAACGAGCTTATTTCCCCGCAAGCGATCGCTACCACACTCTGACTGGCAATCAATACTCTCCAGCTAAAGAATTAGCAACTTGGAAAGAAAATCTTACCAGCCACTGGTACAACATCAAAATTAAAGATGTTGATGTTTCTGCAAAAACAGATATTGAGGTAAATCAAACGGTAAGTGTGAAAGCCAAAGTTGATTTGGCAACTCTCACTAATGATGATGTCCAAGTTGAGCTATACCAAGGCACAATTGATGCCAGTGGCGAAATTGTCAACGGCGTGTCTGTCGTCATGAACTACCATGGAGATGAACAAGGGTTAAGTTCTTACACGGCTGATATCATCTACGCTTCCTCTGGTTTGCAAGGTTTGTCTTTGCGAGTGTTGCCAAAACACAAACACCTTTCTAGTTCTTATGAACCAAGATTAATTGTTTGGGCACAATAATCTAAAATTAGAAATTAAAAAACGACGATCCATTTTTAATTTTTGATTCTTTGGGGGATAACAATGTAACCTGTGGTGCGATCGCCTAATACTAGGTTGCATTGTTCACCCCAATACCACCAGTATGCTGCCACATAAGCACAGATCAAGCTATCAAGTTTGTCTTCTAGTTGTTTGAGTGCTGCACCTGTAGTGGGGATTTCATGCCGGAATGAACCACAGAGGCACAGAGGCGGTTGGAGAGAAGGTAATATATTCTCTATGTAATTGTAGAGTTTGAGAAGTTCTAAGCGACGCTCGTTGAGGCGTCCTTTTTTGTATTTAAGGATGCGTTCTAGGTTGAATAAGTTGATTGTGGCAGGGTGAGGAAAAACTTCGATTTGATATCGTCCAGGTTTTTGTGGTTCAATGGTTGGTGCGTGACTGAAACCGCGAGATTCAAGTGCTAAACCGAAATTGACAGTGCGAGGAGCGAAGGGTAGGTTGAGATTAGCTGGGTAGCATCCTGCATGATATTTGCCAAAGTGTTTGTGGGTGAGTTTGTCGGGTAAACGACTTCCAGTCGCATTGGGGATCAGGGTAGGTGCGTCTACGGCAATGATACCTGGTTCGTCTGGTTGTACGCAGTTGTCGAGCCAAGTGAGGACGTTTGCAATCTCGTCTATACGGTTTAAGTCCAGTAGTTGTAGTTGTCCGTCTACCAGCTTTAAGTAGCATAAACCACTGGGTTGGGATTTCCAGCCCAAGTCAATTCCAATAAATTTCATCACCGCCAACCTGAATATGCAATGATTCAATTTCTGGCGTGCAGAGGCGCGATCTGGCACTTCATGTCGCTTAGCTAACACGTCTCTACACCAGAAAAGTATTTATACTAGATATTGATGCTATTCGGGATACATGACGGTAGTAAGTAGGGATACTCAACACCAGTATCCGCCAAACGCTCGTGGTTGCGTGCGTTAATCCTGGCTTCAATTATTTTGAGTTCGTTTTGAAATTGGGCGAGAATCTGCTGATCTCCCCGATCCGCAAACTGAATCAAATCTGAACTCCCCAATTGACCGTAGCGAATTCCACTCAAAGCAAATGTGAGTTCCATTTGTCCCAAATCCTGGTTTGCTGGAGGTAATAGCTCTTCCAACGTCGCAGGTGTATCCGGTCTACTGTATAGTGCTAATGGTGCATTAGGTACGTAAGCGACGTAATCAAACTGACTGAAGTTGACTGCTGCATGTTGAGGACCACTAGTAAATATTAATGTTGTAGCTATGTCAATAAGTTGTTGCAAACTAGTTATTTTGCCAAAATTTGGTACGCGAGGATAATCTGGAAGATTTTCGACTTCCATCCCTGCTTGTACGACTAATTCTCGGGGAAACCAATTTGGTGGTTGGGCGAATTCGGTTTTTGGATGCGATGCTAACGGTGTCCCCAGTTCTTCTACCCAAGATCTTAGGTATGAGTCTTGTTGCACTGCTCTGTCATCTGGATAGTAGCGTTGTAAATAATGTTTTGTATAATTATGAATTGATTCCCACAATAGCAGTGCATCATCTCGATAAGGAAAATCCGGTATAAACTCCTGTTCAATACTTCGTGACTTGATATTATTTAGCAGTGAGTATTCTGAAAACGGACGTTCTCGATAGGCTATGTTCATCAAGTCTAAAGACACTTCTCTTGTTGTTGCTAACAGTTTCTCGATCGCAGAACCTTCACCAAGTAAGAGATTATTTCCCCGCGTATTAATTGCCAACAGAAACTGGAAATGAGGATGTATCAATTGAAACAGTGGATGATTGTAGGGTAAGTGTCGGGAGGTGGCGATCGCAAATGCCTCCATTGACAAATGGGTGTAACACAAGTGCGTAATCAGTTCGTGGTGGGTGACGTCGGCAGTCTGCACGGAAAGTTTTGCCCGCATCCAGTCATCCACTGCAACTCCATTTTTGCTTGGAGTGACAACCTTGCCTTTTTCTAGCTCAATCAATATTGGTTCCAGTCCTCTAGACGAAGAGTAAAATAGAGCGATTGGACTGCCTAGATATCGACCGGGTTGCAAATCGAGTGTATTCAAGTTTTGCAGTATTGGATAATCTGCAACAAACAGACGCTTGGCAGTTGCTGATTCAACTAAGTCTACTTTGGTACCATCTGCCAAACTGTAAGATTGAGCCGCCCAAGCCGACAACATCCCTCGATCATCTGACATTAAGCGCCGCACCACCATCGGGTTTTGTCCGGCTAACCGTTGGCGGGCAAACTCGCGATCGCTCAAACCGCCTTCGCGTTCGTGAATGCGACTTACCACTGGATGTTGTAGTGATACATGGTTATTTGCCAGTGCGGCAGCCTGCTTTTTATTTTCAAGTTTATGATAAAATTCCAACCTCTGCTGTTTTCTAATAGCCGCCTCAGAAAGATCGTGCCGATGTTCTACAGCTTCAGCCGCATTCTTTGCTCCTAAAAGCTTTAGTATTATTTTCCGCCGTTCTCGAACATAGCTAGGGTCAAACTGTTCATTTGCTGGCAGAGTAAAATTAAACCATCCTGATTGAAAAATCTTCAAATCCACTAGAAAGGTAGAAAGCTCTCCCCATTTTTCATCACAAGTGTGGATTGCATTATCCAATTGTTGTAGTAACAAACTCCAAGGTTGCGAAAGTTTTCCTTGTTCTAACAAATTTTGACGAAGTTTATCTAAAATATAATAAATCGCACCATCTTCCCCTGCATGGGGGAACAGTCGTGCCGGTCCTTTCTTTTCCAAACTACCAGGATCGTAACGAAACTGACCTTGCTCCTCAGTAAGATTTGTTGGTCTTACCATAACTTACTCCTTTTAGCAATAGTAACTTCTATGGTAACAGGGTATTTTTAGCCGACGCTTTTCGTTCTATGCTAGTGTAAGCGGTATTGTTACAATTTGTAAAATTCATATGAGCAAAATATCTAAAGTTGCTGTCATTGGCTCAGGTAACGTGGGTGCAGCAGTAGCGAATGCTTTAGTGCTACTCCATAAATGCGAAAAAGTCATCCTATTTGATCGCACTTTATCAAAGGCAGAAGGGGAAGCCTGGGATATCGCAGATGCTATTCCACTTCTATCAGAAATGGATGTTCAGCCATCAGATAATTATGATGATGTCGCTGATTCAGATGTGATTGTGATTACAGTTGGAGTGCAGCCAAAAGAAGGACAAAGTAGATTAGATACGTTAGAGAAAAATGCAGAGATCATTCGCTCGACGATCAAGGAATTGGACAGGGTTGCACCAGATGCTATTGTGATTATTGTTAGCAATCCAGTCGATGTCCTCACGCGGATTGCGATCGGCACCTCAACTAGATCGGAAAACCTCATTATCGGATCGGGAACCGTTCTTGACATGGCAAGACTGGGATATCAGCTTGGCAAACGACTCAATGTCAACAAACAAGATGTTCATGTTTACGTGTTTGGCGAACATGGCGATAGTGAAGTTATAGCTTGGTCTAATGCATATATTGGGACAATTCCACTGGAGAAATTTCCCCTTCCACAAGGAACATCACTCAGACAGATTCAGGAGGAGTACTCAGAGTCAACTCCCAAAAGAGCCTATGCCATCAGCGAACGAAAAGGAGCGACGAATTATGCTGTCGCCACAGTAGTTGGTCAATTAATTGACGCCATCTTGGGCGACGAGAAGAAAATATTTACTGTCTCTGTAAGAGCCGATTCTAACTATGGTATCGGTAGCAATGTTGTGCTGGGGCTACCATGCATTATTGGTAAGCAGGGAATTGAACGACAACTCCTATTGCCTAGAAATGATATTGAACAACGCTTGCTAGAAGAATCTGCCGCCAAGTTAGAGGAAGCTTATAATTCCTTGTCTAAAACGGATTTGTGATTAATCAGAGCAAAACTATTCAAAAAGTACACGTTGCCTTTCGTCTTTTGCGTTTTCTTTCACTTAACTTAAATGTCATACTAAAGGAATATTTTTATTCTTGTAAGTGGGAACACTCTTTTTAAACTGATATGGGTAGGCAACGAGTACTTTCTGGAATTCAATCAACTGGCAATCTCCATTTAGGCAACTACTTAGGTGCTCTTCGCAACTGGGTAGAAGACCAAAGCCAGTACGAAAATTTCCTCTTTGTTGCTGATTTGCACGCGATTACCGTGCCTCAAGACCCAGCAACGCTAAGTGTGAATACTTACAATACTGCAGCTTTATATCTAGCTTGCGGTCTCGATCTCAACGACTCCACAATCTTCATTCAATCGCACGTTGCTGCTCACAGCGAACTGACTTGGCTTTTTAACTGCATCACACCAGTCAACTGGTTAGAAGACATGATTCAGTATAAGGAAAAGGCTGTGAAGCAAGGAGAAAGCGTGAATTTTGGCTTACTGGACTATCCGGTGTTGATGGCTGCAGATATTTTGCTGTATAAACCTGATAAAGTGCCAGTGGGTGAAGACCAAAAGCAACACTTAGAATTAACCCGAGATATTGTCAACAGATTTAATGATAAATTCGGGAAAGTGCTAAAATTACCAGAGCCTTTGATCCGTAAGGAAGGCGCAAGAGTGATGAGTTTGACGGATGGAACGAAAAAAATGTCAAAGTCTGACCCGTCTGAGCTCAGCCGGATCAATTTGCTCGATCCACCTGATAAAATTGCTAATAAGATTAAGCGCTGTAAAACCGATCCGGTTCGTGGTTTGGAGTTTGGCAATCCCGAACGTCCAGAATGTAACAACTTGTTAACTCTGTATATGCTGCTTTCTAACAAGCCGAAGGAAGAAGTAGTAACTCAGTGTCAGGATATGGGATGGGGACCATTTAAATCCTTGTTGACAGAAACAATGATTGATGCTCTTAAACCTATCCAAGAGAAATATCAGGCAGTGATGGATGATAAAGGCTATTTGGAGTCTGTGTTGCGTGATGGTAGACAAAAGGCAGAGGCGATCGCGCGACAGACTCTAGCAGAAGTCAAAGCTGCGATGGGGTACTCTGTCCCTCTGTAGTAATTTCAGAGCTCGATTTTAAAGCGAAGTGACTGGTTAGCCGTTAGTATAAAAGATAACAAAACGCTGTCATAAGTCATTCGCATCTACAAAAGGACAAACGACGCGCTCATCCCACCACTTTTAGGGATGAAAAGATATCAACTAACAATCATCAGGGCGGGTTGATGAATCTAGTCATTTTTGATGACTAATTAGATAAATTAAACCCGCCCCCTACCACGAATATTCTTCATCTAAAATCCCAGATCTATGCTCAATATCCAAGACAGAACTATCTTAACTTCCTTTCGTCGAGCAGCACAGGCAGGTGAATTTTTAGTAACTGCGGAAGTCATACCTCCTAAAGGAGGAGATCCAGCGCACATGGTAAAAATGGCACACACTCTGAAAGGGCGGGTTCATGCTGTTAATGTAACAGATGGTAGTCGCGCAGTGCTGCGGATGAGTTCAGTCGTGGCGTCGGCAATTTTGTTACAAAATGGGATAGAACCAATTTGTCAGCTGGCATGTCGCGATCGCAACCGAATTGGATTGCAAGCTGACTTGATGGGCGCTCATGCTCTAGGTATCCACAATATCTTAGCTTTGACTGGCGACCCGGTGAAAGCAGGTGACCACGTTGATGCTAAAGGGGTGTTTGATTTGGAATCTGTGCGCCTGCTACAAATGATTCATAAGCTCAATAGTGGCGTTGACTGTAACGAGAAACCACTAATTGATGGAGCGTTAGATTTATTTGTAGGTGCGGCGATCGACCCGCAATGTGGCAGTTGGTCTGGTTTACAAAGCCGATTTGAGCGTAAACTAGAGGCGGGAGCGCAATTTTTCCAAAGTCAGTTAATTACAGATTTTGAACGACTGGAAAAGTTCATGGATAAAATTGCTACTGATTGTAAAAAGCCAATTTTAGCGGGAATTTTTCTATTGAAATCAGCTAAAAATGCTCAGTTTATTAATAGGTGTGTACCAGGTGTCCAGATTCCCGATTTTATTATTGATAGATTAGCACAAGCAAAAGACCCTCTGGAAGAAGGAATGAAAATAGCCGCCGAACAAGTACAAATTGCCCGTCAATTGTGTCAAGGTGTGCATATGATGGCAGTGAAACGCGAAGATTTGATTGCACCTATTTTGGATATGGCTGGAGTTGCGTCTGTTAATCACATGGTATCAGTGTAAACGAGGTAACACATGAACAGAGCGCAAAGCAGCTGATAATCACAGCTGCTTTTGTGTTGATGATTACAAGACGCACGCAAGATCGAGCCTCTCACTACTTAGGACTCGAAAGGCATATCTATCGTTAACTCCTGCTGCCAAACCAAGAAGATAGTACGATCATAGTACGACATCGAAGAAGACCCCATTTTCGATTGAGTGGCACTAAGGATTACATGCTATGACAGATATGAAAAACCTTTATCTAGAAAATTCTGAAGAAGACGCTGAGATTGACGAAGATGAAGATATAGAGCCTGAGGATGCTTCCATTACTACACCATTTGATCCTACTGAGATTAGGGTTGATACTCGACCAATGACCATTGATTTAGTGCTAGAAAGAATTAAATATGAAGAAATCAACTTAGCACCTGATTTTCAACGTCATGCTGACATTTGGACTCCAATTGCTAAAAGTAGATTAATTGAGTCTATTCTTATCCGTATTCCTTTACCAGCTTTCTATATGGACGCAACGAATGAGGACAAATGGTTAGTTATAGATGGACTACAACGGCTAAGTACTTTAAAAAAGTTTGCGATCGACAACGAACTTAGGTTAAAAGGACTAGAGTTTTTTCCTAATCTAGAAGGCAAAAACTACAAGGAATTACCTCGTAATTATCAGCGTCGGATCAGAGAAACTGTACTAACTATTTATTTGATTGAAAAGGGAACACCACCTGAAGTTAAATTCAACATTTTTAGACGAATTAACACAGGAGGTGAACCTCTTTCACCACAAGAGCTACGCCATGCTTTGAACCCTGGTCAAGCAACAAAATTTTTGGATAGGCTAGCTAAATATAAAGAGTTTAGAATAGCTACAAATATTACTAAGAAGCGACAGGAACGTATGGATGATCATGAATTTATACTTGGGTTTGTTGCTTTTTATTTAACTCCTTACAAAGACTATCCAATTAAACAGGGTAGAGACTTCTTTTTGAATGAATCAATGCTTAAAATTAATGCTATGAGTCAAAAACAGCTAAATGAAATCGCAGAATGTTTTCAAAGTACGATGATAACAGCAAATTATATCTTTGGTAAGTATGCATTCAGAAAAGTTTTCAGAAATCACAAAAAACTACAGCCTCTTAACAAATCTTTATTTGAAGCTTGGTCTGTTATCCTTAGTAAAATAAACTCTGAAGAAATTGAAATTCTTAAGAACCAAAAAGAATTACTGTTAGATAAATTTATCAGTTATATTGAGA
>JAQYWO010000322.1 GCA_029379215.1 Rhizonema sp. PD37
AATAAAAGAACCCCACCCCCAACCCCTCCCCGCAAGCGGGGAGGGGAGACAAAGCACAGCTTTGGCGGGGTGGGGTTCTTCTACTATTTAAGGTTAATCTACCGGACATGATCTCAAATAGAAATTCTATATTTCTGTGCCAAATAGTCTTAATTGCCGTTTTAGCCGTTGCCTGTCATAGCACCAAAAATCCAAGCAATATTAGTCAATCGACTCCTGGCACAGTTACTCTATCTAACACCAAACCAAGCGCTGATTGCGTTCAAAATTACAATCCTCAAACTAACTATTTTCTTGACAAAGTTTCCATCAATTACGCTCAAGGCTTTGTAGTAGAATATCATAACAACTATAAAGTTGTCACAGTAAAAAATCCTTGGCAAAATGCCAAGACAAAATTCCAATATATTTTAGTTCAATGTGGCACACCTGTACCAGAAAAATTTAAGAAAATGCAGGTGATTCAAATACCTGTGAATAAAGTTGTCTCTCTTTCTACCACTCATTTACCCCATTTAGATAAATTAGGATTAGTAGATAAACTTGTTGCAGTCAGCAATGCCAAGCAAGTAAATACCAGCAGTGTTGTTGAAAAAATCAAAGCCGGAAAAGTTGCCGAAGTAGGAAATGGTGCTAGTGTTAATGTCGAGCGAATATTAGAATTAGAACCTGAATTGGTAACGACTTTCGGCACAGGAAATTCACAGACAGATAGTTATCCTAAACTATTAGAAGCTGGGTTAAAGGTAGCTATCAATGCTGAGTATATGGAAACTTCACCTCTAGGGCGAGCAGAGTGGCTAAAGTTTACAGCCTTATTTTTTAACCAAGAAGCAAAAGCTGAAAAAGTGTTTGGGGATATTGTAAAAAAATATCAAGCAGTGGCATCAAGAGCAAAAGCTGTCAAAAATCATCCTACTGTGTTCACAGGTTTTAACTTCAAGGGGACTTGGTATACGCCAACAGGTAACAGCTACGTTGCCAAATATCTGGCTGAAGCAGGAGCAAAATATCTCTGGGATAATTATCAATCACCAGGTAGTCTTCCTCTTTCCTTTGAAACAGTTTTTGAACACGCGGCAACGGCTGATTACTGGGTCAATGTTAGTCAGAATTGGCAAAGTTTGCAGCAGCTAGTTACTGAAGATAAGCGCTATGCTGATTTCAAAGCTGTGAAAAACCGTCAAGTTTTTAATAATAATGCTCGTGTTAATGAAGCTGGAGGTAATGATTACTGGGAAAGTGGAATTAGCAACCCAGATTTAGTGTTATCTGATTTGATGAAAATTTTTCATCCAGAATTATTGCCTAACCATAAGTTTGTCTATTACCGTCAGCTTAATTAAATTAATCTCTCCCATCACAGAGGATACTGAGGTAAAGTAAAAAGAGATAAAAATTATATTTTTATGAGTCAGATAGTAGTGAAACTCAATAAATTTATCAGGGGTAATATACATACATGTATAAGCTTAAAACTGCTGATTTTTTTAGCTTTGGTTTTAGGCGTCACTACCGCGTTTTTGCTTGATTTAGGCTTGGGTTCAGTCCAAATACCTCTCCAGGAAGTTATCACCATATTACTAGGTGGTGAACCTTCAAAGGCTAGCTGGACTAATATTATTCTGAAATTTCGCTTACCCAAAGCAATAAGTGCAACTTTAGCGGGAGCAGCTTTGGGGGTAAGTGGATTGCAAATGCAAACTCTATTTAGAAATCCTTTAGCCGGACCTTTTGTATTAGGTATTAGTTCTGGTGCTTCTTTAGGAGTAGCGTTGGTGGTGTTGACAGCAAACGTAACGGGTATGGGTGCGTTATTAACATTAGGGATTATTGGCGATTTCGGTTTAGTTGTGGCGGCGAGTTTGGGTGCAGCACTTGTGTTGGGATTGGTGTTAGTAGTTTCAAGGCGTGTACAAGATACGATGACGCTACTGATTTTAGGGTTGTTGTTTGGCTATGCAACAAGTGCTGTTGTCAGTATTTTGCTGAATTTTAGTGAAAGCCAACAAATTCAAACTTATTTGCAATGGACTTTTGGCAGTTTTGCTGGAGTCACTTGGCAACAAATGCTAGTTTTAGCGCCTGTGGTAATGCTAGGGTTGTTTGTGGCCGTAATGCTATCTAAACCTTTAAATGCACTACTTCTCGGTGAATCTTACGCTCGTAGTCTCGGTTTAGGTGTGCAACAAGCGAGATTTTGGTTGATCACCAGTGCTTCTATTTTAGCTGGTGCAATTACTGCTTTTTGTGGACCGATCGCTTTCTTAGGTGTTGCAGTTCCCCATCTTTGTCGCAGTCTGTTCAACACTTGCGATCATCGGGTGTTAGTCCCTGGTGTCATCTTCATGGGTGCAATCCTAGCTTTAATTTCAGATTTGTTGACGCAGCTTGCGGTTCGTCAGATGGTATTACCTTTGAATTCTGTGACTGCTTTGATCGGTACTCCTATTGTTACCTGGGTTATTTTACGTCGTAATTCTCGAACATCTTTTCCCAAATGAATGATGCAATCCTCAATACGAGTCACCTAACTATTGGTTACAAAACATCGCGGCGTACTACTCGCGTTGTTGCATCTGACATTTCCGTCTCTCTCACTACTGGTGAACTCGTCTGCTTACTTGGTGCTAATGGTGCAGGGAAATCTACTCTGTTGCGAACCTTAGCTGGAATGCAACCCCCAATAAGTGGGAAAGTGCAACTTCAAGGAGACGATGTTTACTTGTTAGCACCCCAGGAATTAGCAAAGCGTCTGAGTTTAGTACTTACCGAAAAAGTTGATGTGGGAATGCTGACAGCTTATGCTTTGGTGACAATGGGGCGCTATCCTTATACTGATTGGTGGGGAAAGTTGACTCCCCATGATGAGACAATAGTCAACTGGGCAATTAAGGCTGTAGGATCTGTCGATTTAGCACTGCGCAATGTTGGCGAACTCAGTGATGGTGAGCGACAAAAAATCATGATTGCTCGTGCTTTGGCACAAGAACCTATTTTGATGCTATTGGATGAACCAACAGCTTTTTTAGATTTACCCCGGCGCGTGGAGATTATGCAACTTTTACGGCGCTTGGCAAGGGAGACAAATCAGGCTATTTTGCTTTCTACACACGATTTGGATTTAGCTTTGCGCCTTGCTGATAAAATTTGGCTTCTCTCAGCTAACGGTTCAATACACATTGGTGCACCAGAAGACTTGGTGCTAGGTGGTGCATTTGCTGAAACTTTTCGTAGTGAAGGCGTAGAGTTTGATGTGTTGTCTGGGGAATTTCGTCTCAGTACACCCCTCAAAGGAGAAATTAATTTGGTGGGTGAGGGGATTGAGGCAGTGTGGACAACTCGCGCCTTAGAACGCGTAGGATTCCAAGTTTTGCGGAATCAGAGTTCCACACTTATCTCGGTAGAAATCATATCTGAACCTGCTGGAGGAGTTTTTTGGCAAACAACAAATAACTTGGCTGTATATACTCATCATTCATTATATGGACTGATTAAATTTTTGGATTTTTGCTTGACGACAGTCCATAGTGATAATAAGACTTAGACAAAAATAAAGCCAAGCTAGGTTTATAAGAATCTCAACACCTCTGACGTTTGGATCACTGGGGTTTTGTGAAGCGTAATATGAACTTTTCTCAAAAATGTGATGGTTCGTTTTGTCAAGACATCATCGACTCTGCTTTCCGTAGGGTAGGCGCAAAGAATACATTTATTCGCCTGTCAGCGATGACGTGTGAGAGTTGTATCGCTCTACTAGAAAACATGTAAATTTTTATGTGTTGCAGTTTCATTAGTCTTGCTTTATTAGTGCAAATAACTTTCAATACTCTCTATGTTGCTTGCAGAATTATTTACAGATTTCAGTGGTGTGATGAATGAAGAGTAAAACAACGGTCACCAAACCCTAGGTATAAGCTAGGGCTTGAAAGAGGAAGATTCACTATCTTCTAAATTTAATTAAATCGGTGTCCAGTGAACGGCTTAACAACCCAAACTGAACGAACTATCGCGTGAGAGATCGCAATACGTGAAGTCATCCTGTGCCTCCCAAGCCTATGACTTCTATACTCGTCAGTAACGAAGGGAAATACGTGTTTTGGGAATGATTCCTGTGGAGTTTTAACTTTTATATAGTACGAGTATCTACCATGACTTACAAAACCCTGCGTAACATCGTATTTGCTTTACACCGCTACATTGGCTTAGGTATTGGACTGATTGCAATTATTGTTGGTTTAACTGGTAGCCTGCTAGTTTTCCAAGGCGAAATTACTACCCATCAAAAGCATTTTCAAATTGGAAGTATTACCCATACAGGCGAAATACTGCCGATAGAAGTCGTTCTGAATATAATGACAAAAAGCTATGCCAGCCAGCCTGATTTTAAGCTCAATCGAGTTTATGTGCCGACAAAACCAGATGAACCATTTAATGTCGTCTATGTAACCAAGAAAGATGATTGGATTGAAAATTCCGTTCATCCTTACACAGGAGAAGTTCTCGTCAATAATCTTAATCCCAATCCTGTAGAGCGCTTTTACAAGGTTATTTATGCACTCCACTACAGTTTGCTAGCAAATGACATTGGACTCAAAATTGTTGGCATTGTTGGTTTATTAATGTGTATTCTAACGATCACAGGAATATTTCTCTGGCCTGGGTGGAGGAAGTTACTGATGGGTTTCAGAATCAAATGGAATGCTCATCCTAAGCGCGTGAACTTTGATATTCACAAAGTTGGTGGTGTGATTGCAGGGGTGTTTCTTTTTTTCACATTTTTCACAGGTTTTTGCTGGAATTTTAGTGAGTTTAGTGAGCCTGTGATTCGGGCTATCACCTTTAGTGGTGTGAAGCCTGAACCTGTTTCTCAATATATCCCAGGTCAGTCTCCTGTGAAACTTACCGAGCAACTGAAAACCGCTCAAGCTCAACTACCCATTGCAGAACTTAGAAGCGTTTACTTTGCACAAAAACCAGACAGCGCTTTGATGATTCGCTACAAGCTTCCTCAAGAAAAAGAAGACTATGGAAACAGCTACGTCTACCTCGACCAGTATAACGGCAAGGTCTTGCGAGTAGACAATGCTCTTAAACCTTCTTCCTTAGGCGATCGCATTCTTAATTCTTTTGATGCACTGCACTATGGTACCTTCGGCGGCTTGCCTACTCGTATTCTCTACGTGTTTGTTGGACTTTCACCGTTCCTTCTATTTGTCACTGGTATTGATATGTACTGGCATCGCAAACGACCTAAGACTAATTTACCCGCAAAAGCATTTGCCCAAAAGTAGAAACGCCCCCATTTTATATGTATTTTTTTTTACATATTCAATCACGATGCTATCAGTAGCTTCTAATCGTTATCATCTTATGTCCGTTTAATTACTTAAAAATAACCGCTATAATTTTCCAGAAAGTTAGCATAGTCAATTACATATCACGAGTATCTACCATGACCTACAAAACCCTGCGTAACATCGTATTTGCTTTACATCGCTACATTGGCTTAGGTGTTGGATTGATTGCGATTATTGTTGGTTTAACTGGTAGCTTGCTAGTTTTCCAAGGCGAAATTACTACCCATCAAAAGCATTATCAAATTGAAAGCATCACTCCCAAAGGCGAAATGCTGCCGATGGAAGTTGTTCTGAATACAATGACACAGATCTACGCTAGTCAGCCTGATTATAAGCTCAAGCGAGTTTATATGCCGACAAAACCAGATGAACCATTTAATGTCATGTATGCCAGCAAGGAAAATGATTGGATTGAAAATTACGTTCATCCTTATACAGGAGCAGTTCTTGGTAATAATCTTAATCCCAATCCTGCAGAGCGCTTTTATAAGGTTATTTATGCACTCCACTACAGTCTGCTAGCAAACGACATTGGACTCAAAATTGTTGGCACTGTTGGTTTACTAATGTGTATTCTGACGAGCACAGGAATATTTCTCTGGCCTGGTTGGAGGAAGTTACTGATGGGTTTCCGAATCAAGTGGAATGCTCATCCTAAGCGAGTGAACTTTGATATTCATAAAGTTGGTGGTGTGATTGCAGCTGTGTTTCTGTTTTTCACATTTTTCACAGGTTTTTGTTGGAATTTTAGTGAGTTTAGTGAGCCTGTGATTCGAGCAATCACCTTTAGTTGGAAGCCTGAACCTGTCTCTCAATATATCCCAGGTCAGTCTCCTTTAAAGCTTACCGAGCAACTGAATACGGCTCAAGCTCAATTACCCACTGCAGAACTCAGAAGCGTTTATTTTCCGGAAAAACCGGACAGCGCTTTGATGATTCGCTACAAGCTTCCTCAAGAAAAAGAAGACTATGGAAACAGCTCTGTTTACCTCGATCAGTATAACGGCAAGGTTTTGCGAGTAGACAATGCTCTCGATCCTTCCTTAGGCGATCGCATTCTCAATTCTTTTGCTCCCCTACACTATGGTACATTCGGCGGCTTGCCTACTCGCATTCTCTACGTATTTATTGGACTTTCACCGTTTCTTCTGTTTGTTACTGGTATTGATATGTACTGGCATCGCAAAAGATCTAAGACTAATTTACCTATAAAAGTGTTTGCTCAAAAGTAGAAATGCTCTATTTTTTACATACAAAATAGAGCATTATCAAGCACGATGCTACAAGTATCATTTGATCTCTGTCAGATGATGTCCGGTTAATTATTTAAAAATAAAAGATGGGCTCGTAGTTACGTTCTGGATTGCTCTTTAAGATATGAGAGCGCTGAAGCGCAATTACGAACCTATAAGTTTTCAATCGGACATAAGTTAATTAAGAATTACGGATTATTTGCTCATCTCCCGTTAAAGTCACGCAGCATTTTCCTGAGTTCCATGCCGTGTAGTTCTTCTTGAGAAATTATAGTGCGAGCAAATTCTTCTAAGTAGACACTAGCATCAGCTACAGTATCTAGCAAGCTTTTATACAAACTTAAAGCTGTTTTCTCATGTGTCAGACTTTCTCGTAAGATATCCTCAACTGAGTGTGGGAAAGTTTCCTCAATGGGGGCAATGCGAAGGGTGGGATGCCCCTCTAATCCTGTCAGAATTTCTCCCGCTTGTAAAGCATGAGTGAGCGATTCAGTCGCTTGTGTCTTAAAAAAACTCACTATCGGAATCCGGTTGGGTCCATTTACCATTAAAGAATAGTGGGTATAGCGAACTACTCCTGCCAATTCAAATTCCATGATTGAGTTCAATAAGTCGATAGTTGCTTCCAAATTCAGTTCTCTCATGAGTTGTTGTCGCTAGTGATTAAAATGCGATCGCCCCGGAGCCTTACCAGTCAACCTGTATATACTTTTTAGAAATTTTTCCTTTTTTCTTGAGCCAGCAACTGCTCAATATCTGCTCTTCGTCTGTGTACTAGATCAAACAGCATGACACTAAGAACATTCGTTACCGAGGACTAAGCTTAAATCCTTCTTATTGAGATTAATCTTTAACAAGGTCATTTTAAGAATAAAGCAATTAGGGGACTTTTTTAGCTGATTTTCATAAAGATTTGTCAAGGAACCTGAATAACGGGTTCTTTTGACGTACGGCATAGATTAGGAGAGTTGAGTTCAACAAGGATACAGAGGTAGCTATTGTTAGAATTGATTTTTAACTAAAGTGAAACTTCTCTTGAAAATAAGAAAAGGTGATTTGGAAGCTGGAAGCGCGATAGAAGCTAACCAAATCACCTGTCAGAGGAACTTTTAAATATATTCTTATTTATCAACGAAAGTAATTGCGGATAGGATATTGAGCAAGTGAATCCTGTCGGCGCAGAGATTTCCAGAAGTTTAGTATTTCTTCTCCCACAAGCTCAGGATGGTAGAATTGAAAAAAATGTCGTCCTTCCACACATTCCCATAAGCGATCGCCTTCCATCAAATACGGTTGCCATCCTTGTAGGGCCTCAGATTCTAGTACAATGTCGTCTTTGCTACCACAAACCATAAAGGGTACAGGCACTGGACATGCAGGTACGCTAAACCGTTTGAATAGCGAATGAGGTGAGAGCGACGAATTTAAATCTTGCTTCAATATTCTCTCCAAACGCTTGAGGTTACGTTCGTTCTGATAACCGAACAAACTGTGTACCATATCGGTGAGAGTTTTTTGCCGACATCCGAACGGCAGATGGCTGTAATAATGAGATCGCCAATCAACGGCTGCATCAGCACCTACAGCTAATAGAGTTAAAGACTTGACTTTCTCTGAATATTGACGGGTATAAAGGAGTGCCAACAGTCCTCCTGTACTATGACCTATCAGATGTACGGGTTGATGGCAAGATTGGAGATAGTCATGCAGCAGCCGCAATGCAACGTCTAAAGAACTTGCCTCATCCTGGTTTTGGCAATATTCCCAAGCAGCTACTGTCAATTGGCGTGATAGGTAACGCAATAGAGGTTGATCAAAGCATTGTAAACTGGGACTTGTATTCACCCAAACGACATCTGGCTGTTTAGACATTAATCTACCCTACAAGTAATTGAAGTTGAGAAATTAAGAATCCAGGTGGCTTCTAACTAATAGCCGATAGCTATTAGCAATCATAGTTGTACTCATTTGTGTATAAAATTGTTGATAATTTTATTCAACAACTCTGAAAAACAGCTTACACTAAAAACTCAATTAATGCAAAATCTTTTCATTAAAATTTCTCTTAATAAAGATTTTTTGTGGCAATTTATAACGTGCAAAGAGGTAAAAGCTATGCCTGTAAAGGCTTTAAAGTTCTCCCATGCCTAGACTAGGAGCATTACATTACATATTGACATAAAAAATGATTAAGCTCTAATATAAATAGAAGAGCAACTAAAAACTATTTCTAACAAGGCAGCAATGTAGAGAAGCGCCAGTCAGACTCTCTGTAAAGGATTCGGGTTAAAGCTCAATTCATCTCCGCAGAAGTCTCATAGTTACTTTATAACTAATCCCGCTATGTTGGAATTAAAAATTAAATGATGAAAAAAGTCTGAGTTGCAAGCTTCAACAGCGCTCCGGAGTAAATTATATGTTTATTTTTGCAAGCCGATTGCTCAATGCGTAAAAGTGGTCATTTATCAATATCATTGATAATGGTTTCAGCATAATTTACTTTTCTTAACATAGTTATATTTATTTCGAGATATACAGTTAGTAACAGGTTGAACTTGTGAAACTTTTCGTTCTAGACGGATCTACCTAATGCGCTACGTCTGTATCCTCATCTGTTGAAGCAACGATGGCAGCAGTCCTTGAGCTATTGAAGCAGGTTGAAAAGAACTGATTTTTTCACTGATTGCCCAGCCTTTCGTGTCTGCTCAACTTAACCAATTGAGGAGTGTTTACAAGAATAAGTTTGGATTTTCTGAAAATTATGCAATGATAAATTGCATCCCTAGTAGAAATTACTTTGATTTTGCTCTATTCTTATTAGATAAATTGTTGATATTAGGTAGCAACAAGAATGAGCTTTTCCAGTATTACCCTGGAGCATCGAGAAAAACAAGACCATGCTCAAAAGTCTTTTCTCATTTATGCTTTAATTGGTTCGCTAGTAATACACATTGGAGTACTGGCTTTCGGTCTTGGTCGTCTTTTAACCGATTTGTCTGTAACTGAGGATGAGCCGATTGAGGTGACAATGGTTGAGGAGCCTACTCCGCAAGTTACAAAACCACCAGAAGCGAAAAAACCGCCACCACCACCAAAAGTCGATTCAGGTGGTGGCGGTGGTGGCGGCAAAACTCCACTTACACCTATTGTAAAACAACCCCTGAGACAACCCCCTCCCGTACAAACATTCAAACCGCCGATCCC
>JAQYWO010000323.1 GCA_029379215.1 Rhizonema sp. PD37
AGTTATGGCTTTTCTAAGGGCGTTACATAATTAAAGTATGAATTAGCCTCATAAGTCAGTCGGTGGTAAAAAACCTAATTATATAAAGAAAAGTAAACTTGATAAAAATTTTGCGTAGTAAGCGCTTTAGCGCTAAAGCGCTTACTACGAACTTTCATTTATTCATGCCGTTTTACTTACATTCGGCTTACTCCATTGGAGAAGCTACAGGTTATACCATTTCACAAAATCTTGATACAATTCATTCAAGAACTGCTTCCCGTGCTTACCTAAATATATCAACTTTAAAGTGAAACGGTATTAGCCCTCGCTAGGCAACTGGCGCTCTTGGTTTATCGACTTGAAGTAACTGCGGTGCAAAGACGAGACAGATTCTTCCTTTGTGTTTCTTAAGGGAAGAATCTGTCCGTCGCAAAAATTCGTTGTTTAGTCATCAGAGAAAATATAAATTCAAACCTCCATTCAGCAATGCCTTTTTAAGATCTGTATATTGTCAAACAGTAGACGTTTAGTAATCTGAAGCCCAATACAACCTTCCTTTGATTGGCTTATGAGCAGTACATAGCAGACTACTGTCACAAAAAATTACAAAGTCTATTGCTGAGAGGATGACAATTGAGGATAATGAATGGAAACGATACAGCCACTTGTTATTTTTCGATTGTAGATATCGTACACATATACGTTAAGTTCAAAAAAAGGATATTATGCAAACATATAATTGGAATGCTGAAGACTATGAAAAACATTCTCAACCTCAACAAAAATGGGCGAGAGAACTTATAGAAAAATTATCCCTTAACGGATCAGAGAATGTTCTTGACTTAGGTTGTGGTGATGGAAAAGTAACCGCTGAAATATCGAATGTGGTATTTAATGGATCAGTCATTGGGATTGATAATTCAAGTTCAATGATAACACTCGCAACTAAACAGTATCCAGTAGAGCAGTATCCAAAACTTTCATTTCAGGTAATGGATGCTCGTGATTTATTGTTTGAGAAATGTTTTGATGTTGTATTTTCAAATGCAGTATTACATTGGGTTAAAAATCATAAACCAGTTGTAGAAGGTTTATTTAAAAGCCTCAGACCTGGTGGTAGAATACTCCTTCAAATGGGGGGAAAAGGTGGTGTCAGTTTATATATATCTGTTTTAGATGAAATACTGTTATTACCAGAATGGCAGTCATATTTTAAAGATTTTGAGTTTCCTTACGGCTTTCTCGGAGTCGAAGAGTATGAAGTAATGTTATTGTCATCTGGCTTTCAAATAAATCGTATAGAACTTATTCCCAAAGATGTGACTCATGCTGGCAAGGAAATGTTTAAGGGATGGATTCGGACAACTTGGATGCCTTATATAGAACGAGTACCAGAAGAAAAAAGGGAACAATTTATTGAAGTCATATCTACAAAATATATTGCGAAAGTACCACTAGATAGAGAAGGTCATGTTCATGTAGCTATGGTCATGCTTGAAGTTGAAGCTGAAAAAAAAGCATAACAAAAAAATCCATCGGCATTTTGGTACTTCTGCCTTCTGAACTGGAAATTATTGTACAGAGGATATGAAAGATGAGTAACTTATTTTTCAGCATTAGGAAATGCTAACTGCTCTACAAGCTGCACTATTTTTTTCTCTAACTGTCTTAATGCTATAGGAGGAAGAGTAATGTGTGCGTCATGAATTGACCAATATTGAACAGTATCTAACCACTGGGGAAAACGTTCTTTTAACAGTGGTAGATGTTCGGTTTCATCTAGAGCAATAATCAAGTTTGCTGTTTGGAAATCTTCTTGGGCTGCTTGTTGGGGATAGCGATCATTACCCTGAGAAGTAACCCCTCTGACTAAGAGTTCTGTCACTGCATACCAAGATATTGCTCCAACATTTCTTGTACCTTTTTCTAAGGCTAAAGCGCGTGAATCAGCTTTCCAGTCTAAGCCTTGCTGAGTAGATAAGTGATTAAAAAGTTGCTCAGCAAAGCGACTGCGGTAGTAGTTACCCGTGCAAAGGAACAAGATTTTTTTCATATGCTGTTACTTTAACCACAGTTAGCATAGCTGAAAGAAGACAAGTAATATCATTTTACTCTTTTTAATAGAGATATTAAGGCAGCGATGTCTTAAGAATCCTTATCTGTGTTAGGGCGGGTAGTGTCAAGATTATCCCGATTGAGCTTGTTTTCGCTCGATAATTTTCCGCTAGAGCGCGGTCTTTAATTGATACATGTACTGATAGTCATATCCACATTTTTTCGTGCATTTTTCTGTATAATTATTCATATTTATCATAAATATTTTTTAAAGCTTATGCAATACTTTAGACAAGAAATAAATGCCAGAGCTACTATAGATTTAGAACAGCGAAGGAATTGGTATTCTCCGGTTGCTGATGTTTATTACAACGCCAGACCTCAATATCCAACGGAACTGATCGAGCGGTCCTTTGTTTTAGCCCAACTTTCCTCAGATGCATCGATTCTTGAGGTCGGTTGTGGTCCAGGAAATGCGACGGTAGCTTTTGCTCAATTTGGTTTTTCAATGACGTGTATTGAGCCAAACCAGGATTTTTGTCATTTGGCACAACGCAACTGTACGCCATATCCAAACGTTGCAATCCACAACACCTCATTTGAGGAGTGGGAAGTGGAAGCAAAACAGTTCAATGCCGTTCTCTGTGCTAATGCCTTTCATTGGATACCGTCAGAGATTCGGTATGCCAAGGCAGCGACGGCATTAAGGGACAACGGGTTTCTCATCCTGCTATGGAATCTGACCCCTGAACCGAAATACGAAGTTTACCAAGCAGTCTTTGAAGTGTGTCAAGCTTATGCTCCCTCACTTGTTCGGTATGAAGGTGCGGAAACTCAAGCGGAAATTTTGAGAGGGTTTGAACAAGATATTCTAGACTCTGGTTATTTTCAGGAGTTGGTGAGTGAGCAAATCGCGTGTGAGGTTACGTACAGCATTGATGACTACCTGAAACTATTAAGTACCTTTGGGAGACTGGAGTCAAAGGCGAAGGAGTTGCTATTTGCAGAATTGCGGGAAAAGCTGAGGAACTTTGGAGACAGTGTAGACCTCTCGTTTCTTTCTGCTGTTCACGTTGCCCGCAAATATGAATAAGCTGTTGAATTCGTTACGTGATGACGCAGCAGAACAAGTCATTGAAGCAGACGTGCAAAGTCTTTCCGTTGCTATTTACTGTTTTCTTCCTCTATACCTTTACGCATTTCTACAAACTGTTTACCAGCATCTGTTATTTTCACGTATGTAGAAAGATTAGTACCTTCATAGGGAATATCACGAATTCTTCCCGCGTCTATATAACCTATATCTCGAAGGTGATAAACATCTCTTTCTAAAACTTCACTCATTTGATAAGGACCATAGCTATTCGATGCCAGTTTTTTGAGAGTCTCGTACATTTGTTTAGGTATAGCCAACATATAATACTTATCAACTCTTGTTTTGTTTGTTGCCACTTTCTTGTTGATTGAATTAAGCTTTGTCTCGAGTCTACCTCTGTCAAAAGTTAATAAAAGAACATCCTCAATTTTCGGAAAGAGAAACAGTAGAAATGCAATAGCAATAATTGCTACTACAATTAGCTCTGAAGCTTGTCGGGAAATGAGCATGTATAACAAAATTGCTTCGATAATAGTAATACTGATAAAGGCAGCCCACCATTTTGCTGAGTAATCTTTATTCACATTTTTTCTCCAATTAACTCTCAATAGAAAGCCTTTTTTTAGGTGAACTCAATTATAATGAGTCTTCTCAAAAGGTTTCTTGCTTAAAAAAACACTTTTGGCAATAAAATCAAATTAAATATATTCATTCCTTGATACAGTAAAGCTCCCACTTTGACAGGGGTAGGCAATACTTAACACTAGTAAATATAGATATGGATTAAGGCGTATTCTCTACCAGAAAAAAGAGGAGATGGTTCACGACTCCTGCAAAGAAGGGTTATAGAAGTCGCCGTATGCTCTGGAAAACACATAATTAAAGTTAGGAAATTGTAACCATTAAGGTGTAAAGTCAGAATACGGCTGTGACTGAGCCAAAAAATATCGTCAAATATCCCTACACACTTGAACTCAGTCAAAAAAGGCGATCGCCTAAAACGCTCTTTCTCAAGGAGACTGTTATGACAGCAACATCCTCGCTCAACTCCCCCGCATTGGTAGAACTCAGATCGGGATTACCAAATATTTGTGGTTGGGAAGCCGATATCAGGGCCGTGGTTCAGCAAAATCACCCCGTATTTTTGCCGAAAACGAATCTTCGCTTAGAAAATATCAAAGCTGGGTTTGCCTGTGCCCTCCACATGCATCAACCCACGATCCCAGCAGGTGCAAACGGCGAACTCATCAGCAATCTTCAGTATATGTTTGAACATCCAAATGTTGGGGATAACCATAACGCCGAAGCTTTTGCCTGGTGCTACAGTCGTATGGGCGATTTTATTCCTCAACTGATTTCTGAAGGTTGCAATCCTCGGATTATGCTTGAATATTCAGGTAATCTGTTGTGGGGATTGCGGCAAATGGGACGCGACGACATCCTCAACAATCTTAAGCGTATTATCTGTGATCCCCAGTATCAGCCTTACGTAGAAGTACTTGGGACGATGTGGAGTCATGCGGTTGTTCCTTCCACCCCAATTCCGGATATAAAACTTCATATCCAAGCGTGGCAACATTACTTTGCTGCCATTTTTGGTTATGATGCCCTCAAGCGAGTGAAAGGCTTTTCTCCCCCAGAAATGCACTTGCCTAATCACCCAGATACTCTATTTGAATATATCAAAGCTCTCACTGAATGCGGTTATCGTTGGTTGATGGTGCAAGAACATTCAGTAGAGCGTCTCGATGGTTCCGGGTTACACCATGATGATAAATATATCCCAAACCGTTTGATTGCCCGTAATTCTCAAGGTGAAACTATCAGCATCACAGCATTAATCAAAACTCAGGGTTCGGATACCAAATTAGTTGCTCAAATGCAACCGTATTTTGAAGCAAAAGGACGGGGCAAGCAGCAAATTGGGAATGTGAGTGTTCCCTCATTAGTAACTCAAATTGCTGATGGGGAGAATGGCGGTGTGATGATGAACGAATATCCCCGTGATTTAGTCAGAGTGTGGCATCAAATCCGCGATGAGAGTGGTGGTACTGGTGTAGTCGGGCTCAATGGGACTGAATATCTGGAACTGATTGAAGCGGCAGGTGTGAATCCAGATGATTATCCCGCATGTCAGGCAGTTAATCAACACAAAATTTGGCAGCAAGTTGACTTAGATAATGTGACTTCAGATGCAGTAGAAAAGGCGATCGCTTCAATAAAAGAAACCGATCATCAATTCCACATGGATGGTGCTTCTTGGACGAATGATTTGAGTTGGGTGAAAGGCTATGAAAATGTCTTGACTCCAATGAAAAAACTCAGCGTCTTGTTTCACGAAAAATATGACTCTTTAGTACAACAAGATCCTTCAGTAACTCAGCGTTCTGACTACCAGGAAGCATTACTGTATAACTTGTTACTCCAAACAAGCTGTTTCCGGTACTGGGGACAAGGAACTTGGACAGACTACGCTCAAGAACTCTATCGACGTGGAGAGGCATTACTAAAATAGTAATCTGTCTCATAAAATTTGAGAGATTTGTAGTGAGCGATTTATCGCTCATCTTCAGACACTCTCCGCATTCATCGGTAAGTTTGACTACTTTGATTATTTTTGCAATTGTTCTAAATAGACGGCAACCCTCATCAGAATTCTGCTAAATATTTGTTAAGAAAAATTACAACCCTCTTAACAAAAGGACATAGTTCTTATGGTCGCTGTACATGAAAATAATGCATTACATCATGTTGTCATCCTTGGTGGAGGCTTTGGTGGACTGTATACAGCAAAGACTCTTGCCAACGCGAATGTAAATGTTACTCTTATCGATAAACGTAACTTTCATTTATTTCAACCGCTTTTATACCAAGTTGCGACAGGTACGCTATCACCCTCTGATATCTCCTCACCATTACGAGCTGTATTCAGAAAAAGCAAGAATACAAAAGTGTTGTTGGGAGAAGTAAACGATATTGATCCAGAATCCAAAGAAGTTATTCTGGGTGATAAAGTAATACCGTACGATACATTAGTTGTTGCCACAGGTGCTAACCATTCCTATTTTGGTCATGATACCTGGAAACCAATGGCTCCTGGCTTGAAAACTGTTGAAGATGCCATAGAAATACGTCGCCGGATCTTTTCGGCATTTGAAGCAGCAGAAAATGAAACTGATCCCGAATTACGCCGTGCTTGGTTGACTTTTGTAATTGTCGGAGCTGGTCCAACCGGTGTAGAATTAGCGGGTGCGGTCGCAGAGTTGGCACATAAAACTCTCAAAGACGATTTCCGCAACATCGACACAAGAGAAACTAAAATTTTACTATTACAAGGGGGCGAGCGCATCCTCCCTCATATGGTACCACAGTTATCAAAAGTAGCAGAAGCATCTTTGCAAAAGTTGGGTGTGATCACCCAAACTAATACCAGGGTAACAAATATTAAAAATGACGTTGTTACTTTCAAGCAAGGTGATGGAGTTCATGAAATTGCTTCAAAAACTATACTATGGGCAGCAGGTGTGAAAGCTTCGTCTATGGGGCAAGTTTTAGCAAACCGTACAGGTGTAGAGTGCGATCGCTCCGGACGTGTGATTGTAGAACCGGACTTAACTGTCAAGGGTTATAAAAACATCTTTATAGTGGGAGATTTAGGCAATTTCTCGCATCAAGATGGGAATCCCTTACCTGGTGTTGCACCCGTAGCCAAACAAGAAGGAGAGTATGTAGCTAAACTCATTAAAAAACGCCTTCAAGGTAAAACACTACCACAGTTTCGTTACAATGACGTAGGTAGTTTGGCGATGATTGGACAAAATTTAGCTGTTGTAGATTTAAGCTTCATTAAACTCCAAGGTTTCCTTGCTTGGATATTTTGGTTAGTCATTCATATCTACTTCTTAATCGAGTTCGACACTAAATTAGTAATAGTATTTCAGTGGGCATGGAATTATATCACTCGTAGTCGTCGCTCTAGACTGATTACAGGTAAAGATCTTGCAGAAACGAAAACTGTTACATCGGACGTGACTTCAACGCCTAAAAAAGCGCAAAAAGCTTACGAGGTAGGAGTCTGAAGAAAAGTTGAAGGTGCTATATTTTTGCAGTTTTTCCCTCTTCAATTTGGCGTATCAGCTGCTATCGAATCGGGATTGTCTGGTGTCAATTACGAGGAATTGGTTCATGAGTGTGCGCGAGTGATGATCCCACCCACGCGCACCCACAACTGTCACACGCTAAGGAAACAGAGATATTTAGTACATAAGAACTATTGATTAGGAAAGTTTGCTTTCGGCAGCGGAAGGGAATGACTATTATTAAGCTGGATGAAAGAGTGAATATGACTTTGAGCGGTGGCAAACAAAAATAATAATCATTATTATGATGCAGAAGCCGTTCAAGCTCAAACAAACATTCGCTAATTTTGAATATGACTCAATGTATCTTTGGAAATCGGCGATCGCAAACTGCTGAAGAGATGAATTCAATCTAGTCTCTGTAATCTTTCTTCCCGTGACTTATAGCCGCCCTCTGCCCTCTGCCTTTCTTCGATAATTGAACATTTGTTTTAATGGTAATTTCATTAACATAACAAGTCACCTTCTACTCCCCGCAGCGCTCGTGTAACATTACCGATACAATTTTTTGTCACTCTCTTCTCTCTCTATCTAGGTCTTCCCAGTGTAGTAATATAAAGGACTGCCTCATCTGTAGGAATACCTAAAACTTCATTGACTTGGTCGTCAAAGAAGCCACCAATACCACTGACGCCTAAATTCAAGCGAATTGCGGCCAAGTTCAGCCTTTGTCCTAAATGACCGGCATCCATATGTAGATAACGATAAACGCGATCGCCATACTGAGCAACTGCTGATTTTAAATCTGCTGTATGAAATAGTACGGCTGCGGCATCCCTGCCTAATTCTTGTCCCAAGCAGAGGAAGTGTAAATCTCGTCGGAAGTTTTTAAAGCGAACCTGTCGTAATTCTTGCGCTTTAGGTGCGTAATAATAACAACCAGTGTCAAGCCCTTTGATTCCGGAAACAGCGATAAATGTTTGAATTAAATTGAGATCAAAATAATCTGTCGAATTATCTAAACCTTGATCAATGTAATTTTGGGGTTGGTAGGTAAAATCGATTAAAGCTTTCAATTCATCAAAGGTTAAATCTTCACCCCTGTAAGCACGAGTAGAACGTCGTTTGAGAATGGTGACTTCCAGCCCTTCTAACTTCTCTCCCCAATCGATGGGCTTGGTGATGGTGGAAATTTTTTGGCAGAAAGGAAAGTTATATTTATCCTCTATGGATTTGTCTTGTCTGACTTCGGGTAAATTGAGATTACCACTTGTGCCGGGTTGGATCTGTGTCCGAAAATGAAAGTAACTTAACAGTTCACCGTCAGGAATTCGAGGATAGTCAGTTTCGGTGGCGGAAGGTAAAGTTGTTCTCCCTGTAGGTAAATTTTGTTTGATATCGAGTAAATCAGCTAAGGGAAGAACAGCGATCGCACCTTCAAGCTGAGGATCGATGTACAGCAGTTCGTTGACTGCCTGATCCACGAAGCCACCGATTAAGTGAGGGCGATAAGAAGTGACTGCGCTAGCTAACTCAATATTCCCCAACAGGTGTCCCGTATCGAGAAAAATCCGTCGGTAAGCCCGATCTTCGTAGCGCCATGCGGAACGATAAAATACTGTAGTAATCGCGAGCGCAATCTGGGTACTCTCTAAAGAGGGATGCCATAAACAAGCTTCTTGTAGCTTTTGCCAAACATCACTTTCCCAATAATGCATTAAGGAATGAGTTCGACACTGGTAGTTATAAAGCCCCGGTGGCAACAATGGTGTACCGCGAGAAATTAGATACACTTCTGCAGGATACAATCCTCCCGCACTCGGTGCCGCACGTAGATACACTGTATTTCCCATAGAAGGCATTTTCGCCGTCAGTCCATAGCTACAGAATAGTAGCCGCGATAACCTTTGCCACCATTGTGCATCCGGTTTTTCGGCAAAGACATCTAGAGTTTCTTGAATGTATGGTTTAAGATCGAACACTGAACCAATTTTGTACTCTTTGAAGGGTACAGGTTGCTTAGACCAGTCTAACCCCTTATTTTTAGCATTGATCGTTTGAGGGTCGTACTTAGTGCGTTCGTGGTAGTGTTGAGCAATGGATTGGTGTAGTTCTGGCATAAAAATTTTAAGATTCTACTACATAATCTTGGCATTCCCCTGCCTAATGGTTTTATTATAATTAGTACAAACGTATGGCTGTGGGGATTATGAGTCGTTGGTTATGGGCTACTAGCTATTGAGTATGGCTTTTTTCCACTCTCACGTTTTGCTACTCATGGCTTGATCAGATGTTGCTCAGATATGCGATATTTGGCAATCAGTTGGCGTCTGTTTATGAATGGATATAAAACGATTGTCATAAACAAAGAACTACTAACGAATAGTGATATTAGCGCTAAAGAGTTCTTGACAGTCGGCAGCCAGAATAAACCTATGCTTATTCCAAATATAGCTGTGGATATTATCAACAAAAGTGAAAACAATATATTAAATTCTTGAGCTTTTAATTTTTTCCAGGTTTTGATAAAAATCATTATGATTAAAGTTGGTACCACTGTTGATATTATAATACCTGTTG
>JAQYWO010000324.1 GCA_029379215.1 Rhizonema sp. PD37
ATATATTTTTTTATACCAGCAGAGTTACTTATTTCAGTATTCTTTTCTTAATTATCTTGATTTTTTAGTTTCTTCTTGACTGTAATCTCTTCGTACTTCAAATTAAAGTGCGGAATGTGAGTTAAAAGTGCATAAGTTGATTTGACGTACAACTATTCAACGGTAAGGGTCAAGATTAGGACTTACGCACTGTACAAAAAAGACATCATGTGTAAAACTTCAGAGGGTGTAGGGTACCCACGACTGAAACCGTGGGACTTAATTGAGGACGCAGTGTTTCTCACGCTTCTTCGGCGTCTCGAAACACATATTTTTTTCTCGGTGGGCTTTAAACACGTGAACCTCTGGGGACGGAAGCTTCCGCCCCCAAGACTTCACACGAATGTAGGATTCTTGCTTTCCCGACACCCGACACCCGACACCCGACACCCCATTTTTGGTAATTTGGTCGTTCCAGACTTTTTAGAATTACCGCCAGATGGGTGGCGTAGGCGTAGCCCGCCGCAGGCCGAAGCGCTCAAGATTATCGAAAAATCAGGTTTGAATGCCTAAAACCCATACCTCATATTTGGTATTTCCTGTCAATGCGTAAGTCCTAAAGATTACTCTTGCTGACTTAACCTCAAGTTTAATTTGACCGACCTACTTAACATAATGAAAAAAATCTTAATATTATCAGCAAATCCTAAAGATACAAGTAGACTGCTCATAGACCAAGAGGTACGGGAAATTCAGGCGGCGCTAAAACGTGCTAAAAATCGAGAGCAGTTTGAAATCGTCACCTCCTGGGCAATACGAGTTGAAGATCTGCGCCGCGCACTGTTGGAATGTCAACCAGCGATTGTTCACTTTTGTGGGCATGGTTCAGGTAGCAATGGCTTAGCTTTAGAGAATAATTCTGGGCAAGTGCAACTTGCGAGTACAGAATCGCTAGCAAGGTTATTTGGATTGTTTCAAGGCAAGATAGAGTGTGTTGTACTCAACGCCTGTTATTCACAAATTCAAGCAGTGGCAATTCACCAACATATTGATTATGTTGTCGGCATGAATCAGACTATTGGGGATGTGGCAGCTATTGAGTTTGCCATTGGATTTTATGATGCACTAGGTGCTGGCAGATCTTATGAGGATTGTTTTGAAGTCGGTTGTGCTTCTGTTGATCTACAGGGGATTCCAGAGTCAGAAACACCAGTACTCAAAGCAAGGCGGCGATCGCCATTTTCTTTGGATGAACAAACGAGTGTTGCACAAACACAACCCAAAGCCAACTCCACAGACGTAGTATTGGCAGAATCAGCAAAAAACAACTCACAACCAAGATACTACGGTGGAATTTCTCAAAGTCTTAGTGGTGGGCAAATGTACGGTGGGATGCAGGCAGTACAAGGCGACGACAACCAACAAACCATGAGGATTAAAAATACTGCTTCTGCTGATGAAAGACAGATCACCCAACAAGAAGCCATTCACTTGCTACTGCAAATTGAGCAGATGGTGAAAGGATTTGCGGAATTGCCAACTATCACAAAAGAGAAATCACTTAGGTATTTGGCAGCGTCTATTGAAGAAGTTCAATCAAATGACCCTGATAAACAGTTAGCAGCTGGAAATATCAAACGGATGGCAGAAATATTAAAAACTATAAACCAAACCTCAGCATCTACTAAGAACTTATGGGAGAATGTCAAGGTAATACTGATGCAGCTATCGACTTGGTTAGGTTTCCCTAAGAATTTCTTCGGAGAGTAAGACTAACTTATGAACCAGCCTTTGCATCCGAAAAGTAATCTACCCTCTACCCAACAGCCAGGAATTTTACAGAGCGTTGATAGTTCCACATTAGGTGGTGGAATGCAGGCGGCAATGGGCAATGATAATGTCCAAATTCAGGGTGACAGCAACATTATTACTTTTAACAAGACGGAGATTCTACAAATCTCTGTTGAAGAGATTAAAACCCGTCAATTTATAGAAACCTCACCCTACAAAGGCTTAAAGAAATTTGAGCCAGAAGACAAAGATTTGTTTTTTGGTCGTGACCAATTTCTCACAACTTTGGTCAATGAACTAGAACAAACTAACCTGATTTTACTTTTAGGAGCTAGTGGTAGTGGCAAGTCATCAGTAGTGCGTGCAGGTTTAATTCCCTGGCTGTCACAAAAATGGGGATCGCGGTTAGTGAGTCTGATGTTTACTCCAGATAGTGACCCTTTTGAATCTTTTTATGCCAGCTTACTCGGCAAATATAAGCAAGCAGAAGCCCAGGATGCCCGTGAGGCTAAAGTTGGCACTCTCACTCAGGTGGTGACTAGATTGAAGCAGTCTGATGATTATTGGCTGATCTTCATTGACCAGTTTGAGGAGTTGTTCACTACCAATCAACCTGATAAGCGAAACCAGTTGATCGCTAGCTTGGTGCAATTGAGTAAAACTAAGCAGCATTCTGTCAAAATTGTGGCGACAATGCGGGCTGATTTTCTGGATCAGTTAAGTCCTTATCCCCAACTTGTAAAGGCTACAGATAAACATCGTCCGTTTATTGCTGAGATGCAACGGGATGAGTTGCGGTTGGCAATTGAACAGCCTGCGGCTCAGCATGGAGTGGTGTTTGAAGAGGGATTAGTGGAGGAAATCATCAATAATGTACAGGGACAGGCTGGATATTTGCCGTTGTTGCAATATACGTTAAATCTACTCTGGGAAACAGAGGTTAAGAACAACAATATTGGCGATCGCACACTCAAAATCAGTACCTATCGCCAGTTGGGTGGCGTGCGGGGCGCACTCCACCAACGAGTTGAGAAGATTTACAACAACTTGACGAAAGACCAGCAAACATGCGTACAACGCATCTTTTTGAGGCTAGTTGAGATTGGTGGGGATAAAGAATCGGGAACGGAGTGGAAACCCGTTCGGAGACGGGCGACGCTATTTGAGTTTAGCGAAAAACGCGAAAAAGAAGTGCTAACTCAGTTAATTGACCAAAACTTGTTAGTGAGCAATCATCAACCTCAGGCTGAAGTCTCCACCGTGGAGATTGCCCATGACGCTTTGCTAACCTCTTGGACACGGTTGAATGAATGGATTGGAGAAAACCGTCAGGCAATCGCCCTTTGCAACCGTTTGAATGAAGATGTCAGACAATGGCAAAAGACGAAAGCAGATGATGAACTGTGGAGTGGCTCAAGATTAGAGCGAGTCTTGGAACTCAAACAGAATGAGTCATTTAATCAGGTTTTGGGTGGGTTTTATGACACTGATAATCAGTTTATTGATGCTAGTGTAGGACGGCGCGATCGCCAACGCCGCAAAACAGTCATCGCACTATCTGCTTTTTCCACTGTCGCATTAACGTTAGCTGCTTTTTCGGTGATTGAATACCTGAAATCTGTGAAATCTGATATAGCTCAAGTTAATGCCCAACGGCAAACCTCAGAAGCCAGTTTTGCTGGTAATAGAAATACCTTGGATGCTCTACTGGCTGGCTTGGATGCTACCAAACATTTTCAATCATCAATTTGGGGCAACACCCAATTACAAATGCAGTCTGACATGCAGACCACATTGGAGCAGGCAGTTTACTGGAGGCGAGAGCATAATCGTCTGGAAGGGCATCAGAATATAGTTCAGAGCGTCAGTTTTAGCCCAGATGGTCAGATGCTGGCTACAGGTAGCTATGACAACACAGTGAAACTATGGCATTCTGATGGTTCCTTAATCACGACTCTGAAAGGACATACACAGCCAGTAATGAGTGTTCGTTTTAGTCGCGATGGAAGAATGATCGCTTCTGGTAGCCAAGATGGAACGGTTAGGCTTTGGGATCGCAATGGTAAACTAGTGAAGGTTATCAAAGCTCATCATAAACCGATTTTGAGTGTCAGCTTCAGTCCTGATGGTAAAACCATTGCCACGGGCAGCGAAGATAACACAGCGAAACTGTGGCAAATTAACGGTCAGTTGGTCAAAACTTTACAGGGACATCGTGGATCGGTCAGGCAGGTGAGCTTTACTCCTGACGGGAATCGGATTGTCACTATTAGCGAGGATACGACGGTAAAGCTTTGGACACGAGACGGGAAGTTGTTCAAAACCCTCACTGAACATACTGACGTTGTCAACAGTGCAAGCTTCAGCCCAGATGGTCAAATACTTGCAACTGCTAGCCTGGATAAAACGGTGAAACTTTGGAATTTGGAGGGTCAACTCCTAAAAACCATTTCCCATCCGGAAACAATTTATAGTGTCAGTGTCAGCAGGGATGGAATAATTGCCTCTGGTAGCTTGGATGGAAATGTAATCCTTTGGACACGGGATGGCAAACACTTGGATACATTGGCAAGTCACAACGGACGAATCCCTAGTTTAGACTTCAGTCCAAATGGAAAGATATTTGCAACGGCTGGTAATGATCACAGCATAAAGCTCTGGGAGGTGAATCGAAGCTGGCTGACTGTTCTAGCAGCACATGATGGCTCTGCAAATAGTGCAGTATTCAGCCGTGATGGTAAATGGGTAGCGAGTGCTGGTAATGACAGAACAGTAAGATTCTGGAGTACAGAAGGCAAATTACTCTTTACTTTGCGAGGGCATACAGACAAAGTCTCGAGCGTTAGCTTCAGTCCAAATGGACGAATAATTGCTAGTGGCAGTGCTGACAAAACTGTAAAACTTTGGAGTATAGATGGAAAATGGCAGAGAACTTTGGGAGGTCATCAAGATAGCGTTAACAGCGTCAACTTTAGTCCCAATGGACAAATGATTGTCTCTGCCAGTGATGATCACACTGCCAGACTTTGGAGTCTAGATGGTAAAGAACTTAAAATACTCAGAGGACATACTAGCGTAGTATATAGTGCCAGCTTTAGTCCTAATGGAAAAATAATTGCCACTACTAGTGAAGATGGGAAAGTGAAGCTGTGGACTTTAGACGGTAAAGAACTTAGAACGCTGTCAGGACATACAGGTGCAGTTAGAAGTGTTAATTTTAGCCCAGATGGACAAACCCTCGCTACAGCTAGTGATGACAGCACTGTAAAACTCTGGAGTTTAGACGGAAACGTAATAACAACGCTGCTAGGACATACTGCCGCCGTGCTTGATGTCAATTTTAGCCCAGATGGACAAACAATCGCCACTGCTAGTAGTGAAGGGACTATTAAACTTTGGCAACGGGATGGAACTTTAATCACAACTTTGAGTGGACATCAGTCTGAGGTTAATACTGTGAGTTTTAGTCCGAATAGCAAATTCTTAGCGTCTGCTGGCATTGATGGATTTGTATTGCTATGGAATGTGTCAGATGTCAATTTGAAGGGGTTGGTGGCAAAGGGATGCAGTCAGATCCATGATTACTTGAAGACACACCCAAATGTTTCACATGATTTGTGCAATTAATGTAACTTTTATTTAGTAAGGAGAAAGATCATGGAAAAGAAAGGAACAGGCTGGATTCCAGATTATCCGGATATCAGAGGCTACAATTTAACAAAGCATGCTATTCAAAATCTATCAAGTAAAGTTCAAATTTTTGATGAGACTACTACCTCTATTGATAAACTGTTAAGCACATTTCATAGCGCTTTAAATATCCAGATAAAAACCAATCCTGAACTGAAAAAATCATAACAGGTTTGGAAGAATACATTCTTAGCAATATTCGCTTTTTAACTGTTAAATATATTCGAGAAACGCAAGACAATGGTGTTTTGGTTTATATGTCTGATAATATGGATAAACTAAAACTCTTAGCTTATGAGTTGAATATTCCATAAAATCCAAATCAAAAAGGAGAAAATATACTGCCGCCAATTGCTCAGCCAGTCTTTAAATTAATACTGATAAAATTATTAGGCTTACAGTCTCCATTGTCAACATCTGAGGATAAAGCGATTGAAGAAATTATAAGATCACTCAATGAAGAGAAAAGTAATGAGAAGGAAAGCATACTACACAGCCGAAAACTCACAAAATCAATTACTGAAGTTATAGCAAAGATGTTGATGCCGTTGAATCAGCACAGTAATCTTAATGAGGCGCTAGAGCGAGAAATAGAGAACATAACGCCGAAGCTCGTTGAAATCGAACAGTCTATATTACCTTTACCTGAGGATGGCGTTCTATGTCTGTTTTCATTAGCATTTCTGTATAATCATTTTCGGCACTGGCGCATGAAATACGTTGATAAACTTTTCCACGCCAATCGCGGAAACTGACTTTTCCCGTTAAGTCGTGAAACGACGAAATAGCAAGGGTTTCACACTAGGGTTGATTCTCAATAAATTAACTTTAATGACAATGTCTCACGAGAGAATAGGGCTTTGGGCTAGAGGTATAGTAAGCGATCGCTCCATCAAGGAGATAACGGGAAAAGTCAGGATTTAGCACCACTCAGGTTGGCATTACTCAAATTGACTTTACTAAGCTTGCTGTAGCAATTTTTTAGTTGTATGGTACTGCTGCTCGTTTTTTATCATCAAAATTTCTACCTTTGTAAATCTATAGCAATAATTCTTTTGCGCTTATTCGTTCTTGTATCAAATTGAAAAAAATCTATGTATGGTGTACCTGAATCGTTTGCTGGATAATTAGCTGGAAAAAATTCGCCCTTCTTATACTTAATTTTTTGTTCCGCACGTCGTAGCGCAAAATTATATAAAGTAGGAGCTATCAATTTCAACTTGTTAATATCAACTCCATTGTCTTCCCAGCAGGCATCAAAATCTCCTGGTTTTTGTTTGCGACTCACAAAACTGCCATCTATAAAAATTGTCGGGCAACCTGCTAATTTTTATTGTGTCATTGCCAGTTCCAAAACACCTAAACACCTATCATCAGTTGTCAGGGTAAGCGCATCTCAAATCCTATCGTTCATTGATTTTACGCCCTACCCAGGCTGTCGTCTTGTCATTGCAAATGTTAAGAAATTTGAATCACTACCAGAAGATGTTGAAGTGGTGGTATCGCTACAGCTAAGGGCTGTAGTACTTATTCTTCGGTTCGAGCGATCGCAAACGGTAATATCTTAGTTATATTTGGACTAAGACTGCTAATTAGTTCAAATGTACTATATCCCCGAAAAAAATGATGCAATGGCAAGAACGAATCGTTAGTGATCCTCTGGTATGTCACGGAAAAGCTTGTATTAAAGGTACTCGTATTATGGTTTCTATTATTCTCGATAATTTAGCAGAAAATGTGAGTCTTGAAGAGATTCTTCATAGTTATCCCTCTTTAACCCATGCGGATATTCAAGCCGCTATTTCTTATGCAGCAGAATTAGCCCGTGAACGCATTATACCAGCCTAATTATGAGAGAAAATGAAGTTTAAAATCGATGAAAATTTACCTGTAGAATTAGCTGATTTATTACAGTCAGCAGGTTATGATGCTATGACTGTTAATCAGCAGAAATTATCAGGCGAAAAAGATCCAATAATTTTGGAGATTTGTCAGCAGGAAGGCAGAGTTTTGGTAACGCTGGACTTAGATTTTGCGGATATTAGAACTTATCCTCCTCATCTGTCTTTATGAATTATGGTATTACGAGTTACTCGTCAGGATAAACCCTATTTAATTTCAGTTTTTAAAAAGGCAATTCGTTTATTATCTCTTGAAGCTGTTATTCATCGGTTATGGATTATTGAGGAAAACAGGATTAGAATACGAGGAGACGTTTGAGCATTTGGGTATTACACCATAACAAATATTTTAGTTAGCTGCTATTAGAACTTATTTTTCAGCACAAGGAAATGCTAATTGCTCCACAAGCTGCACTATTTTTTTCTCTAACTGTTTCAATGCTATAGGGGGAAGAGTAATGTGTGCGTCATGAATTGACCAGTATTTAACAGTATCTAACCACTTAGGGAAACGTTCTTTTATCATTGGTAGATGTTCGGTTTCATCTAAAGCAATTATCAAGTTCGCTGTCTGGAAATCTTCTTGGGCTGCTTGTTGAGGATAGCGATCATTACCCTGAGAAGTAACGCCTCTGACTAAGAGTTCTGTCACTGCATACCAAGATATTGCTCCAACATTTTTTGCCCCCTTTTCCAATGCCAAAGCGCGTGAATTAGCTTCCCAGTCTAACCCTCGCTTAATAGCTAAGTGATTAAAAAGTTGTTCGGCAAAGCGACTGCGGTAGTAGTTGCCCGTGCAAAGGAACAAAATTTTTTTCATGTACTGTTACTGTCACCTTGAGTCCCTGGAGAAAAAGATGCATTGTATGGATAAGAAACAAGATAACTCATTGATGCTATAGCTGAATAGATACAGCAAGGACAATTGAAATTTTGTTTTTTATTCGTGGTACTTTAGTTGCTGTCGCGGAATCTTACTCTTCATCGCCGCGCTCTTAAAATTTGCTCGGCTATCAGTTGCAAATTTGGAAAGGTGGGAGAAATTACAGGCTCTTTGCCTCGGAATTCCCGCGAGCGATCGCCCCCGTTCTTGAGGTTGAGTACAATTACGACTGAACGTTGTGGGTCAATCTGCCAGAATTCAGTAATGCCTCGTGCTGCGTACTCTTGGGGTTTTTCAACATAGTCGCGCTCATAATTCTCCTCGCCGGGGTTTCCGGGTGAAACCACTTCGATCACAAGGAGCGGTGCTGGCATCTCAAACTTAAGTAATGCCTGAGATTTCCCATTGATCGCTGCCTCCGATTCGACCGAATGTACAATCAAATCTGGCTCTCTCGCGGTCATTTTGCTATCGCTCACTGCAATTTTCTGTTTCACGCCTAAGCGCTCGTCGGGAAGACCTAGCCGCGAGAATGTCAATAACAAGAAAACTGCGATTTGAGTGTTGAGCGTACTTTCAGCACCCATCTCTACCAGCACCCCATCAACCAATTCGTAGCGGGTGTCGGTTGCATCGTCATAGTTCAGGTATTCCTCTATCGTTTTGAAACGTGGCTTGGCTTGAGTCATCAGGATCTTGCCTCACTTCGTACAGGTAAATCTTAGAAAGTTAACTTTGATAAATTAAATCCAAGAGTTAAAATACCAGATATGCCGATCTGTTTAGGTTGTACTTGAAACATTTACTCTTCCTTTATTCCACTTTTGAATAGTTTGTTTCACGTTTTCTATCTCGTCAAAATCTACCCGTACAATAGCACTTTCCAATTCTACGCCTAGCACTGTACTGACTTCGAGGATTTCGATAAAACTAGCACATTGATAATCGCTATCCTCGTACTCCTTCACCCTTTGTTCTTCAATTCCTAATAGATCAGCCAGTTCTTTATGACTCAACGAAGCAGCTAACCTGGCTTTTATTAAAGCATTTGGTAGCTTATTAAAAGATTCTACTTTAATTTGAATAGGCTTGCTCTTATCACAACTAGTTAGTCTTTTATATTCAGCAATTTCTTCCCTTAACTCATCAACTTGACTTTGGCATGAATCTCTATGTAGCTGCCATCGTATAGGTTCAGCCTTTAAAGTTTCATTATTATCGAATTCCGCTAATGACTGTTCAAATCTTTGCAACCATTCTTTAGTTGTATGGTACTGCTGCTCGTTTTTTATCATCATAGTTTCCACCTTTGTAACCCACATTCCGCACCCTCAACTGTCACACTCCAATGAAACAGAGATATTTAGTACATAAGAACTATTGATTAGGAAAGTTTGCTAAACATAAATAGGAATTACTACTATTAAGC
>JAQYWO010000325.1 GCA_029379215.1 Rhizonema sp. PD37
ATCCATGACTACTGGCTTGACATAATGTCATTAATCATGATAGTGTAATTACGTAAAATAAATGACACTAACAAATTTAACTAAAGAATTAGATCACCTGAATCAATATGGTGATGGAGAGCTAATCCTACGAAACCATTCAGTCATTTGGAATCTTTACCTTGCTCGCGGTCAATTGCTTTATGCTATAGGTGAAGTTCATCCAGTGAGGCGCTGGGACAGAGCTGTAAAGCAACATTGTCCGAAATGGGACTGGAGTGCTGAGTTCTCGCAGTTATCGGGCAATCAACCTTGGGAATGTAAACTTCTTGATCTTGGACTCAACCAAAAGCGACTGAGCTTGATTCAAGCCAATTCAGTGATTCGTACTGTTTTTGAAGAATGTTTATTCGATTTGATTAGCGATCCGGATTTAAAAAGTTTTTGGTCATCTCACCAAGAAACTATATCGACTTACTGCCGGGTTGTGTCTTTGTCTACCCAAGGAATACAATCAGTTTTCACCAAAGCAATGAAGATACAGAGAAAATGGCAAGCTACGGGCTTGGAACACCTTAGTCCAACCCTTGCACCTGTTTTGCTACAGCAGGCAGATCCACAAATGCTTCCCATCATAGATGAGTATCTCAATGGTAAGTTCACTTTGTGGGATATTGCTACACAATTAGAACAATCGGTGACAGAGGTAATGGCTTCCTTAATCCCCTTAGTTGAAAAAGGTATACTGCAACTCCAAGAAATTCCAGATTTACCAGTACCAACTGTCAAACAGCCACTAACTGAAAAGCGTTCTTTAACAGACAAGTCGCTCAAATTTCAAGAGAAGCCGCCTTTAATTGCTTGCATAGACGATAGCCCTGTGCTGACTCTCACCATAAAAAAAATCTTAACGCCTGCTGGATACGACGTTCTAAGTATTCCAGAACCGATGCGGGGGTTTGGTGAACTCATCGAACACAAACCTGACTTAATCTTACTAGACTTGCTGCTACCAAATGCTGATGGCTATAGCATCTGCAAATTTTTGCGAGAAACCCCCGTATTTAAAAATACACCAATTATTATCCTCACAGCTAAGAATACGCCTATTGACCGTGCCCGTGCTCAGTTAGTTGGCGCAACTGAGTTTTTAACCAAGCCTCCACAACCCCAAGAATTGCTGCAAATCGTTCAGAGATATATAGAGAAATAAAGTTTTCTAGTAATAGGGATATGTTGACTGAAAAGTGTATCTGCGAATCTCCTGCCGTCAGGAGAGTATCAATGAAACTGTGTTGGAATTAATTTACCTCATCAACGATAAACCCACCATGCAATAAAATTCTTGGCAAATTCAGAATACTCATCATTTTTTCCCGATAGGGAATCGTTCCTAAAAGGTATTGAGCATTACTTGAATACATACTAGTAGGCACTGCTGTTATGTCTAGTGGGTTTAAGAAGAACATGACATCACAAACTTCTTCCACCACTACACCGCCAACTACACTCTCTACCTCCACAACGATCGCTTTGGAACAATGAGAGCTATTCAATGCCGGTAGATTCAATAATCCACAAATATCAACTAGGGTGAGAATCTCTCCTCGCAAGTTCATGTTCCCGATGATCTGCGTTCCCACACAAGGAACGGGAGTTACTTTGCGGATTTCAGCAAACTCCCGCACCATTTTCAAATCAATGCCAAAAAAATGGCTATTTAAAGTAAATATCGTGAGCGGTTTTAAATTCCTTAAATCCTGCTTCTGAGTTGAGAGCATTAATTGAGCTGCGCGTTCCCGAAAAATAGCTCTTTCTTCTAGAGTTGCATTTGTGGAAAATACTGACTGTTGGCTCAATAGTAATTCCGAATTTTGGGCTGACAATTTGTTAGTATTAAGACCCTCTTGAATTTCATCGTTCAAATACTTTGAAACAAATAGAACCTGTTGGATCTCCCCGTATCGAATCCAATTTCCTGGGTTACTCAAAATAATCATATTTTCAGCACCATAGGCAATACCTGCAATGCTCTTGTCTAGCTTAACTTCTGCCAACGCTTGTTCATATGATTCTGTAGTAATTTCTTCTGTGGATAGACTTCTCAGTTCATGGATGGCATTAACAATGATCCCGACGCTGAAGTCTTCCCACTTCAAAACAATCACACTATCTGTCAAGCTATAATCTGCTGATTGATAGCCACTAAACCGGAAACTAAGATCCATGACTGGCAGAATATCTCCTCGTAAATTAACCGTACCAACGACGTCATTAGATGCTTTGAGAATTGGGGTTAATTCCGGTAGAGCAAAAGTCTCTTTAATATAGGTAGTGTTGATCCCATAAAGACGTTTATTTAAGCTAAAAGTAAGATAGGATTGAGATTTCATTGTATGTTTATAATCAATTAAATATTTGCTTGGCGCTGATAAACTAGTGTTTCTGGAAAAACTTTGGGATGAAACTGGGATAAATTCTGACTAAAAAGTTCAGCATGACCAGTGAGGAGATATCCTAATGGTTGGAGAGCTTGGTAAAACTTATTTAAAACCTTTGTTATCGCTGATTCTTTTAAATAAATAAAAACATTGCGACAAATAATTAAGTCAAGATCTTTGAGATCTGAGCATGATTGCGGAAATGAATCTTTGACTAAATTTAGATACTCAAACTTAACCATTTTACTAATTTCTTGATTAATTTCATATTGACTGCCAATTAGCTGAAAATATTGCTGCTTTGTTTTGGGGTCATTATTTCTAAATGACCAAGGAGTATAAATCCCTGTTTTAGCTTTTTGTAAGGCAGCTTGATTAATGTCAACACCTAAAATCATTAGATCCCATTGCTCTAAAGAGGGAATGATTTCCTTGAGAATAATAGCTAACGAATATGGTTCTTCTCCAGTAGAACATCCGGCACTACAAATACGCATTCTTTTACTATTTTGTTTGCGTTGAATAATTTCGGGAAAAATATGATTCCGTAAAACATTTAACTGTCCTCTATCTCGAAAAAAGTAACTATCAGTATTAGTCAGCTTAGTCATTAGCTTCTGCCATTCTAGATGACCATCTATAGGAGAAAATGCTAAGAGTTGATAGTAGTTTTCTGCAATCTCCAAATTGAGCGCTTTCATCCTGGCGAGTATTTTTTCGCTCAAATCTGTTTGGTCTCGCTCTCTAATTTCTAACCCGGTATGGTTGGTAATTAATTCAATAAAAGCCTGTTTTAACTTTGTACTTAAAGATTCTGTGTTTGACACTTTAATTTTCTAGTGATCCTCATAAGTTTTCAATCGTCTGTAATTTGCGGCCCAAATCTATGTCCTTTTCTGTTTTTCAAAGAGAGTCAGCAGCATTGGTGCGATCGCACCAATTGGTAAAACTTGTTTGACAGATCCCAAGCTTATCGCTTCTCTCGGCATCCCAAAAACTACACAAGTGGCTTCGTCTTGAGTGATAGTCAAGCCACCAACAGAGGCGATATCGTGCATTCCTTCCGCCCCATCGCTACCCATACCAGTCAGCAGTACTCCTACTGTTGCTTTGCCGTAGAACCGAGCTACGGACTTGAATGTGACTGTTACAGAAGGGCGATGTCCCATGACTGGCGGTGCATCAGAGTAGACAAACTTACCCTGAGTATCCAGTTCTAAATGCTGTTGTTCTGGTGCGAAATAAATCTTTCCTGGCTTGGGTAGATCGCCAACCTGTGCAATTTGAATTGATAACCGACAATTGTTAGCTAACCAATTTATCAGTCCCCGTAAAAAACCTGCATAAATATGCTGCACGCAAATTATTGGGACGGGAAAATTTTGTGGTAGCTGAGTGAACACTTCATGTAAGGCTTGGGGACCACCTGTAGATGCACCAATGACGACTATTTTGGGTTTGTAGTCAAATTGAGTTGTGAAAACGGAAAGTTTTCTTGTCTCCTGGCTCTTTGAGGATATCTCAGATCTAGGTCTTTTGGTCAATACCTTTACCCCAGATAAAATTTTAATCTTATTGATTAATTGCTGCTTAAGTAGTTCATTCTCCTTTGTCAGTCCTGCGACAGGCTTAGGAAAAACATCCACCGCTCCTGCATTTAAAAGCTGAAAAACATAATCAGTATCTTCCTTTTGTACTGAGACACTAATCACCAGAATCGGTCGAGGATAGCGTGCCATGACTTCAGATGTAAATGTTAAACCATTCATCTTGGGCATATGGAGATCTGTACAAATGACATCTGGCTCAACTTGGGGAATGAGTGACAAAGCCTCTATGCCTGTGTAAGCTTCTCCCACCACTTCAATATCTGGTGAAGAATTCAAAATACTTTTCAAAATCACTAATGCAATTTGAGAATCTTCAACTAACAAAACTCGAATAGGCATTGGTTATTGGTCATGCGATTTTATATTTTAGATTGAAAATAGCGAGTCAATCCGTTCGCACTTCGGATGCCAAGATTGTAAAGCTCGCTCTTGGGAAGATCCCCCTGCATACTTTACGTAAATTTATGACTTTGAAGCAATCGAAGGCAAGTCCCGTTAAAAAATTATCGGTCATTTTGATTAAACAACTGACAATTAAACTAATCTTGCTAAAATTTCTAAAAGAGTATTTTCATTAAACTTGCCTTTGATGATATAAGCATCCGCTCCCACTTCCGCCCCCCTCTTTTTATCTTCTTCGGAAGCAAGTGTTGTCACCATAATGATTGGCAAATTTTTATACTCAGGATGCTGACGAATTTTTGCAGTTAGTGAAAACCCGTCTAGATTGGGCATTTCCACGTCGGTTAACACTGCATCAAAGTGACTGGTTTTTAGTTTGGTATAGCCATCTAATCCATCCACAGCTATGACAACTTCATAGCCAGCTCTTTCCAAAAGCCGTTTTTCTTGGGTGCGAACGGGGGGAGAGTCTTCTACTAAGAGAATGACTGGCTTGGTGGGAATTTCTTTTGGTTTGATAGAGACAAACGATGGGGTTCGCTTTTGCAGGGAATGAAGTAAATCTGGAGGGTTAAGAATCATGCAAACCTCTCCGGTGGGGAGAATAGTTGCCCCCATGACATTACGCACTCGCTTTAAGATCTGACTTTGAGGTTTGATGAAAATTTCTTGAGTATCCAAGAGGTGATCGACAAGGAAGCCTGCCTGCTCAAGTCCAACCTTCAGTAGGACGCAAGGGTGCAGATTGCTCTTTTGTCGCTTATTCGTGTTAACAGAGAGATTTTCTCTGTTTGAGAGTTCCAATAAATTAGCTAGGTTGGCGACAGAAATATCTTGACCCTCAAATGCAATGCTTATACCTTCAGTCGTTGTAGAAATTTGGTCTTCTGATACAAGTAAAGTTGTTTGCACAAACTCAATGGGTATGGCATGGGCAACACCTTGAACTTCTACAAGCAGTGCATTGACAGTTGTGAAGTTTGGGCTAAGCTGTATGCGGAAGAGACATCCTTCACCTGGAGTTGATTCTATCTGAATACTGCCTTTCAACCGCTCGACATTGGTACGTACTACATCCAACCCGATACCTCTGCCAGAAATTTCTGTAATAAAAGTCCGGGTTGAGAAACCTGGAGAGAAAATTAGGGAATAAATCTGGCTTGAAGTCATAGTTGCCAGTTCTTGTGCAGTATAAAGCCGACGCTTTAAGGCTGTTTGCTTAATCGTCTCAATGTCTAACCCGCGTCCGTCATCTGCTACTTCAATTATAATATTGTTGGCAGTTTGATAGCTCCTCACCAAAATTTTGGCGATGGGAGGTTTACCGAGTTTTTCTCGTTCGTCGTTTGTCTCAATGCCATGATCGATGGCGTTACGAATCATATGCATTAAGCTGTCTTTAATTTCTTCGAGGATGCTTTTGTCAGCAGTTGTTTCTCCTCCTTCAATGATTAATTCCACTTTTTTTGATTGAAGTCTTGCTAAATCTCTAACCACACGTGGAAATAACTGAAATACGGTGGATAGAGGGAGAAGTCGTAGGGTACGAATTTTGTCTCTTAATTCCCCAGCGATGAGATCTAGTTTTGTGCTGCTTTCTTGAGTTGAAGTTCTGAGGGAGTAGATGACTTTTTCTAAGCGTTCGAGTAAAGGATTGTTAACCATGGATGAAGAATCAAGGGATCGCCCACGGTTGTAAAATGCTTTTGACTCTTCCCACAAGGCGACTAATTCTTCAACTTCAGCCGTATCATGAGCTACTGCGATTTTAGTGGCTGTTAATTCCTCGGCTTGTGTCATTAAGGCATCGAGATAACGAGTTTCAACACGAATGGTATCGATGCGGTAGGGTTCACCAATCTCTTGAGGGGAAGAAGGTAAGTCTTGAGTTGCTACTTCCAACGGAATTTGGAGAGACGAGTTCGATTCAAAAGGAAGAAGTGAATATTCCTCAGTCGTTGGTATTACAGCTTCTATCAAATGGTTAAGCCTATGGACTGTATCAACCTCACCTGGTTGATTAGTCACGGCTTCTAGGATCAGTGTGCTGATTGAATCCAATTCCAGAAAAAGGCGATCGCTCACATCACGCGTGAGGGTTATTTCTTTGTGTTTGAGGGCTGAAAGAGTCTCTTCAACTTGGTGAATGAGGATTTCCACAGTTTCTAACCCAACACTTCTGGAGTCTCCTTTGAGGCTGTGAGCCTCACGTAGTAACTCTTCCAAGATCGCTACATCATTTGGATGCTTTTCTAAATGTAGCAAGCCAGCTTCCAGTTTCTGCAAACGTTCTTGGCTAGTAATTCTATAAATATTCCGCAGTTCTTCTTCTATTTTGGGAACAGTGTTCGTGTCAACGACTTCAAGTCGTGGCTGTTGGGATGCTCTCAGCGCCGCCTTCAACTCGTCGATGATCTGGTTTGTGGAAACGAAGCTTGGTTGACCGGTTAATGCTTCTTGTACTAGTAAGCCGATGGCATTCAATGCTTGAGACAGGCTACTACTTATCTCGAAACTCAAGGCGATCTCTTGGCGTTTGAGACTGGAAATAATCTCTTCTACTTGTTGGCTGAGAACTTCTACAGTTTCTATGCCGAGACTTCTGGAGTCTCCTTTTAAGCTGTGAATTGAGCGCTGCAATTCTCTGAGCGTGTCGTCATCTGAGTATTGTTGCAGATGCAGCAACCCTGTTTCTAGTTTTTGCAAATGTTCAGATGAGGAAAGTTGATAGAGATTTCGTAGTTCTTCGTCTTCAATGTATGTTGGGGCAAGTTGGGGAATAGTGTTATTGTTAACGAATTCAAACAGTGGCTGCTGGGATTCTCTAGCCGCAGCTTTCAATTCGTTTATGATATGGTTTGTGTCTACTCCACTTGGTTGACCGATTAATGCTTCTTTCACCAGTAAGCCGATGGCATTCAATGCTTGAGACAGGCTATTACTCACCTCGAAACTCAAGACGATCTCTTGGCGTTTGAGACTGGAAATAATTTCTTCTATTTGATGGCTGAGGACTTCGACAGTTTCTACACCAACGCTTCTGGAGTCTCCTTTTAAACTGTGAATTGAGCGCTGCAATTCCCACAGAGTTTTGTTATCTGGGAATTGTTGCAGGTGTACCAACTCTGTTTCTAATTTTTGCAAATGTTCAGATGTGGAAAGTCGATAGAGATTTCGCAGTTCTTCGTCTTCAATGTATTTTGGGGTAAGTTGGGGAATAGTGTTATTGTCAACAAATTCAAACAGTGGCTGCTGGGATTCTCTAAACGCCGCTTTTAACTGCTCGAGGATCAGGTTTGTGGAAACGAAGCTTGGTTGGCCGGTTAATGCTTCTTGTATTAGTAAGCTGATAGCATTCAATGCTTGAGACAGGCTACTACTCACCTCGAAACTCAAGACGATCTCTTGCCGTTTGAGACGGAAAATAATTTCTTCTATTTGATGACTGAGGATTTCAACAGTTTCTACGCCAACACTTCTGGAGTCTCCTTTTAAACTGTGAATTGAGCGCTGCAATTCTCTAAGCGTGTTATCATCTGGTTGCTGTTGCAGGTACACCAACCCTGTTTCTAGTTGTTGCAAATGTTCAGATGTGGAAAGTTGATACAGATTTCGCAGTTCTTCGTCTTCAATGTATGTTGCGGCAAGTTGGGGAATAGTGTTATTGTCAACGAATTCAAATAGTGACTGCTGAGATTCTCTAGCCGCAGCTTTCAACTCGTCTATGATATAATTTGTGTCTACTCCACTTGGTTGATCGGTTAATGCTTCTTGTACCAGTAAGCCGATGGCATTCAATGCTTGAGACAGGCTATTACTCACCTCGAAACTCAAGACGATCTCTTGGCGTTTGAGACTGGAAATAATTTCTTCTATTTGATGGCTGAGGACTTCGACAGTTTCTACACCAACGCTTCTGGAGTCTCCTTTTAAACTGTGAATTGAGCGCTGCAATTCCCACAGAGTTTTGTTATCTGGGAATTGTTGCAGGTGTACCAACTCTGTTTCTAATTTTTGCAAATGTTCAGATGTGGAAAGTCGATAGAGATTTCGCAGTTCTTCGTCTTCAATGTATTTTGGGGTAAGTTGGGGAATAGTGTTATTGTCAACAAATTCAAACAGTGGCTGCTGGGATTCTCTAAACGCCGCTTTTAACTGCTCGAGGATCAGGTTTGTGGAAACGAAGCTTGGTTGGCCGGTTAATGCTTCTTGTATTAGTAAGCTGATAGCATTCAATGCTTGAGACAGGCTACTACTCACCTCGAAACTCAAGACGATCTCTTGCCGTTTGAGACGGAAAATAATTTCTTCTATTTGATGACTGAGGATTTCAACAGTTTCTACGCCAACACTTCTGGAGTCTCCTTTTAAACTGTGAATTGAGCGCTGCAATTCCCACAATGTTTTGTTATCTGGGAATTGTTGCAGGTGTAGCAACCCTGTTTCTAATTTTTGTAAATGTTCCGATGTGGAAAATTGATAGAGATTTCGTAGTTCTTCGTCTTCAATGTATGTTGGGGCAAGTTGAGGAATAGTGTTAGTGTCAACGAATTCAAACACTGAAGGATGGGATGTAAAAACCACCGCCTTTAACTGCTCGATAATTTGGTTTGTGTCTACTCCACTTGGTTGAGCAGTTAATGCTTCTTGTGCCAGTAAGCTAATGGCATTCAATCCCATAAACAAGCGATCGCTCACCTCTGTGCTGAGGGTGATTTCTTGACGCTCTATCCGCCCGAGAATCTCTTCTATTTGATGGCTGAGGACTTCTACAGTTTCTACACCGACACTTCTGGAGTCTCCTCTAAGGCTATGAGCTTCCTGCCGCAATTCCCACAGCATGTTGTTATCTGGTTGCTGTTGCAGGTGTAGCAACCCTGCTTCTAATTTTTGTAAATGTTCAGATGTAGAAAGTTGATAGAGATTTCGCAGTTCTTCGTCTTCAATGTATGTTGGAGCAAGTTGAGGAATGTTATTGTCAACGAATTCAAACAGTGGCTGAGGAGATGTGCTTACCACTGCCTTCAAATGTTCGATGATCAGGTTTGTATCCACGCCACTGGGTTGACCGGTTAATGCTTCTTGTACCAGTAAGCTAATGGCATTCAATCCCATAAACAAGCGATCGCTCACCTCAGTGCTGAGGGAAATTTCTTGACGCTCGATCTGCTTTAGGATCTCTTCTATTTGATGGCTGAGGACTTCTAC
>JAQYWO010000326.1 GCA_029379215.1 Rhizonema sp. PD37
TTTATCAACTTTACTTTTCTTTACATAATTAGGTTTTTTACCGCCGACTTACTTAGCTCAGAAAGATATTCATTCTGTGATGTTGTGCTTAGTTTGACTGCAATTCGAGATGTCATACCAATTCTCTTAAAGGAGATAACACATACCGTAGGGGCGTTAGCGTAGCGTAAAGCCTACGGCATAGCTTCGCTTAGAGCGAGTCTTCGAGCGTCACGGCTGTTCGCCCTTACAGGATATTGAATGTGTAGCAAAGTTTTAGCATAGAGCATGACCAGCACAAGCTTCGCTACAATAGTGCAGTGTTTTGTCTACCCTCGTATTAGAAGAACCATGAGTTATCATCAACAGGACTACAATCCTAGCGGCGTAGGTCAAATTAATGGTAATATCTTTGGTTTACCATTTAATTACGAGTCGGCAAACTTAATTGTCTTTAGCGTCCCATGGGAAGTCACTGTTTCCTATGGTACAGGTACAGCTAAAGGACCACAGCGAATTCTGGATGCTTCGACTCAATTGGATTTATTCGATTTCGATAATCGTGATGGATGGAAACAGGGAATTTTCATGGTGGAAATTTCCCAAGATATTTTAGAGAAGAACGAATATTATCGCACCTTGGCGGCAAAAATTATCCAGCGATTAGAACAAGGTAAACCGCTGACAGACACACCTGATTTAACACCAGTACTTACACAAATTAATCAAGCCTGTCAACAGGTGAATCAATGGTTGTTTGAACAGTGTCAGCAAGCAATGAAGGATGGTAAAAAAGTTGCTGTGATTGGAGGTGATCATAGTTCACCGTTAGGTTATTACCAAGCTTTGGCAACTCGTTTCCCTAACTATGGCATTTTACACATTGATGCACATGCAGATTTACGCAATGCCTATGAGGGATTTGAGTTCTCTCATGCGTCGATCATGTATAATACAATGAAAATCCCGCAAATATCTAAGTTAGTACAGGTAGGGATACGCGATATTTGTCTTGATGAAGTGGAAATGATTGAGCGATTGCACGGTAGAATGATCGCTTACTATGACCCAGCTATCAAACAAAAGCTCTATTCTGGAACAACTTGGATTGATTTGTGCCGAGAAATTGTTAGTCATTTACCGGAATACGTTTATATTAGCTTTGATATTGATGGACTCGATCCAAAATACTGTGCAAGTACAGGTACTCCTGTTCCTGGTGGATTAGAATTGGAGCAAGCATATATGCTGTTCCGTGAATTAATCGAGAGCGATCGCAAAATTATTGGCTTTGATCTGTGCGAAGTTGGTGATGCTGAATGGGATGGCAATGTTGGTGCGCGGATAGTTTACAAGCTAGCAAATTTAATGGATTTATCCCAAAAAAGAGTATCGGTACTCCCTTAAAATTTGAGGATGTTCAGCAAGCGTGGCAGAAAAAAGATGCCTTATAGTCAGTTTACAACTATTGGCAAAGCCAAAGAGGTTTTCGATATATGAAACACAGACTAAATAAACAATGACTAAACATACAGAACTGAACAAACACGAAAAACTAAGAGCAATCGCCTACAGTATGGACTTGCTGATTCCAGGATTCTATTTTTGGTGTCCCTACTTCACTATCAGAATTGGAGGTGCAATACCTGATGATAACCCTTACAAATATCCTGGTAAGATTCACAGCTCTATAGGTATTGGAGTAGTGCTACCAGGATATAAAATATTTACAAGTTATCAAGACAGCTATGACGCTTGATAAACACATCATACAAGGATTATCAGCGTTTACTACCAAAACATTACCGTCAGGAGAATTTGAAAAAAGAATGATTAGTGCGGGATATTACGAAGTAGGAAGTGCCCCCGCGCAAAGTGGTAGAATGAAAGTATGGTGGTCACACGACACTTATCCTAGACTCGAATCAATTTACAGTTTTGATAGAAAAGTTGTTATTACCGCTTATCACGTTTAATAACCATTACTTTTGTTTTAGTTTTACACCTTAATCTAATTTACAGCAATTTTCAGGTAATTAGACCACAGTCGTAGGGGCGAACGGCTGTGACGCTCGAAGACTCGCTAACGCTAAGCTAACGCCCTTACCAATGGTGTGGTTCATAGAGAGTGAAAATTACTGTAATATCTCAACCCACTGTAGAGGATCTAATAGATAGTAACGTTGCAGCAACTCATATAGTGCCTGATGCTGCTTCCGCAACTGTTGAGGTTTTTCAAAGAATGTTTCCGTCGCTACAGCAAAAAATTCTGCTGGATTAGTTGTGCCATAACTATCCATAACAGTCTTTACACCTCGTTGAACATCATGACATAGTTGTTGATATTCTTCTGTCATTACCTGCGCCCAAATCGAATAGTCTGACTTCCGTGGCAAAATAGGAACCCCCTCGGCTTTACCATCCTCTTGATCCAACTGATGGGCGAATTCATGAAGAACAACGTTATGTCCATCTCTCCAGTTGTCAGTATCTTGTTTCACCTGTTCCCAAGACAATATCACTTGATCGTGAATCCAGGATTCTCCTAATCTTGCCACGCGCCTTTCTTCGACAACATAATCTCCAGTAGCAACTGTTTCATTAACAAAATAAGTACTGGGATAAATTAGAATTGAACGAAGTTTAGGGAAGTATTCTCCTCGTTCATTGAGTAGAAGTAAACAGGCAATAGCACCGATAGTCAGCTTCATTTCCTCCGTAACTTGTAGTCCTCCACAGCCAATAAATTGTTTTTCTGCTAAGAACACTTGAACATGTCCTTGAAGCCGTCTGCGTTCAGTAGGAGAAAGATGAGTATAAATGGCAAGGTTATTCTCTATAATAGCGTTCCAAAGTGGAGAAAAAGAACGATGTTTAAGACGATTTCTTTGCTGTTTAGTTATAATGGGATTTATTAAAATTCTAGTGACAATCAGCGCTATAACAAGGAAGATAATGATTACTGCACCCATAAGTTTTTAATGAATTGTGTCAGATTCTCGACTTCTTAAAGAGTTAGAAATATTGTTGATAAAGTGAGGATGAAGATTGTTGCTCCTTAGAATTCTGCAAATAAACATTGCGATCGCATTCATTTTTGGCTTTCATAGCCTGCGAAGTTGGCGACGCTGAGTGAAATGAGAATGTCGGTACGCGGACAGTTTAGGTGCTGGTGAATTTGATAGATTTATCTCAGCAACAATAATATAGTAAACAACTTGCCTCTTTTCCTATGCTGATATACGATATTATTATAGTTGGTGCGGGACCTATCGGGTTGGCAACTGCCATTGGTTTACGCAAGCTTGGTATTGAGAATCTTCTAGTTATCGATCAAGCACGCACCTTTCGTCAAGTTGGTCAAGTAGTTGATCTTCTGCCTAATGGATTAAAAGCTCTTAAAAGTTTAGATTTCCAAGCATACGAAGAAGTTAAGAAAACTGGTTTAGAGTTCTTTAATCAAGGGCAATCCAGTGGCGAGAAGACAAAAACAATTCAAGAACAAAAACCTTCAAAGGCTTCATCCGAATGGGTTACCAGAAATTTGCAAGGGCAAAGAATTAGCGCAATCTCTCTGAAGTACGATGACTGGTTTAAAGATTATGGCGAGGGTCGAGTGCCAATTCCTTGGTATGATTTGCAAACTACTCTCCGAAATCAACTTCCACAAAACCAGGTAAAAGCCAATCACCGTTGTATCAATATTGTGGATGAGCCAGAGAATGGGTGTGTTCGGATAGATTGCTTATCTAATATAGAGGCAGAAGCCAACCCCTACGCCTATTGGGCAGACGGGCAGAAAGGTAATGACACACAACCCCAGAATTCAGATACTGCCCCTCAAGAAAAATCTCTTCGAGCTAAGCTAGTTGTTGCCGCAGATGGAATTAACTCTACAGTTCGTAGAGTACTTTACGCAAATAGTCAGTATCATGCTTTTGCAAAACCTGAATACTCCGGGTTTACTGCAGTTAGTTGCATGGAAATAACCGAAATCCCGAATGAACTGGAGACAGAACTTGAAGAGAAATTCTTTCAAGGCTCACGAATTCTGACAATTAGCAATGATGAAATATCCAACTCCACTTATAAATCCAACCAAAGGATGATGTTATTTCTACGAAATAACCTTGGATATATACTACATCTTGCTTTGCCGTTAAATTCATTGCAGGGAAAGGCAGGAAATGCTTTAGTTGATTTAGCTTTGCAGGAATTAGAGAAGGCTGATTTTCCTGATGTACTCCAGCAATTAGTGCGAAAATCACCTCCTGATAATATGTTGCAGCGTCCTTACTACATTCACCACGCTACCGTTTCAGACTCTGTACAACATCCCGGTGTGATTCCGCCAGCTTGGAGTCAAGGGCGAATCGTATTAGTAGGTGATGCGGCACATGGTATGCCTCCCTTTATGGCTCAAGGTGCTAATCAAGGATTTGAAGATGCACTCTTGATTGCAAGGCTGATTGCTAACATTGCACAGAAAAATAATTGGGATGACATGCAAGCGATCGCTAAAGCTTTCGAGAAATATGAGTCTCTTCGTCGCCCATTAATAGCATACGTCCAACAGGCAACATTGACACGCTCTCCCTTATCGTCAGACGAAAAGCGGCTTGATTACAACCAACAGATTTACTGCCGCAATTTTGAGCAAGTGATGGAGGCATTGTTGTAGGTAGGCAATCATCATTCTATACTCTCAGTACACTACATCCAGGAGCGGAAATAAACGTAGAAGTTAGAGTTTTACGGCATCGTGAACAAGGAGTATGCCTGCATTTAGCTGAAATCTTTGCGTGGCAAGCTTTCTACAAAACTTTTTGATTTAGTCCGAAAAACTGCATACTCAAGGTGTATTCAAGCATAAGCCTGAAAAACTGCCAGTTGAGCCTGGGTTTAGCTCGCATTTCTCACAAGCTAAGCCGTGGGGCTGCGTGCGATCGCCTATCTCGTTATCCATTCAGCTAGGAAAACACGAATGACTCACAAAATTTATGCTTTATGTGTTGGAATTGATAATTACCATCCTGCATCAGGAGTGAATTCCCTAAATGGCTGTGTCAATGACATTGAAGCAATAAAAACATACTTAAGTCAGCGAATAGTTACTGACAATAAGTGGGAATTAGTTGGAAAGACTTTAACTAATGATGCTGCAACACGTCAAGCGGTTATCGACGGTTTTTGGGAACATCTTTGCCAAGCTGATAGCAAAGATGTTGTATTATTTTATTATGCAGGTCACGGTTCCTACGAAACAGCACCAGAAATTTTTCGGAAATATGAACGAGATGGTAAAATTCAAACTTTAGTTTGTTATGACAGCCGTACATCAGGAGGTCAAGATTTAGCAGATAAAGAATTAAACTATTTAATTGAGCAAGTCGCCAAAAATAACCCCCACATCCTAATTATTTTAGATTCTTGCCACTCTGGTACTGCGACAAGAGATCCAGAAGTTGTCGAACGTCAAACACCTCCGGATGGAAAGCTAAGAGATTTAAAAGATTTTCTTTTTCCCCAAGAATGGTTGAATAAGCGCTTCAGCGATGGTTATCAACTACCAATACATGTAGCAATTTCTGCTTGTCGCGACATTCAAACTGCGAAAGAGTATAGAGGTTCAGATGGTCAACCTCGTGGTGCTTTTTCTTACTTTTTAACTGAAGCTCTCAAACGTACTAATGGTAGTTTATCATATGCCAATTTTGTTCAAGACATTAATGCTTTGATAACTGGTAAAGTTAAAGAGCAGTCACCTCAAATAGAAGCACAATCAGATGAGTTAATCAAAACTTTCTTGGGAGGTGCAGTAGGGGAGCCTATCAATTATTTTACTTTGACTTATGACAAGAATACTCATAAAAATTGGGTAATTAACGGTGGTGTTTTACATGGGATTCACCCAAAATCTGAAGGTGAGACAAGAGTAGCTATTTTCCCTCAAGGAAGTACAGCAGAGCAGTTACGGGAAATTGAGAAGGCTATTTGCGAAGTTAAGCTGACTGAAGTATTTACAGAAGTTAGTATAGCTGAAATGAGCGGTGATAGTAATCAACTATCTCAAGATAAACCTTATTGGGCAGTTGTCACCAGTGTACCATTACCTAAGTTAAAGGTCTATTTTCAAGGTGATGATGAAGGTGTTAAACTAGCTCGTACAGTAATTTCAACAGTTGATGCTGGTAAACCTTCCTTATTTGTTAGAGAAGCCGAATCCCTAAAGGATGCTGATTATTACTTAGAAGCGATTAACAATCAGTATTGGATTAAGCAACCCACTGATAAACAGCCATTAGTAGCACCAGTTCCAGACATACCAGATGCACAAGGATACACTCAACAACGCGCAAACCAAATAATCAAACGTTTAGAACATATTGCACGTTGGAAGAATATTCTGGAATTGAAAACTCCACCAACTAGCCAAATAAAAGCTGGTGATGTGGAGATGGAAGTGATTATTTATTCTGGGGACGAACAATATTCATCAAAAATAGAAACGTCTGCTTTGCGAGGGGAATATACTTGGAAAGATAATAAGGCGGAACCACCACGTGTGGAAATCAAAGTTACGAATAAAAGCGATGAAGACTTGTATTATCAAGTAGTAGAATTAGCCGGAAGCTTCGCCATAGAAACTACTGATTTTTTTGAAGAAAAGAATAGTATAGTTCTTCAAAAAAAGTCTAAGCATCCTGAAAGTATAACTGGGAAAAGATTAAAACTAGTCATTAACAAAAAGTATTTAGAGAATGGAATTAATGAATACGATACGATTCTCAAATTAATTGTCAGTAATAGAGAATTCAATGCGAGTTTACTTCAACAACCTGGATTAGATTCTCCACCTCCAGTAAACCGCTCCTCAGGTTTATCTGGCACTCTCAACCGTTTGATGGACAAAGTTTATACTCGTGAAACGGAGCAAGAAGAAGAAGAATATATCGATAACTGGATGACTCAGGAAGTCAAAATCCATTTAGTGAAACCACCTGGTGGAGTAGAAATACAAGAATCTGAGTCAACCACTTTACTGACTGGTGTTCAACTACAAGAACATTCAACTTTTAAGGGTAAATTTAGTTTTAACCCCTTACCTCCAAGTAGTCGGGATGTGAATAGTAATTTAGTTGCACCAATCTTTTTACACGAGCAAACTATTCTTCAACGAGACGGCGGAAGAAACCTAGTTGAACCATACGAGTTTAATATGACTCGCAGCCCTGGTTCGTTTAGTGTTTTGGAAATTGTCGATGTACAAAATTACGAAAGTGTAACGCCAGAAAATCCGCTCAAATTATTGGTTGAGAAGCCATTATTATTAGACGAACATATCTTACCCATAGCGTATGATGGAGAATTTTTCTTACCTTTAGGTAAAGCTGTGACAAGAAATGGTAAGACAGAAATTACATTAGAACGTTTACCAGAGCCAATAGTCAATAGTCGCAGTTTGCAAGGTTCTATTAAAATACTTTTCCAAAAACTGCTGTACAAGAGCTTGGGGCAAAATTTTAAATATCCGCTTTTGAGAATTGCCAAAGTTTCTCAACAGGGAAATGTATCTTATCAAGAGAATGAGGATATAAAAGCCAAAGTTTCCTCAGCCAACAAGATTCTACTTTACATCCACGGTATTATTGGCGATACAAAAAGTTTACTTCCTAGCGTTTTGGCAAAAACTACAGAGAATGGACAAGAGAAAAATCTCCAAGATAAGTATGACTTAGTTCTAGCTTTTGATTACGAAAATATCAATACGACAATTCAAGAAAATGCCGAACTACTTAAGCGAAGATTAGAAGAGGTTGGTTTAACTGCTAACCATGGGAAACAATTACATATTGTTGCTCATTCCATGGGTGGTTTAATCTCTCGTACTTTTATCGAGGAAAAAGGTGGAAATCAAATTGTTCAACACTTAGTGATGTTAGGTACACCTAACGCTGGTTCTCCTTGGCCTAAAATGCAAGATTGGGCTTTTACTGCTCTTGGTATAGGGTTAAATCAACTTTCCAGTGTTGCTTGGCCTATAAATATTATTACCGCATTGCTGGCGTTTTTGGATGCTAACGATAAGGCTTTGGATCAAATGCAATCCCAAAGCGATTTTATCCAAAGTATCGCTAAGAATCTTGACCCCAAGATCCAGTACACTATAATTGCCGGCGATCGCTCGATTCGTTCTGAAGCACTACAAATTGAATCTGGAAAAAACTCCAGTCAATTACAGCGACTGATGCAGAAATTATTTGGCTCTGCTGTAGATAGTGTTGTAAATAAGGTGTTTCTCACTCAACCAAACGATATCGCCGTGACATTGGAAAGCATCAAAAGTGTTAGCCTAGAGCGAAACCCTCAGCCCAGAATTATATCACCAGATACCGCTTGCGACCATCTCACCTATTTCACCAGTCAAGCTGGAATAGAAGCGTTAGTACAAGCACTCTGTAATAATTAGTAGGGCAATATCCAACTTAAATTCTAAGCAGATCCACACAAATAAATAAAGGTTTGTAGTTGTGATACTCTGCGAGCGAGTATCGCAACTACAAACCCTTACATAAATTCATACAGTTAGTTTTTTTTGTCTATCCTCTTATTTATCTATGTTGTTAATATAAAATAACAGTAGTTATACAGATTTACTTTATAAGTAAGCATCGAATTATACGTATGTCACTCACAGAGAATTAATGCCTAAACTTGAGTTTAGTAATATGTGCTTGTTTTAGCAACAAAGATGATTGTAAAAATCTCTTGAAAAATGAACAATTAAATTTTCAAATTGATATTTCCAATTACCCAAAAAAACACAATTTAGATAATCTTAAATATCAATTGATAACTCTTAAGCAGTATAATGGGTTTAGAATCAATAAAGGGAAACAACACTCAAAGTAGAGTTATAATTGCAAAAACTTGATCTCAACGATAAATTGATAAAGACGGTAAAATTTCGGCAGAGTAGCAATGACAACAGCACGAACTCCATCCTTAACACTCGAAAAATTCCTACTCCTGCCAGAAACCAAGCCTGCTAGTGAATTTATTGACAGTCAAATCTATCAAAAGCCCATGCCTCAAGGCAAACACTCTCGTCTACAACTCAAGTTTTGTAACGCTGTCAATCAAGTCGCAGAAATACCAAAAATTGCTCTTGCGTTTCCAGAATTGCGCTGTACATTTGGAGGGCGTTCTATTGTGCCTGATGCTACCGTATTCATTTGGGAACGAATTCCCTTTGAAGCTGATGGTGAAGTACCCAATGCATTTGAATTTTATCCTGATTGGACGATAGAAATTCTCTCACCAGACCAGAGGGCTACTAAAGTTATTAGTAATATTTTACACTGCTTAAGACATGGTACTCAATTAGGATGGTTAATTGATCCTCTGGAGCGCTTAATTTTAGTATTTATTCCTGGGCAGGAACCTCTCGAGTTAACAGGTGATGAGGCCTTACCGATACCAAAATTCTTAACACTGGATTTAACTGTAGAGCAGGTTTTTGGGTGGTTAAAGGTTGCCCAATAGATTCTAATAAATTATAGAGATGGCGATCACATTGATTCTTACTTTATCTCAGATCTTGCACCTACCGAATAAACCCGTAAAAAACAAATAAAGAGTACAAAA